>NZ_JABWQQ010000049.1:0-3401 GCF_014268555.1 Pseudomonas sp. SWRI111 | reverse complement strand
TTTGATTAGATCGTTCTTTAAAAATTTGGGTATGTGATAGAAAGATAGACTGAACGTTACTTTCACTGGTAACGGATCAGGCTAAGGTAAAATTTGTGAGTTCTCTTAATTGAGAAATTCGAATTTTCGGCGAATGTCGTCTTCACAGTATAACCAGATTGCTTGGGGTTATATGGTCAAGTGAAGAAGCGCATACGGTGGATGCCTTGGCAGTCAGAGGCGATGAAAGACGTGGTAGCCTGCGAAAAGCTTCGGGGAGTCGGCAAACAGACTTTGATCCGGAGATGTCTGAATGGGGGAACCCAGCCATCATAAGATGGTTATCTTGTACTGAATACATAGGTGCAAGAGGCGAACCAGGGGAACTGAAACATCTAAGTACCCTGAGGAAAAGAAATCAACCGAGATTCCCTTAGTAGTGGCGAGCGAACGGGGACTAGCCCTTAAGTTGATTTGAGATTAGCGGAACGCTCTGGAAAGTGCGGCCATAGTGGGTGATAGCCCTGTACGCGAAAATCTCTTATCAATGAAATCGAGTAGGACGGAGCACGAGAAACTTTGTCTGAATATGGGGGGACCATCCTCCAAGGCTAAATACTACTGACTGACCGATAGTGAACTAGTACCGTGAGGGAAAGGCGAAAAGAACCCCGGAGAGGGGAGTGAAATAGATCCTGAAACCGTATGCGTACAAGCAGTGGGAGCCCACTTTGTTGGGTGACTGCGTACCTTTTGTATAATGGGTCAGCGACTTATTTTCAGTGGCGAGCTTAACCGAATAGGGGAGGCGTAGCGAAAGCGAGTCTTAATAGGGCGTCTAGTCGCTGGGAATAGACCCGAAACCGGGCGATCTATCCATGGGCAGGTTGAAGGTTGGGTAACACTAACTGGAGGACCGAACCGACTACCGTTGAAAAGTTAGCGGATGACCTGTGGATCGGAGTGAAAGGCTAATCAAGCTCGGAGATAGCTGGTTCTCCTCGAAAGCTATTTAGGTAGCGCCTCATGTATCACTGTAGGGGGTAGAGCACTGTTTCGGCTAGGGGGTCATCCCGACTTACCAAACCGATGCAAACTCCGAATACCTACAAGTGCCGAGCATGGGAGACACACGGCGGGTGCTAACGTCCGTCGTGAAAAGGGAAACAACCCAGACCGTCAGCTAAGGTCCCAAAGTTATGGTTAAGTGGGAAACGATGTGGGAAGGCTTAGACAGCTAGGAGGTTGGCTTAGAAGCAGCCACCCTTTAAAGAAAGCGTAATAGCTCACTAGTCGAGTCGGCCTGCGCGGAAGATGTAACGGGGCTCAAACCATACACCGAAGCTACGGGTATCATCTTCGGATGATGCGGTAGAGGAGCGTTCTGTAAGCCTGTGAAGGTGAGTTGAGAAGCTTGCTGGAGGTATCAGAAGTGCGAATGCTGACATGAGTAACGACAATGGGTGTGAAAAACACCCACGCCGAAAGACCAAGGTTTCCTGCGCAACGTTAATCGACGCAGGGTTAGTCGGTCCCTAAGGCGAGGCTGAAAAGCGTAGTCGATGGAAAACAGGTTAATATTCCTGTACTTCTGGTTATTGCGATGGAGGGACGGAGAAGGCTAGGCCAGCTTGGCGTTGGTTGTCCAAGTTTAAGGTGGTAGGCTGAGATCTTAGGTAAATCCGGGATCTTAAGGCCGAGAGCTGATGACGAGTTACCCTTTGGGTGACGAAGTGGTTGATGCCATGCTTCCAAGAAAAGCTTCTAAGCTTCAGGTAACCAGGAACCGTACCCCAAACCGACACAGGTGGTTGGGTAGAGAATACCAAGGCGCTTGAGAGAACTCGGGTGAAGGAACTAGGCAAAATGGCACCGTAACTTCGGGAGAAGGTGCGCCGGTGAGGGTGAAGGACTTGCTCCGTAAGCTCATGCCGGTCGAAGATACCAGGCCGCTGCGACTGTTTATTAAAAACACAGCACTCTGCAAACACGAAAGTGGACGTATAGGGTGTGACGCCTGCCCGGTGCCGGAAGGTTAATTGATGGGGTTAGCTAACGCGAAGCTCTTGATCGAAGCCCCGGTAAACGGCGGCCGTAACTATAACGGTCCTAAGGTAGCGAAATTCCTTGTCGGGTAAGTTCCGACCTGCACGAATGGCGTAACGATGGCGGCGCTGTCTCCACCCGAGACTCAGTGAAATTGAAATCGCTGTGAAGATGCAGTGTATCCGCGGCTAGACGGAAAGACCCCGTGAACCTTTACTATAGCTTTGCACTGGACTTTGAATTTGCTTGTGTAGGATAGGTGGGAGGCTTTGAAGCGTGGACGCCAGTTCGCGTGGAGCCATCCTTGAAATACCACCCTGGCAACTTTGAGGTTCTAACTCAGGTCCGTTATCCGGATCGAGGACAGTGTATGGTGGGTAGTTTGACTGGGGCGGTCTCCTCCTAAAGAGTAACGGAGGAGTACGAAGGTGCGCTCAGACCGGTCGGAAATCGGTCGTAGAGTATAAAGGCAAAAGCGCGCTTGACTGCGAGACAGACACGTCGAGCAGGTACGAAAGTAGGTCTTAGTGATCCGGTGGTTCTGTATGGAAGGGCCATCGCTCAACGGATAAAAGGTACTCCGGGGATAACAGGCTGATACCGCCCAAGAGTTCATATCGACGGCGGTGTTTGGCACCTCGATGTCGGCTCATCACATCCTGGGGCTGAAGCCGGTCCCAAGGGTATGGCTGTTCGCCATTTAAAGTGGTACGCGAGCTGGGTTTAGAACGTCGTGAGACAGTTCGGTCCCTATCTGCCGTGGACGTTTGAGATTTGAGAGGGGCTGCTCCTAGTACGAGAGGACCGGAGTGGACGAACCTCTGGTGTTCCGGTTGTCACGCCAGTGGCATTGCCGGGTAGCTATGTTCGGGAAAGATAACCGCTGAAAGCATCTAAGCGGGAAACTTGCCTCAAGATGAGATCTCACTGGAACCTTGAGTTCCCTGAAGGGCCGTCGAAGACTACGACGTTGATAGGTTGGGTGTGTAAGCGCTGTGAGGCGTTGAGCTAACCAATACTAATTGCCCGTGAGGCTTGACCATATAACACCCAAGCAATTTGCTTGCTTCGAGCTGAAAAGCGAAAGAGCACCAGATTGCGGTGTGTGAAGACGAAACGAACCGAAAGTTTGAATCTCACGAAAACACCGAAAGCTGTCACATACCCAATTTGCTGAAGCGCGGCCATCTGGCCACGATTCGGTACCCGAATTTCTTGACGACCATAGAGCGTTGGAACCACCTGATCCCATCCCGAACTCAGCAGTGAAACGATGCATCGCCGATGGTAGTGTGGGGTTTCCCCATGTGAGAGTAGGTCATCGTCAAGATTAAATTCCGAAACCCCAATTGCGAAAGCAGTTGGGGTTTTGTTTT
>NZ_JABWQQ010000048.1:0-3827 GCF_014268555.1 Pseudomonas sp. SWRI111 | reverse complement strand
CCCGCCGCGACTTCGCCCACAGAATCCCTGACCGAGGTAATGGTCGGCGCCGTCGCCACCGCCACGGTAAAGGTCCATGCTGCCGACACCGGATTATGCCCATACAACGCTTTGACCGTGATGCTGTGGGCGCTGGCGCTCAGCGCCGTCAGCGGCAGTGTCCAGTTGCCGCTGGCATCGACCGCGACCTGGCCTTTGGACGTGACACCGTCGAAGATCTCGACCTTCTGATTGGCGAACGCCTTGCCGCTCAGCGTGACCGACGTATCGAACGTCGTGCCCCCCGCCGCGACTTCGCCCACAGAATCCCTGACCGAGGTGATGGTCGGCGCCGTCGCCACCGCCACGGTAAAGGTCCGCGCCGCCGACACCGGATTACTGCCGTACAACGCTTTGACCGTGATGCTGTGGGCGCTGGCACTGAGCGCCGTCAGCGGCAGTGTCCAGTTGCCGCTGGCATCGACTTTCACGATGGGTGTGATAGCCGCAGCGCCGTCATACAACTGCAGCGTCAGGTTGGCGCTGGCCGTGCCCTCGACTGTGACGCTGGTGTCGAAGGTAATGCCATTATCAGGGATTACCTCACCGCTGGTATCGGTAACCGAATTGATCACAGGCACCACTATTTCAACGATCAACAGCACCAGCGAGGCCGAGTATTCATAGCGCTGCGAAACCGCACGCCACAGCACATAACGCACATCAACATATTGGGCGATGTTGGACGTGACATATTGCTTGTCGACCCTGAAACGCACAGGTTTGCCTGCGCTGACGGTAGTTATCGGCAGCCAGTCGCTGGTACTGGAGATCGGGTTGGGGCTGCGCCAGAAATACGTCACCACGTCCTTGTCCAGCGTCTTCGCCTCGCCGATCAGCACTTGAACGCTGTCGAACACCTTCGACGGATCAAGAACATCCCCCGACGGTTCAGCCTCCTCGACCACGGGTTTGGGCAGCGTCGCTCGAACCTTTCCGACCTCGGCCAGCAGGCGCTCGGATTCTCTGACGTCGAGAAGGCCCGGTGCATCGTTCGCGACTACATAGGAAAGATCCAGCGTGCCGTTGTCGAGCACAGTGATGTGCTCAGCGTCGATGTAGAACGTGACAAGACCTTCCGTGGCCTCGTTCTCGCTGACAATATGCGCAACCTCATGCAGATACTCATCGCCATTGGATTTTGTTCCCAACCATCTGAGGCAAATCAAGTCGCCGTTCTTCATGGCATAGCGGACTTCTACCGTGGCGAAGAACACGTCCGGTTCGAGGGTATCGCCGATCAGCTCAAGAATGTTCGGCTCGGGCAGCATGTTGACGTCGCCCACGACCGTTGCAAAGGCGCGCTTGGAGGACAGGGGGTCACCACCATCCTTTTTATAGAGGATATAGGAGACGTCGGCGCGGCCCATAACAATTGCTCTGATCAAGTCATAGGGCACCTTGATTTCCAGCACTGAGGGGACGTTGTCGATCTCGCGGGTTTCGCTGCAGATGATGGGTTCGGCATAATTCGGCGGCCTGCCGATGAAGGTCATTTTCACGCTGTCGCCGAGAGTGAACTCCTGGCTGCGGGCATGGATCTGCACGGTGACCGGCAGCTTGTTCAGATCCCTGATGGTGATGACACCATTAAAGGCTTCCTTGATGACCGGAGCTTCTAGGCGCCAGCCCCCGGCGTCGATTTCAATGCAGGTGCGTTTGGAGTGGCGGTCGGCCCAGTTCCAGACTTCGTCGTTGATGTCGTATCTGATTTCCCGCTGTAAACCGTCTCCGGCGCGGAGAATGTCTGCCTGCTCGATCAGGATTTCGATCGATTGTTCGTTATCGGCTTGCTCCTGCGTGATGCGGTGAACAGGAAGCAAGTGATCGCCGATGCTCAGGCGGACTTTATCGTTGCGGGTGCAATACACGTAGTGGGGGATGGTGGCCAACACACCATCTTTCGCCCAGCCGGCATCGATTACGCCCTGTTCGACCAGCTCGGGCGGCAATTGCACGATGTTCAGTTCTGAATGGCCATCGTCGTTATGCGGTTCCCTGTCAAAGTTCCCTGGCTGGTACAGTTTGATCATTATCCGCAATGACGCCGACGGCGGGTCGGCTTCGGTTTCACCCACTCGGGTCAGCACGTAATGGCAGTTCTCGACCCACCCTGACTCTGCAGGCGCCGGCAAGTAGAAGAAAACCCGCTGATTGACTTCATCGGCCGTCACGAATCGTTCAAGCACTTTCGCGTTGTTCCACCAGATATCCAGCCTGTCACCCTCGCTCATCAAGCTCAGATAAGGATTGATTACACACAGCAAGCCTTGGGGGTCGTCCGTCGCCACCTTGATGTTGATGCCTCCATCGCCGTCCTGTACGGGTTCGAGCATCCCCGGAATCAGCAGCGGGCGCAGGGCCAGTGTTTCGTTGCCTTCCTTGATGGGAGGGAAGCGGAAGTTCTTGTGGGAAGGCATCAGGCAAGTCCTTTGGAAGAAAGGCTCGGCGTCGTGGCGCAACGTTCGAGGCGGACGGAATCATGCAGACCCAGCGGGCTCGCTGGCGTGGGATGTCTGGCGAACACGGGCGCGCACTCCGTTCGGGTGATGGAGTGATTGAACCTGTGTTGTTGAATTTGCACACCTGTCAAACCTGACAGGTGTTGATGTATTCCAGACGAACGGTAGGCTCGGAGTTGCAGCTGAAACAGGAGAACTGGCAAATCGGCTTTGAGCGGATCCACGCAGCTTAACGGGGTATCTCAAAGCCAAATAAAGGGAGTGCACTCCAAAATGTGGGAGCGAGCTGGCTCGCGATGAGCATTTCTTAGTCGATGCGTTCAAACCAGACAGACCGCTATCGCGAGCAGGCTCCCGGCTTCTTAATCTCGCCAGACTCAAGATCTTCAAGAGGTCGACCACACCTCGATCACGAACAGATCCTTCTGCCAGCCCCTGACTCCCCATCCACCTCGAACATCTCAACGAATCCCACCTTGAGGATGTTGGATGGGCATTCCGCTTCCACCGTGGCCTGCCCCGGAAATGCCTCAGAAGTTCTCGCGCAAGGAGGTGTCTGAGGTAGCTCTATGTTTCTTGAATTAACTTTGCAGCGGGCAGTTATTTTGTTTTTCGACCGATATACCGATACCGATCGTCTGGATTTGTTACGGCTATATTCAAGCCTCTGTCTTCACTCGCTCGGCCAGTGGCATAAATGTAAATCTGCACGTTTCCATCAGCAAAAACGGGGCCGTAGTATTTTTCCCCTTCAGGAGACGGAACAGTAGTTGCTTGAAATTGCGGCCCAAGCTCGTCGACGAAGCTGCCTCGTGCCCGGATGGGCTCCAAGTTTTCTCTGGCGAGCGCCGCCTGTGCATCTTTCCAATTCAATTGATCGGGAAATGCGCATAGCTCGAAAACGTTGGAGCATTCAACGGGGAATTCGGCAGTCCGATTGTCAGCGTCCTGTACAACAATGGTAGTACTTCCATTGGATACCGAATGCACCAGCCCCGTATCGTCCACGGTTGCGATGTCAGGGTTCTCGGAAGTATAGACATAGGGAGGCGCGCCGTTGGCAGGAACCCGAGTCTCGTAGGTTTGTGGTGCTTTGAAGTTAACCCTTACCCAATCCGGTTTATGAGCGGAGATTGGAGACATATAGTAGTTGTTGCCATCGAGTTTCATGACGGATTGATCAATATCGAGCGCTGCGCCTACTCTCAGTTCCAAGGCATTCGAATAACTCGTCCCGCCCGCCGCGCGCTTGATTTCGTACCGGGCGATCACCGTTCCGCCTTCATTGTCCTTGATCAACTTGGCTTCGATGTTGAACGGGACTTC
>NZ_JABWQQ010000047.1:0-6263 GCF_014268555.1 Pseudomonas sp. SWRI111 | reverse complement strand
CCGGCGTCTTTGTAGACGTCATCGGTTGGTGCTGGAACGGTGACATTACCGCTGGTTTCGCCAGCTTTGATGGTGATTACCGCGCCATTGGACAGGGTCACGGTCACTGGCGAGCCAGCGGCGTTGGTCAGCGTTGCGGTGTACGTAATCTGACCGCCCTCAGCCACGGAACCGGTCGCGGACAGCGACAGGTTGGTGGTGTCGACGGTATCGGTCACGGTGGTGCTGACTGGGGTTTTATCAGCAACAATATTTTCGAAGTTGCCACCGGTCACGTTGGTGATCGAGTTGCTCAGCGAAGCCTGACCAGTCAGCGCATCGTTCGGGGCGGTGAAGGTCACGCTGCCGGTGGTTTTGCCGACTTCGATGGTGATGTTCTGACCGTTGGCCAGGGTCACGACGACAGGCGAACCGGTGACCGGCGCGCCGACGGTAGCGGTGTAAGTGACGGTGCCGCCTTCAGCAACCGAGGTGTCAGCGCTCAGTCTGACGGTCGAGGTATCGATGGTGTCGGTGACCGTCGTCACGGCTGGCGTAGTGCTTGGCACCAGGTTTTCGAAGTTGCCACCGGTGGCGCTGCTGATGGTTGCCTGCACGGAGCCGGCGTCTTTGTAGACGTCATCGGTTGGTGCGGGGACAGTCACGGTGCCAGTGGTTTTACCGGCTTCGATGGTGATGGTGGCGCCGTTGGACAAGGTCACAGTGACTGGCGAGCCAGCGGCGTTGGTCAATGTCGCGGTGTAAGTGATCTGCCCGCCCTCGGCCACGGACCCGGTCGCGCTCAGCGACAGGTTGGTGGTGTCGACGGTATCAGTCACAGCAGTGCTGACCGGAGTTTTGTCGGCGACGAGGTTTTCGAAGTTACCCCCAGTGACGTTGGTGATCGAATTACTCAGCGACGCCTGGCCAGTCAATGCATCGTTCGGCGCGGTGAAGGTCACGGTGCCGGTGGTTTGGCCAACAGCAATGGTGATGTTCTGACCATTGGCCAATGTCACAACGACAGGTGAACCGGTCACTGGCGCGCCAACGGTGGCGGTGTAGGTGACGGTCCCGCCTTCGGCAACGCTGGTGTCAGTCGTTAATTTCACCGTCGAGGTATCGATGGTGTCCGTGACGTTGGTTACGGCTGGAACCGAGCTAGGCACCAGACTTTCGAAGTTGCCGCCGGTCGCGTCCGTGATCGTCACTTCGACCTTGCCGGCGTCCTTGTAGACATCGTCCTTCGGTGCATCGACAGTCACGGCGCCTGTAGTTTTACCCGCGTCGATGGTAATCGTCGCGCCGTTCGACAGGGTCACGCTCACCGGTGTGCCGGCCGGGTTGGTCAGCGTCGCGGTGTAGGTGATCTGGCCACCTTCGGCCACCGAATCGCTCGCGGTCAGATTCAGGTTGGTAATGTCGGTGGTGTCGGAAACCACGGTGTCGGCGGCCTTACCGTCGACCACGAGTTTTTCGAAGTTGCCGCCAGTGGCGCCGTCGATGGTTACGCTCAGCGAGCTGCCGCCCGCCAACGGGCTGTTCGGCGCGACATAGTTCACGCTGCCGGTGGTTTCGCCGACGGCGATGGTGATGGTCTGGCCGTTGGACAGGCTGACGATGACCGGCGAACCGGTCACTGGCGCGGTCACGGTCGCGGTGTAGACCACTGTTTCGCCTTCGGCGACGTTAGCAGTGGCGCTCAGCGACACGGTGGAGGTATCGACGGTGTCATTGACCGTGGTCACGGCTGGCGCTGTGCTGGTGACCAGGTTTTCGAAGTCGCCGCCAGTCGCACTCTTGATGGTCGCCTCGACACTGCCGGCGTCTTTGTAGACGTCATCGGTCGGTGCGGGAACGGTCACGGTGCCGGTGGTTTTGCCCGCTTCGATTGTAATCACAGCGCCGTTGCTTAACGTCACGGTCACTGGCGAGCCGGCGGCGTTGGTCAACGTCGCGGTGTAAGTGATCTGCCCACCCTCGGCCACGGAACCGGTCGCGGACAGCGACAGGTTGGTGGTGTCGACGGTGTCGGTCACGGTGGTGCTGACTGGGGTTTTATCCGCCACAAGGTTTTCGAAGTTACCCCCAGTGACGTTGGTGATCGAATTGCTCAGCGACGCCTGACCAGTCAGCGCATCGTTCGGGGCGGTGAAGGTCACGCTGCCGGTGGTCTTGCCGACTTCGATGGTGATGTTCTGACCGTTCGCCAACGTTACGACGACTGGCGAACCGGTAACCGGCGCCCCGACAGTAGCGGTGTAAGTGACGGTGCCGCCTTCAGCAGCGCTGGTGTCAGCCGTCAATTTCACCGTCGAGGTATCGATGGTGTCAGTGACAGTTGTCACGGCTGGCGCAGTGCTTGGCACGAGATTTTCGAAGTTGCCACCGGTGGCGCTGCTGATCGTTGCCTGAACCGAACCGGCGTCTTTGTAGACGTCATCGGTTGGCGCCGGAACGGTTGCAGTGCCGCTGGTTTCGCCAGCTTTGATTGTGATCACCGCGCCGTTGCTCAACGTCACGGTCACTGGCGAGCCTGCGGCGTTGGTCAGTGTCGCGGTGTAAGTGATCTGACCACCTTCAGCCACAGAACCGGTCGCACTCAGCGATAGATTTGTAGGGTCCGCAATGTCTGTGACGGAAGTCGAGACTGGGGTTTTGTCCGCAACCAGATTTTCGAAATTACCGCCAGTGACGTTGGTGATCGAATTACTCAGCGACGCCTGACCGGTCAGCGCATCGTTCGGTGCGGTGAAGGTTGCGGTGCCTGTAGTTTGGCCAACAGCAATGGTGATGTTCTGACCGTTGGCCAATGTCACAACGACAGGGGAGCCAGTGACCGGAGCGCCCACAGTCGCGGTGTAGGTGACGGTGCCGCCTTCAGTCACCGAAGTATCAGCGGTCAGTTTGACCGCCGAAGTATCGATGGTGTCGGTGACTTGAGTGATCGCAGGCGTCGTACTCGGAACGAGGTTCTCGAAGTTGCCACCGGTGGCGCTGCTGATCGTTGCCTGCACCGAACCGGCGTCTTTGTAGACGTCATCGGTTGGTGCGGGAACGGTGACATTACCGCTGGTTTCGCCAGCTTTGATGGTGATCGTGGCGCCGTTGGACAAGGTCACAGTGACTGGCGAACCGGCGGCGTTGGTCAGCGTCGCGGTGTAAGTGATCTGACCACCCTCGGCCACGGAACCGGTCGCGGACAGCGACAGGTTGGTGGTGTCGACGATGTCGGGCACGGTGGTGCTGACTGGGGTTTTATCCGCCACAAGGTTTTCGAAGTTACCCCCAGTGACGTTGGTGATCGAATTGCTCAGCGACGCCTGACCAGTCAGCGCATCGTTCGGGGCGGTGAAGGTCACGCTGCCGGTTGTCTTGCCGACTTCGATGGTGATCTGCTGACCATTAGCCAGGGCCACCACCACGGGCGAACCGGTTACTGGCGCGCCGACGGTAGCGGTGTAAGTAACCGTGCCGCCTTCAGCAACCGAGGTGTCAGCGCTCAGCTTGACGGTCGAGGTATCGATGGTGTCGGTGACAGTCGTCACAGCCGGAACATTGCTCGGCACGAGATTTTCGAAGTTACCGCCGGTGGCGCTGCTGATCGTGGCCTGCACCGAACCTGCGTCTTTGTAGACGTCATCGGTTGGTGCGGGAACGGTGACATTACCGCTGGTTTCGCCAGCTTTGATGGTGATTACCGCGCCGTTGGACAGGGTGACCGTGACCGGCGCACCGGCCGGGTTGCTCAGCGTGGCGGTGTAAACGATCGAACCTCCCTCGGCCACGGAACCGGTCGCGGACAGCGACAGGTTGGTGGTGTCGACGGTATCGGTCACAGCGGTACTGACCGGGGTCTTGTCGGCGACGAGGTTTTCGAAATTGCCACCGGTCACGTTGGTAATCGAGTTGCTCAGTGAAGCCTGACCAGTCAGCGCATCGTTCGGAGCGGTGGAGGTCACGCTGCCGGTAGTCTTGCCGACTTCGATAGTGATCTGCTGACCATTAGCCAGGGCCACCACCACGGGCGAACCGGTCACTGGCGCGCCAACGGTGGCGGTGTAAGTGACGGTACCGCCTTCAGCAACGCTGGTATCAGCCGTCAGTTTCACCGTCGAGGTATCGATGGTGTCGGTGACGGTTGTCACGGCTGGCGTAGTGCTTGGCACCAGGTTTTCGAAGTTGCCGTCGGTGGCGCTGCTGATCGTTGCCTGCACCGAACCTGCGTCTTTGTAGACGTCATCGGTTGGTGCTGGAACGGTGACATTACCGCTGGTTTCGCCAGCTTTGATAGTAATCACCGCGCCGTTGCTCAACGTCACGGTCACTGGCGAGCCAGCGGCGTTGGTCAGGGTTGCGGTGTACGTAATCTGCCCACCTTCTGCCACTGTGCCAGTCGCGGACAGCGACAGGTTGGTGGTGTCGACGGTATCGGTCACGGTGGTGCTGACTGGGGTTTTATCCGCCACAAGGTTTTCGAAGTTACCGCCAGTGACGTTGGTAATCGAGTTGCTCAGCGAAGCCTGACCGGTCAGCGCATCGTTCGGTGCGGTGAAGGTTACGGTGCCGGTGGTTTTGCCGACTTCGATGGTGATGTTCTGACCGTTGGCCAGGGTCACGACGACTGGCGAACCGGTCACTGGTGCGCCAACGGTAGCGGTGTAAGTGACGGTCCCGCCTTCAGCCACGGTAGTGTCAGCGCTCAGTTTCACGGTCGAGGTATCGACGGTATCGGTGACATCGGTCACCGCTGGCGTGGCGTTCGGGACGAGGTTTTCGAAGTTGCCGCCCGTGGCGTCCTTGATGCTGACTTCGACTTTTCCGGCGTCCTTATAGACGTCGTCCTTCGGTGCGTCGACGGTCACGGTACCGGTGGTCTTGCCGGCCTCGATAGTGATCACCGAGCCATTGCTCAGATTCACGGTGACCGGGGTACCGGCCGGGTTGCTCAAGGTCGCCGTGTAGGTGATCTGGCCACCTTCGGCCACGGAACCGGTCGCGGACAGCGACAAGCTGGTGGTGTCGGTAACGTCGGTCACTGCGGTGGAGACAGGCGTTTTATCGGCGACCAGATTTTCGTAGTTACCGCCGCTGACGTTGGTGATCGAATTGGTCAGTGCGGCATTGCCGGCCAGCGCATCGTTTGGTGCGGTGGTGGTCACGCTGCCGCTGGTTTGGCCGACGCCGATGGTGATGCTCTGGCCGTTAGTCAGGGTCACAACGACAGGCGAACCGGTGACTGGCGCGCCGACCGTGGCGGTGTAGGTGACGGTGCCGCCTTCGGCGACCGAGGTGTCAGCGCTCAGTTTCACCGTCGAGGTGTCGACGGTATCGGTGATTTCCGTCACCGCAGGGTTGGTGCTCGGCACCAGGTTCTCGAAGTTGCCGCCGCTCGCGTCCTTGATCGTGACTTCGATCTGGCCGGCATCTTTATAGACGTCATCAGCCGGGGCCGGAACGGTCACGGTGCCGGTGGTCTTACCCGCGTCGATGGTAATCACCGAGCCGTTGCTCAGGGTCACGGTGACAGGCGTGCCCGCTGGATTGGTCAGGGTCGCGGTGTAAACGATCGAACCACCCTCGGCCACCGAGCCAGTGGCGCTAAGGCTCAGGCCGGTGTTATCCACCGAATCAGTAATCGTGGTGACCGCTGGCGTCGGATTCGGCACCAGGTTTTCGAAATTGCCACCGGTGGCACTAGTGATGGTGGTGCTGACGGTGCTGCCATTGTTGTACACGTCGTTGGCGGCAGTTGGCACGTTGACGGTGCCGGTGGTCTGGCCGGCAGCGATGGTGATGGTCGAGCCATTCGACAGAGTGACGGTAACCGGAGTTTGCGCCGGGTTGGTCAGGGTCGCGGTGTAGGTGATCTGGCCGCCTTCAACGATGTTGTTGGTCGCGGTCAAGGTCAGGCCGGTGTTATCCACCGAATCGGTAATCGTAGTGACCGCAGGCGTCGGATTCGGCACCAGGTTTTCGAAATTGCCACCGGTGGCACCAGTGATGGTGGTGCTGACGGTGCTGCCATTGTTGTACACATCATTGGCGGCGGTCGGCACGCTGACGGTGCCGACGGTTTCACCGGCGGCAATGGTAATGATCGAGCCATTCGACAGGGTGACGGTTACCGGAGTTTGCGCCGGGTTAGTCAGCGTCGCGGTGTAAGTGATCTGGCCGCCTTCAACGATGTTGTTGGTTGCCGTCAAAGTCAGGCCGGTGTTATCCACCGAATCGGTGATCGTGGTGACCGCAGGCGTGTTGCTTGGCACCAGGTTTTCGAAGTT
>NZ_JABWQQ010000046.1:0-12202 GCF_014268555.1 Pseudomonas sp. SWRI111 | reverse complement strand
AGGAAGCCCTGACTGCGGTTGTTCCAGCCTTCGACAACATGGTCGGCACCCAGTTGAGCGTGACCTGGACCGGCACGCCCGGCGGCGGCAGCCACACCACCGTGCCGGTTACCGTGACCACGCAAGGGCCTCAGAGCGTTCCGCTACCCAACTCGGTGGTGGCCTTCAACCTGGGCAAGCCGGTGACAGTAATCTACACAATAGTCAGCAATGGCACGCCCAAGGACTCCAAGCCCCTTCTCCTGGCGGTGCAGCCGATTGCGCATGGGGATCCGCAGCTGGGCATGCCTCTGATCACCCAAGCCGCTAACGGCGGGGAAGGTCCCGATTTGGACGTCAGCCAACTGACAGAGAACGCGACCATGCGTGTGAACAGCTGGCCGCTGATTGCACTGAGGCAATATGTCTGGTTGGAGCTGGAAGGTACTAAAAAAGATGACAGCGTTTATGCGAAAACGTTTTGGCAGCCGCCTACCGGAACAACCAACGACAGGTGGATCAGCCAAGGCTATTTCACGCATCCGCTTCCGCTGGCCGATCTGCAAAATCTGAAGGACGGCAGCGAGTTGAAAGTGGTGTTCAAGGCGGGACTGAGTGGCAGTCAAGCGGTCGGCGAAGCGATAAGTTTTCCGGTAAGAACTTATACCGTGGTTCTCGTTGCTGCTGGAGGGTATGAAGACTGGACAAACGAAGTCGATCAATACCTTGAAAGGCCCGTCACATTCAAAAGTGGACTAGAATTTACACCGTTATCTTTTGTTGACCGCTTTTTTTTATCGTATAGTTTAGCACTTAATAGAAGGGATATGCATTGCCGTGGGTTGGGCAGCGCGAGATTCAAGTGGACAGGTACCGTTACTAACATCGAGTTGCTTATCTATCGCCCCCACCCTGCCCACAAAATTAGTTTTTTCGATATTAATGGTAATTTATTAGAGCAGCGTTCCCAGCCCGAAGCGCCTACTGGTGACGTGATATTTGAATACCAAGCACCATCCGGAAAAAGGATCTCTTATTTTGAAGTGAATAACGCAGAAGAATCCCTGTCTATTCCAAGATACTATCTTGTCGCCATAAGATGGTTCAATTCATAGCAAGGAAAAAGGGTTTTATACCGTTCTTGTAGACTGTAAAAAAGACATTAACGGTGATTCCAAACAGACGCTTCGACTGGCTCGGGGCGTTTGCTTTTTTGATCGTTCCCACGCTTCGCGTGGGAATGCAGCTCGGGACGCTCCGCGGCCCTGTCAGAGGCGAACGCGGAACGTCCGTTGGGCGCTCTTTTGCTGCGCGTGGGAACGATCACCTCAATGTGGCTTGGCCAACTCCATAATCATCCGCGACAACAGATAAATCCTTGGCGCCACGCTCGCCACCTCGGCATATTCTTCCGGCGTGTGAATATTGCCGCCGACAATCCCGAAGCCATCCAGCGTTGGCGTGCCCACCCCAGCCGACAGACTGGCATCCGCCGCGCCACCACTGCCCTCCTCGGTCAGTTTGCGGCCAATCTCGCCGTAAATTCCCTGGGCCATGGCCATCAAGCGATCCGATTCAGCCGTCTGCGGCATCGGCGGCAGACCGCGCTGCAACGACGTTTTCACTTGCGTCTCGGCAATCAATTTGTCCTGCGAGACCCGCGCCAGATCTTTTTCGATGCGGTCGAATTCCTCTGGCACGGCGGCGCGCACGTCAGCCTTGGCTGTGGCCTGATCAGGAATCACGTTAGTGCGATCACCCGCCTTGAGCACGGTGAAGTTGATGGTGGTTTTCTTCGCTTCATCACCCAGTTTGCCCAATTGCAGAATCTGGTGCGCGGCTTCCATGGCGGCGTTGCGCCCCAGCTCCGGTGCGACACCGGCGTGCGCCGCTTTGCCCTTGACCTCGACCAGTGCCGTCGCGCTGCCCTTGCGCCAGACCACCAGGCCATCGGCCGGGCGACCCGGTTCGAGGTTGAGGGTCACGTCGTGCTGTTTGGCGGTTTTCTTGATCAGGTCGGTGGCGACGTCCGAGCCGGTTTCTTCGCTGGCGTCGAGCAGAAAGGTGATCTGCGCATAGTCCTTGAAGTCGAGATTCTTCAGCACTTTCAGCGCGTAGATGCCGGCGACAATGCCGCCCTTGTCATCCATCACCCCCGGCCCATAAGCGCGGCCATCCTTGATGTGGAATGGCCGTGCGGCGGCGGAGCCTTCCTTGAACACCGTGTCCATGTGCGCCATCAGCAGGATTTTTGCCGTGCCGGTGCCCTTAAGCGTGGCGAGTACATGGTTGGACTTTTCCGGGGTGTTGGGCACCAGTTCGATGCTGGCGCCAAGTTTTTTCAGCTCATCGATAGCGATCTCGCTGACTTGCTTGAGACCGGGTTCGTAACCGGAGCCGGAGTCGATATTGACCAGGCGCTCCAGCAGTTTCAACGCTTCAGGCTGGTATTGCTCGGCATCGGCGAGCACTTGTTTGTGTGGTTCGGCGCAAGCGTTGGCTGCCGAGAATGCGAGGGACAGACCAAGACTGGCGGCCAGCAGCGAGCGGGGAAATGAGAACGTCATGAAGCAGTCCTTGTTTCGTGTCGGAGGGATTCAACCGTAACCGACATTGGCGCAAGGCTCTATAGCGAATGCGACACGCTCAAGACCGACACCGAACAAACCTGTAGGAGTGAGCCTGCTCGCGATAGCGTTGTGTCAGTTAGCATTTAAATCTCTGACAGATTGCTATCGCGAGCAGGCTCACTCCTACAGTTTTAATCGGCGGTGTCCCTTCAAACCGAATCCAGCACCGCCTGCCGGGGTTTGCTGTCGCTGTTGCAAATCACCCGGTTGCGTCCACTCGCCTTGGCTTCATACAACGCCTGATCGGCTTCATCGAGCCAGCGTGTGGCGTCGGCATGGCTCGGGTCATACGCGGCCAGGCCGATACTCAAGCTGACCTTCAATGCCGGATTCTGCTCATACCCCAGAACTGCAAAACGCTCGCGCAAGGCTTCCATGGCCTGAGCGGCGTTGAACAGCGGCAATTCCGGCAGAATCACGCAGAACTCATCCCCGCCGTATCGCCCGGCCACGTCGGTGGCGCGCAGATTCTGCTTGAGCAGTTTGCTCAACTGGCGCAACACAATATCCCCGGCGACGTGACCGTAGGTGTCGTTGATCGCCTTGAAATGGTCGATGTCGATCAACGCAATCGCCGCACCCTGCTGCTGGCGTTTGCAGCGCTGAAACGCAATGTTCAGTTGATCCTTCCACGCGCCGTGATTAAGCAGGCCGGTCAGGCTGTCCGTTCGGCTCAACGCCAACAGCTCGCGCTTGTGCCGCCCAAGGGTGTCGGCCTGACGAAAGCAGATCCAGCCCAGCGCCAATGGATACAGCAACAGCAACGGTAAGCAGGCGTAAAGCTGCAACGGTGATGTCGCCGGGATGAATGCCGGCATAAACACCACCAGCCCGACGCCGACGCCCAACAGTTGTGCTGCCGTCCCGGCGAGCAGAAATCGCCCACCACCGATGGCGACATTGTTCATCGCCATCATCGAAACAGTGGTCGCCGTGGGCAAGGGATTGAACTGCATGGCGGCGACCCAGAAGCCGCCCATGAACGCGTCGATCAGCAAATTGCGGTGTTCGGCGCGATACGGAATGCTCGAACGGCGTGCCCATTGAAACGCCAGATGCGGCCAGACCAGGCCGTTGAACAGCATCAGACTCCACACCCACAGCGGCGGATCGAGCGGGTACATCGCCACGCTGACACACATCAGCCCGAGCAGCAGCCCGAACACCCGCGACTTGTACAGCCTCCTTGCCAGTGAAAGTCCCTTTCCTCGCGTATTTCCCATAGGGGCCTCGACCGCGCGATGCAATGGTTACACCCCGACACGGATGTGTTCGGAGTCTATCAGGGTGGAGTTAAATAGCCATCACCGGCCAGCGGCCTGAATAGAGCGCTATCAGCACCGCACACGCGGCCCAGAGTTGGCTATAACTGAAACAGGGGAAATGGAAAAACAACTATAAGAAGGGGGACCATGCACACCTACCATGTGTTGATCATCGGCAGCGGCTTCGGCGGCCAGTGTGCGGCGGTCAACCTGCTCAAGGCCGGGTTCGATGACTTTCGGATACTGGAGCGACGCGAGTTTTTCGGCGGTACCTGGTGCCAGAACACCTACCCCGGCGCAGCGGTGGACGTGCCGTCGCCGCTGTACTCGCTGTCATTCGCGCCCTACCGCTGGTCGCAGATGTTTGCCGGCCAGGCGGAACTGCGGCGCTACACCGAGCAGGTGATCGAGCAGTTCGGCCTGCGTGAACGGGTGGAGCTGCAAGCCGAGGTCGAGCGCGTCGCATGGGACGAGGCGGAAAAACGCTGGGCGGTGCATACCCGCGCCAAGGGCAGCTTTTACGCGCAGTTCCTGATCAATGCCACAGGGCCGTTGAGTCAGCCGGTCATCCCGCGCTTTCCTGGGCAAGATCGCTTTCAGGGCAAGACGTTTCATACAAACCATTGGGATCACAGCTACGACTATCGCGGTAAACGCGTGGCGATTGTTGGCAGCGGCGCGAGCGCGGCGCAGGTCATTCCGGCGATTGCGCCGCAGGTCGAACACCTGCACGTGTTCCAGCGCACACCGCATTGGGTGCTACCGCGTGCCGATCGCACTTTCGGCCGATTCCAACGCTGGCTGCTCGGTTTGAAACCGGCCTATACGCTGCTGCGCTGGCTGATTTACTGGCAGTTCGAGACCCGGGTGATCGCCTTCAAATACTCGAAACCGGCGATTCGTCTGGTGCAACAACAGGCGTTGCGCTTTCTCAAGCGCCAGGTGCCGGACCCGGTGCTGCGGCAGAAACTCACCCCGGACTTCACCATCGGCTGCAAACGGGTGCTGGTGTCCAGCACCTATTACCCGGCGCTGAACCGCGCCAACGTTACGCTGCACAGTCGCGAACAAGGCATCGCCTCGATTGATGAAACCGGGATAAACACCGAGGACGACCGGCACATCGAAGTGGACCTGATCGTTTGGTCGACCGGTTACGACGCCACCGATGGCGTCATTTCCTACCCGGTCAGCGGCAAAAACGCCGTGCAACTCAGAAAGGTCTGGGCCGAATACCCGCGCGCCTATCTGGGTACCAGCATGCCGGACTTTCCCAACCTGTTTATCGTCACCGGGCCGAACACCGGCATCGGCCACACCTCGGCGCTGTTCATCATCGAATCGCAAATGAACTACATCCTCGACTGCATTCGCACCGTGCAGGCCAAAGGCTTGCGCAGCATCGAAGTGCGCCATGACGCGGAACGTACCTACACTGCAATGATCCACCGGGAAATGCAGCGCACCGTGTGGAAATTCGGGGGCTGCCACAGTTGGTACCAGAGCAGGAGCGGTCATGTGATCGCCATGTTTCCCGGCTTCAGTTTCACTTATCACCGGCTGACCCGGGCACTGAAACCGGCCGACCATATTTTCTCTTGAACACGTAAAAGGAAGACGTCGATGCTTTTGCTGTTTGTCGCTCTCGCGGTTTTCCTGGCCTGGAGCTGGTTGAGTTATCCGGCGGTCGGCCACTGGCTGTATGACCTGAGCATGGCGATCGAGGCCAAGCTGTACCAATTGCACAAGATCGAAGTGCCCATCGCCGAGATGAGCGTGTCGACCTGGCAGGGCGGGCCGTATGAAGCGTCGAGCGCGATTCTGATGCTCCACGGCTTCAGCGCCGACAAGAACCTGTGGCTGCGCTGCGCGCGGCATTTCGTCCGCCAGTATCGGGTGATCATTCCGGACCTGGCCGGCCACGGCGAAACCGGCTTCAAGGCCGGCGGCGGCTACGACATCCCGGTTCAGGCCAAGCGCATGATTCAACTGCTCGATGTCTGCGGCGTGGAGAAAGTCCATGTGATCGGCAATTCCATGGGCGGCTACATTGCAGCGTGGCTGGCGGCGACCTATCCGGAGCGGATCGCCTCGGTCGCGCTGATCGACCCCGCTGGCGTCACCGCACCGCAGCCGAGCGACATGGAGCGCCATCTGGCCCGGGGGCACAATCCGTTTCTGATCGATTCCCGCGAGGATTTCCAGCGCTTGTACGCCATGACCATGGAATCGCCTCCGTGGGTGCCGAAACTGGTGCTGGATGCCGTCGCCCAGCGTTACGAGCAGCAACGCGATGAACTCGAGGAGATCTTCCGCGACTTTCACGCCAGCCCGCCGATGGAGCCAAAGCTGCCCGAGATCAAATGCCCGGCGCTTTTGCTGTGGGGGCGCAAGGATCGCTTGATCGACGTCAGCAGCGTGCCGGTCTGGAGCAAGGGCATTGCCAACCTGCGGGTCGATGTCTGGGATCACGTCGGGCACATGCCGATGGTCGAGCAGCCGGGGAATACCGCGCGGCTGTATGAAGAATTTCTGCGAGGTCAAAAATGACAGTGCACCCTGTGGCGAGGGAGCTTGCTCCCGCTGGGGCGCGAAGCGGCCCTGATCCTGCAAGCGCGATGTTTGTGCTTGGACATGCTGGCATTGGGTCTGCTGCGCAGCCCAGCGGGAGCAAGCTCCCTCGCCACAGGTGGGTATTTCAGTTCCAGGCAATCGGCGGTTGACCATGAACATCCTTTACGACGAGCGCCTCGACGGACCGCTCCCCGAGGTGAACAAGGCCGAACTGCTCAAGCGCTTGCAGCAGGCGCTGCCGGATCTGGACATTCTGTGGCGCGAGGACGAACTCAAACCCTACGAATGCGACGGTCTCTCCGCCTACCGCACCACACCGATGCTGGTGGCCCTGCCCCGGCGTCTCGAGCAAGTGCAGACCCTGCTCAGGCTCTGTCATGAACATCACATTCCGGTGGTTGCCCGTGGCGCAGGCACCGGTTTGTCCGGTGGCGCCTTGCCCCTGGAAAAAGGCGTGCTGCTGGTCATGGCGCGGTTCAACAACATCCTGCACATCGACCCGGCCGCCCGCACCGCACGGGTCCAGCCAGGGGTGCGCAATCTCGCCATATCCCAGGCCGCCGCGCCTTTCGGGCTGTATTACGCGCCCGACCCGTCCTCGCAGATCGCCTGCTCGATTGGCGGCAATGTCGCGGAAAATGCCGGCGGCGTGCATTGCCTCAAGTACGGTCTGACCGTGCACAACCTGCTGAAAATCGAAGTGCTGACCATCGAAGGCGAGCGCCTGACCTTGGGGTCCGAGGCCCTTGATTCGCCGGGCTTCGACCTGCTCGCACTGTTCACCGGTTCCGAAGGATTGCTGGGGATCATCACCGAAGTCACAGTCAAACTGCTGCCCCGCCCGCAAGTCGCCAAGGTGCTGCTGGGCAGTTTCGATTCGGTGGAAAAAGCCGGCCGCGCGGTCGCCGACATCATTGCCGCCGGGATTATTCCCGGCGGCCTGGAGATGATGGACAACCTCGCCATCCGCGCCGCCGAGGACTTTATCCACGCCGGCTACCCGGTCGATGCCGAGGCCATTCTGCTGTGCGAACTCGATGGCGTGGAGGCCGATGTCCACGACGATTGCCAACGGGTGCGCGAGGTCATGACCCGCGCCGGTGCCAGCGAAGTGCGGCAGGCCCGGGACGAAGCCGAACGTGTGCGTTTCTGGGCCGGGCGCAAAAATGCCTTTCCGGCCATCGGGCGTCTGTCTCCCGATTATTACTGCATGGACGGCACCATCCCGCGCCGCGAATTGCCCGCCGTTTTGCAGGGCATCGCCCGTCTCGGCGAGGAATATGGCTTGCGCGTGGCGAATGTGTTCCATGCCGGTGACGGCAACATGCACCCGCTGATTCTGTTCGACGCCAACCAGCCAGGTGAACTGCATCGCGCCGAGGCGCTGGGTGGCAAGATTCTCGAATTGTGCGTGCAGGTCGGCGGCAGCATTACCGGTGAACACGGGGTGGGCCGGGAAAAAATCAATCAGATGTGCGCGCAATTCAACAGCGATGAGTTGCTGCTGTTCCACGCAGTCAAAGCCGCGTTTGATCCACAAGGCCTGCTCAATCCCGGCAAGAACATCCCGACCCTGCACCGCTGCGCCGAGTTCGGCGCGATGCACATCCATGCCGGGCAACTGCCCTTCCCCGAGCTGGAGCGTTTCTGATGGCCGATTTCGATGCCGCCGACGCCCTGCTTGATCAAGTCAGAACAGCGCTAGCCAATGCCACGCCAATGAAAATCCAGGGTGGCAACAGCAAGGCGTTTCTCGGTCGTGAGGTGGCCGGCGAAGTACTCAATACCCGCGTGCATCGCGGCATCGTGCGTTACGAACCGACCGAACTGGTGGTCACGGCGCGTGCTGGCACACCGTTGTCCGAGCTGCTCGCAACGCTGAACGCCGCCGGGCAGATGTTGCCATGCGAACCACCGTCGTTTACCGACAGCGCCACGGTGGGCGGCATGATCGCCACCGGGTTGTCCGGACCACGCCGGCCGTGGTCCGGCTCGGTACGCGATTTTGTGCTAGGCACGCGAGTCATCACCGGCCTCGGCCAGCATTTGCGCTTCGGCGGAGAGGTGATGAAAAACGTCGCCGGTTATGACCTGTCGCGGCTGCTGGCCGGCAGTTTCGGTTGCCTCGGCGTATTGACCGAAGTGTCGCTGAAAGTGCTGCCCAAACCTCGCCAATGCCTGAGCATCCGCCTCGATATCGACTGTGCCCGCGCCTTGAGCAAACTTGCCGAATGGGGTCAGCAGCCGCTGCCAATCAGCGCCGCGTGTCACGATGGGCGCAGCCTGTACCTGCGGCTGGAGGGTGGAGAAGGTTCGGTGGCAGCGGCGCATCAACGCCTCGGTGGCGAGCCGCTGGATTCGTCTTTTTGGGGCGATCTGAACGAGCAGCGCTTGAGCTATTTCGATGAAGCCTTGCCACTGTGGCGGCTGTCATTGCCGAACAATCTCGGCCCGCTCGACCTGCCTGGCGAGCAGTTGATCGACTGGGCCGGTGCGCAACGCTGGCTGAAATCCGAGCGCAGCGACATTCACGCCCTAGCCCACGCCTTAGGCGGTCACGCGACGTGCTTCACGCATGGCGCCATCGACTCACCGTTTCAGCCACTGGCGCCGACGCTGCTGCGCTATCACCGACAACTCAAGGCACAACTCGACCCGCAAGGGCTGTTCAATCCCGGACGGATGTACGCCGAGGTCTGACCATGCAAACCACACTCAGCGAGCAATCACGCCGGTTGCCCCGCGCCGCCGAAGCGGAAAAGATCCTGCGCACCTGCGTGCATTGCGGATTCTGCAACGCGACGTGCCCGACCTATCAGCTGCTCGGTGATGAACTCGATGGCCCGCGCGGGCGTATTTATCTGATCAAGCAAGTGCTCGAAGGCGCGCCGGCCACCGAGCAGACGCAACTGCATCTGGACCGCTGCCTGTCGTGCCGCAATTGCGAAACCACCTGCCCGTCCGGCGTCGATTATCACAACCTGCTCGACATTGGCCGTGCGGTGGTCGATCACGCAGTACCGCGCACGCCGGCCCAGCGTCTGCTCCGTGAAGGCTTGCGCGCATTGGCACCGAATCCGCGGTTGTTCAAGGGTTTGCTGCGAATGGGCGCGACGCTTCGCCCGCTGCTGCCGCGCTTGCTTGAAGACAAACTGCCGCAGCACTCGCCGGCGGCGGGTTCGCGCCCTACCCCCCGGCATGCCCGCCGCGCCTTGCTGCTGGAAGGTTGCGTCCAACCGGGCCTGTCGCCGAACACCAACGCCGCAACCGCACGGGTCCTTGATCGTCTGGGAATCAGCGTCACGCCAGTGGCCGAAGCCGGTTGTTGCGGAGCGCTGGACTATCACCTCGATGCGCAGGCCAGAGGCCTCGACCGCGCCCGACAGAACATCGACGCGTGGTGGCCGCATGTGCAGAGCGGCGCCGAAGCCATCGTCCAGACCGCCAGCGGCTGCGGCGCATTCATCAAGGACTACGGGCATTTGCTGGCGAACGATCCGGCTTATGCCAACAAGGCCCAACAGATCAGCGAACGAAGCGTCGATCTGGTGCAGATCCTCGCGCAGGAACCGCTGGAGCAGATCTGCGCCGCCACTGAGCGTCGTATCGCCGTGCACTGCCCTTGCACCTTGCAGCACGCGTTGAAACTCGGCGGCGCGGTGGAAGCCGTGCTGACGCGCCTGGGTTTCAACCTCACCCCGGTGCCGGACGGCCACCTGTGCTGCGGCTCGGCAGGCACTTACTCGCTGACCCAACCGGTATTGGCCAGACAGTTGCGCGACAACCGCCTGAATGCCTTGGAAAGCGGCGACCCGGAGCTGATCGTCACCGCCAACATCGGTTGCCAGAGCCATTTGGCCAGCGCCGGCCGCACCCCGGTTTTGCACTGGATCGAACTGGTGGATCAGTCGTTGGCAGAATGAAGTTCGTAGGATTCTTCGTTTGCCCGCGTGGGCGAAGGCTGCGATCTTTTCCGTCATTCATTCCGTGACCGTGCCAGGAATTTTTTTCATGACCGTGCAGCCGTTCGTCAGTCCCGACCTGATCCGCCAGCGCTTCTCCCGAGCGATGTCCGACATGTACCGCGAAGAGGTGCCGCTGTATGGCGCGCTGATGGCGCTGGTCAAGCAGACCAACCGTGACGTGCTTGAACGCCAACCCCACTTGGCCGAACACTTGCGCAGCACGGGCAAAATCGAGCGGCTGGACATGGAGCGCCACGGCGCTATCCGCGTTGGCACGGCAAGCGAACTGGCTACCCTCGCCCGCCTGTTCGCAGTGATGGGCATGCAGCCCGTGGGCTATTACGACTTGACCCCGGCGGGTGTGCCGGTGCATTCCACAGCGTTCCGTGCGGTGCATGAAGAAGCGCTGCGGATCAGCCCGTTTCGGGTCTTTACCTCGTTGCTGCGCCTGGAACTGATTGAAGATCCTGAAGTGCGTGAATTCGCCGAATCGGTGTTGGCCCGACGGTCGATTTTTACCGAAGAGGCATTACGGCTGATTACCCAGGCGGAAACGGCGGGCGGGCTGAATGAAGCTGAAGCCGCAGAATTCGTCTTACAGGCACTGGAAACTTTTCGCTGGCACCACAGCGCCACGGTCACGGCCACGCAGTATCAGACCCTCAGCGCCCAGCATCGCTTGATTGCCGATGTCGTCGCGTTCAAAGGCCCGCATATCAATCACCTGACACCGCGCACCCTGGACATTGACATCGTTCAGACGCAGATGCCGGCCCATGGCATTACTCCAAAAGCGGTGATCGAAGGCCCGCCGCGGCGCAACTGCCCGATCCTGCTGCGCCAGACCAGTTTCAAAGCGCTGGACGAGCCGATCGCTTTTACTGATCAGAACCAGACTCGCGGTAGCCACAGCGCACGTTTCGGCGAGATCGAACAACGCGGAGCGGCGCTGACGCCCAAGGGTCGAGCGCTGTATGACCGCTTGCTGAATGCCGCTCGCGATGAACTCGGCGGCTTTCCCAACGAAGCCAACGCCGCACGCTACAACGCGCTGATGACTCAGCACTTTGCCGAATTTCCTGACAGTCTCGACGGCATGCGCGAACAGGGACTGGCGTATTTTCGTTATTTCGCCACCGAAAAGGGGCTGGCCGCTGCGGGACTCGGTGAAACATCACTGCAAGATTTACTGCGCGACGGCTACGTGAAAGCCGAGCCATTGGTGTACGAAGATTTCCTTCCGGTCAGTGCGGCAGGGATTTTTCAGTCGAACCTGGGCGATGCCGCGCAGGCGCACTATGGCGAGCATTCCAATCGCCAGGCTTTTGAACAGGCGCTGGGGCGTTCGACCATAGATGAGCTGGGGTTGTATGCCGAAACGCAGCAGCGCTCGATCAAGGAGTGCGCCGAAGCGCTACGGATTAATCTGACCTGAACTCCCACAGGTTTCGGGGCTGAACGCAAATTCGGAGCAAACCACACATCCCTTTGTAGGAGTGAGCCTGCTCGCGATAGCGGTTTACCAGCCGCCAATGATTCGCCTGCACGGACGCCTTCGCGAGCAGGCTCGCTCCCACAGGTTTTGCGGATGAACACGAATTCTGGGCAAACCACACATCCCCTGTAGGAGTGAGCCTGCTCGCGATAGCGGTTTACCAGTCGCCAACGATCCGCCTGCACGGACGCCTTCGCGAGCAGGCTCGCTCCTGCAAGTTTTTCGGTGAACCCGGGCTTTCGGGCAAACCACACATCCCCTGTGGGAGCGAGCCTGCTCGCGAAGCAAACACCT
>NZ_JABWQQ010000045.1:0-14208 GCF_014268555.1 Pseudomonas sp. SWRI111 | reverse complement strand
AAGGCGGAGTATCAGTCGATACATTTTTCGACTGATACTCCGCCTTCGCGAGCAAGCCCGCTCCCACATTTGGTTTATGTTGATCTCAAGAATGCGTTTCTTCATCGAGAACTCAATGTCGCAAAACCCGCCTCCCGCCCAACCCGCCTACGTCTTGCACTCGCGCGCTTATCGCGAGACCAGCGCGCTGGTCGACTTCCTCACGCCGCAAGGTCGGTTGCGGGCGGTGTTGCGCAGTGCGCGAGGCAAGGCCGGGACGCTGGCGCGGCCATTCGTGGCGCTGGAAGTGGAGTTTCGTGGCAAGGGCGAGCTGAAGAATGTCGGGCGCATGGAAAGCTCCGGCGCCTCGGCGTGGCTCAATGGCGAGGCGCTGTTCAGTGGTCTCTATCTCAACGAGTTGTTGATTCGCCTGTTGCCTGCCGAAGATCCACATCCTGCCGTGTTTGATCACTACGCCGCGACGCTGCTGGCCCTGGCTGAAGGTCGCCCGTTGGAGCCGTTATTGCGGTCCTTCGAATGGCGTTTGCTGGATGATCTCGGCTACGGCTTTTCTCTGAATACGGACCTGCACGGCGACCCGATCGCGCCGGGCGGTCTCTATCGTCTGCAAGTGGATGCCGGGCTTGAGCAGGTCCATCTGCTGCAGCCGGGCCTGTTCAACGGCACCGAACTGCTGGCCATGGCCGAAGCCGACTGGTCCGCCCCCGGCGCCCTGTCTGCCGCCAAGCGCCTGATGCGTCAGGCGCTGGCCGTTCACCTCGGCGGTCGTCCCCTTGTAAGCCGCGAGCTGTTCCGCAAGCCCTGATATGCTGTGCGCCGAATCTCTCATTTCAGGAGCGCACCCGTGACCACCAGCAATCGCATTCTTCTTGGCGTGAACATCGACCACGTCGCCACCCTGCGTCAGGCCCGTGGCACGCGCTACCCGGACCCGGTCAAGGCGGCGCTGGACGCGGAAGAGGCGGGGGCCGATGGCATCACGGTGCACCTGCGTGAAGATCGCCGGCACATCCAGGAGCGCGACGTGCTGCTGCTCAAGGATGTCCTGCAAACGCGCATGAACTTCGAAATGGGTGTCACCGAAGAGATGATGGCGTTCGCCGAGCGCATTCGCCCGGCGCACATCTGCCTGGTCCCGGAAACCCGCCAGGAGCTGACCACCGAAGGCGGTCTGGATGTGGCAGGGCAGGAAGAACGCATCAGGGCTGCGGTCGAACGTCTGTCGAAGATCGGCAGCGAAGTGTCGCTGTTTATTGATGCTGATGAACGTCAGATCGCTGCATCGAAGCGCGTCGGTGCGCCGGCCATCGAGCTGCACACGGGGCGCTACGCCGATGCCGAAACTCCGACTGAAGTGGCTGAAGAGCTCAAACGTGTCGCTGACGGTGTCGCGTTTGGCCTGGCGCAGGGGCTGATCGTCAATGCCGGGCATGGTCTGCATTACCACAACGTCGAGGCGGTGGCGGCGATCAAGGGCATCAACGAGTTGAACATCGGCCATGCGCTGGTGGCGCATGCGCTGTTTGTCGGGTTCAAATCCGCCGTATCGGAAATGAAGGCGCTGATCCTGGCTGCCGCCAAAGTCTAAAGGACACCGCATAACAACTGTGGGAGCGGGCTTGCTCGCGAAAGCGGTGTATCAGTCAGAGATGATGTCGACTGACATTCTGCATTCGCGAGCAAGCCCGCTCCCACATTTGGATTTGGGGTGGCTTTTAGAGCGGAGCAGGCTCTTGCGCCGGTTTTGACTTGTCGATCCCCGGCACGTGCAGATTGCCCTCAGCGACCTGATCACCTTCAAGCTGCGGCTGAGTCACCCAGGTCAGGATGTCGTAGTAGCGACGGATGTTCGCCACGAAATGCACCGGCTCGCCGCCGCGGGCGTAGCCATAGCGGGTCTTGCTGTACCACTGTTTCTGCGACAGGCGCGGCAGGATTTTCTTCACGTCCAGCCACTTGTCCGGGTTCAGACCTTCCTTGGCGGTCAATTTGCGCGCGTCATCCAGGTGACCGCTGCCGACGTTGTACGCGGCCAGGGCAAACCAGGTGCGATCCGGTTCCTTGATCGAGTCGTCGAGCTGATCCTTCATATACGCCAGGTACTTGGCGCCGCCCATGATGCTCTGTTTCGGATCGAGGCGATTGGACACGCCCATCGCCTGCGCGGTGTTCTGGGTCAGCATCATCAGGCCGCGTACGCCGGTTTTTGAGGTCACCGTCGGTTGCCACAGCGATTCCTGATAACCGATGGCGGCGAGCAGGCGCCAGTCGACTTTTTCCTTCTTGGCGTAGTTCTTGAAGTGCTGTTCGTATTTTGGCAGGCGCTGCTGCAAATGCTGGGCGAAAGTGGTGGCGCCCATGTAGCCCAGCACATCAACGTGGCCGTAATAACGGTCTTTCAAGCGTTGCAGGGTGCCGTTCTTCTGTACTTTGTCCAGATACGCGTTGATTTCGTTGAGCAGGCTGTTGTCTTCGCCCGGGCCGACCGCCCAGCTCTGGCTGCGCGCATCGCCAAGGTCGAAGGCGACGCGGATGTTGGTGAAGTACACCTGATTCATTGCCACTTCGTTGGAATCGACCAGGGTCAGGTCGATCTGGCCTTCATCGACCATGCGCAACAGGTCGACCACCTCGACGGCGTCAGATTCTTCGTATTCGATGCCGGGAAATTTCTGTTTCAGCTCAGCCAGCTGTTCGGCGTGGGTGCTGCCCTTGAGCACGGTGATCTTCTTGCCGACCAGGTCCGCCGGATCGGTCGGCCGCGACTGGCCGTTGCGATAGATGATCTGCGGGGTGACTTCGAGATAAGAGTGGGAAAACCGCACCTGCTTTTTGCGTTCGTCGCTGCTGACCAGGCCGGCCGCGGCGAGGACCGGGCCATTCGGCTTGCCGACCTGATTGAACAGGTCGTCGAGGTTGTCGGCGGTCTCGATCTTCAGTTCGACGCCCAAATCGTCGGCGAAGCGCTTCACCAGCTCGTATTCGAAGCCGGTTTCGCCGCTGCGATCCTGAAAGTAGGTGGCGGGGCTGTTTCGGGTAATCACCCGCAGCACACCGTCCTCCTTTACGCGCTCGAGCGTGTTGGGTTTATCAACACAGCCACCGAGCATCAGGAAGAGTCCGGTTGCGATCAGCCATTTGGCGTACCGCGGACGCAAAGCCGTTGGGAAAAACATCTGCGCAGTATACGCAAACGGCCACGGGCGCCATATCTCGACAGCACTGTATGAGTCTGCTAAGGGTCACAAAATCGAGCGAAACCCCATGAAAACGGGCCTTGAGGGCATTTTGTTACAGTAAAAATAAGCAGCGCTCAAATGGACGATTTACCTGACTTTTGGGGCAGAAACACACAATGCGGTCAGAGTGCAACCGTGCGTAGCGTTTCGGGTGATGTTGAGGGCGGTTTAGGCTAGAATGCACGGCCTCAAAGCACACCCCTTCCCGAGGCTGTCCCGAAGATGTTGATCCTGCGCGGCGCTCCTGCCCTTTCTGCCTTTCGCCACAGCAAACTCCTTGAGCAACTGAGCCAGAAGGTTCCAGCTGTCAGTGGCCTGTATGCTGAATTCGCTCACTTCGCCGAAGTCACCGGCGTCCTGACCGGCGACGAACAGCAGGTGCTTGCGCGCCTTCTGAAGTACGGCCCAAGTGTTCCGGTTCAAGAGCCGACCGGTCGTCTGTTTCTGGTGTTGCCGCGTTTCGGCACCATCTCGCCGTGGTCGAGCAAGGCCAGCGACATCGCCCGCAACTGCGGCCTGAGCAAGATCCAGCGCCTGGAGCGCGGTATTGCCTTCTACGTCGCCGGCCAGTTCAGCGAAGCCGAAGCCCAAGTGATTTCGGACGCCCTGCATGACCGCATGACCCAGATCGTGCTGGCCAGTCTCGAGCAGGCCGCCGGTCTGTTCAGTCACGCCGAACCGAAACCGCTGACGGCCATCGACATTCTTGGTGGCGGTCGCGCTGCGCTGGAAAAGGCCAACACCGAACTGGGCCTGGCCCTGGCCGAAGACGAGATCGATTATCTGGTCAACGCCTTCAATGGTTTGAAGCGCAACCCGCACGACATCGAACTGATGATGTTCGCCCAGGCCAACTCCGAGCACTGCCGCCACAAGATTTTCAACGCCAGTTGGGACATCGACGGCCAGAGCCAGGAAAAAAGCCTGTTCGGCATGATCAAGAACACCTATCAGATGCACAGCGAAGGCGTTCTGTCGGCGTACAAGGACAACGCCTCGGTGATCGTCGGCAACGTCGCCGGCCGTTTCTTCCCGAATCCTGAAACCCGCCAGTACGGCGCGGTGCAGGAGCCGGTGCACATTCTGATGAAGGTCGAGACTCACAACCACCCGACCGCGATCGCACCGTTCCCGGGCGCATCCACTGGTTCCGGTGGCGAGATCCGTGACGAAGGCGCAACCGGTCGCGGCGCCAAGCCGAAGGCCGGCCTGACCGGTTTCACCGTATCCAACCTGCAGATCCCGGGCTTCGAACAGCCGTGGGAAGTACCGTACGGCAAGCCTGAACGCATCGTTACCGCGCTGGACATCATGATCGAAGGGCCGCTCGGCGGCGCTGCGTTCAACAACGAATTCGGTCGTCCGGCGCTCACGGGCTACTTCCGTACCTTCGAGCAGTCGATCAGCACCCCGCACGGCGATGAAGTTCGCGGTTATCACAAGCCGATCATGCTCGCGGGCGGCATGGGCAACATCCGGGAAGAACACGTCAAGAAAGGCGAGATCGTCGTCGGCTCCAAGCTGATCGTGCTCGGCGGCCCGGCGATGTTGATCGGTCTGGGCGGCGGCGCCGCTTCCTCGATGGCCACCGGCACCAGCTCGGCGGATCTGGACTTCGCTTCCGTGCAGCGCGAAAACCCTGAAATGGAGCGTCGCTGCCAGGAAGTCATCGACCGTTGCTGGCAACTGGGTGACAAGAACCCGATCAGCTTCATCCACGACGTCGGCGCGGGCGGTCTGTCCAACGCCTTCCCGGAACTGGTCAACGACGGCGACCGCGGTGGCCGCTTCGAACTGCGCAACATTCCCAACGACGAGCCGGGCATGGCCCCGCACGAAATCTGGTCCAACGAATCCCAGGAACGTTACGTGCTGGCGGTTGGCCCGGAAGATTTCGAGCGCTTCCAGGCGATCTGCGAACGCGAGCGTTGCCCGTTTGCCGTCGTCGGCGAAGCCACCGCCGAACCGCAGCTGACCGTGACCGACAGCCACTTCGGCAACAACCCTGTGGACATGCCGCTGGAAGTGTTGCTGGGCAAGGCGCCGCGCATGCACCGTTCGGTGGTTCGCGAAGCCGAACTGGGCGATGATTTCGATCCGTCGAATCTCGATATCACCGAGTCCATCGAGCGCGTTTTGCACCACCCGGCCGTGGCGAGCAAGAGCTTCCTGATCACCATCGGCGACCGCACCATCACCGGCCTTGTGGCGCGTGACCAAATGGTCGGCCCATGGCAGGTGCCGGTGGCCGACGTTGCCGTCACCGCCACCAGTTTCGACGTCTACACCGGTGAAGCGATGGCAATGGGCGAGCGTACTCCGCTGGCTCTGCTGGACGCTCCGGCGTCGGGCCGCATGGCCATCGGCGAAACCATCACCAACATTGCCGCCTCGCGCATCAACAAGCTCTCCGACATCAAACTGTCGGCGAACTGGATGTCGGCGGCCGGCCACCCGGGCGAAGACGCACGTCTGTACGACACCGTCAAAGCGGTCGGCATGGAGCTGTGCCCGGAGCTGGGCATCACCATTCCGGTGGGCAAGGACTCGATGTCCATGGCCACGCGCTGGAACGACAACGGCGAAGAAAAAACCGTGACGTCGCCGATGTCGCTGATCGTGACCGGTTTCGCGCCAGTGGCTGACATCCGTCAGACCCTGACCCCGGAACTGCGCATGGACAAGGGCACCACCGACCTGATCCTGATCGACCTCGGTCGCGGGCAGAACCGCATGGGCGCCTCGATCCTTGCACAAGTGCACGGCAAACTCGGCCAGCACGCGCCGGACGTCGATGACGCCGAAGACCTGAAAGCCTTCTTCGCGGTGATCCAGGGCCTCAACGCCGACGGTCATCTGCTGGCGTACCACGACCGTTCCGACGGTGGTCTGCTGACCTCCGTGGTGGAAATGGCTTTCGCCGGCCACTGCGGTCTGAGCCTGAACCTGGACAGCGTTGCCGAATCCGCCTCGGAAATCGCCGCGATCCTGTTCAACGAAGAACTCGGCGCGGTTATCCAGGTTCGTCAGGACGCTACCCCGGACATCCTCGCGCAGTTCAGCGCCGCTGGCCTGGGCGACTGCGTGTCGGTGATCGGCCAGCCGATCAACAATGGCCAGATCAACATCACCTTCAACGGTGACACTGTGTTCGAAGGCCAGCGCCGTCTGTTGCAGCGTCAGTGGGCCGAGACCAGCTACCGGATTCAGCGTCTGCGCGACAACGCCGAATGCGCCGAGCAAGAGTTCGACGTGCTGCTGGAAGAAGACAACCCGGGCCTGAGCGTCAAGCTCAGCTACGACGTCAACCAGGACATCGCTGCGCCTTACATCAAGAAAGGCATTCGTCCGCAAGTGGCCGTGCTGCGCGAGCAGGGCGTCAATGGTCAGGTGGAAATGGCCGCCGCATTCGACCGCGCCGGTTTCAGCGCGATCGACGTGCACATGAGCGATATCCTCGCTGGCCGTGTCGACCTCAATGAGTTCAAAGGCTTGGTGGCGTGCGGCGGTTTCTCCTACGGCGACGTGCTCGGCGCCGGTGAAGGCTGGGCCAAGTCGGCGCTGTTCAACAGCCGCGCCCGCGATGCCTTCCAGGGCTTCTTCGAACGTAACGACAGCTTCACCCTCGGCGTGTGCAACGGTTGCCAGATGATGTCCAACCTGCACGAGCTGATCCCGGGCAGCGAGTTCTGGCCGCACTTTGTGCGCAACCGCTCCGAGCAGTTCGAAGCGCGCGTGGCAATGGTGCAGGTCCAGGAGTCGAACTCGATCTTCCTGCAGGGCATGGCCGGTTCGCGCATGCCGATCGCCATCGCCCACGGGGAAGGGCATGCCGAGTTCTCCAGCGAGGAAGCGTTGCTGGAAGCCGATCTGTCCGGTTGCGTGGCGATGCGTTTTGTCGACAACCATGGCAAGGTCACCGAAGCCTACCCGGCCAACCCGAACGGCTCGCCGCGCGGAATTACCGGCCTCACCAGCCGCGACGGCCGCGTGACGATCATGATGCCGCACCCGGAGCGGGTTTTCCGCGCCGTGCAGAACTCGTGGCGCTCGGAAGAGTGGAACGAAGACGCACCGTGGATGCGCATGTTCCGCAACGCTCGCGTGTGGGTGAACTAAGCGTCGTGTACAAACTCGCTTTTTTTGTTCCCGACAGTCATGTCGAAGTGGTCAAAGACGCTGTGTTCGCTGCCGGTGGCGGGCGAATTGGCGACTATGACCATTGCGCCTGGCAAGTGCTCGGGTCTGGTCAGTTTCGGCCTCTGGACGGCAGTCAGCCGTTCATAGGCGAGGCGGGGCAGGTTGAGCGGGTTGAGGAGTGGAAGGTCGAGCTGGTGGTGGCAGACGAGCTGATTGTTGCTGTTGTGGCAGCGTTGAAGCTTAGTCATCCCTACGAAACACCGGCTTATGAGGTGTGGCAGTTGGCAGATTTCTGACCGCTGCTGTTGAAACAGAAAACCCGCTGAAAGTGATTTCAGCGGGTTTTTTGTTGCCTGCGATGGGCTACCAACCGCGGCAGCCCGGCGCAAGATCGTCGACTCAGGTCACCGGCCTGAGATTGAACTCGCTCCGTAGCATCATGATGAGCTCTTCGAGGGTTTTGAAACGGTCCAGCGCTCTATCCCGGTAATCAATGAAAAACAGGCCTTTGTCGTCCACCTGGATCGGCGTCTCGACGGTTTCACCGGTGCGAGATCGATGAACGAGGCGGGTTTCCCGAGTATTCGGGCGCTCGATGATGAATTGCCCTGGCTCGGTCAAGCGTTCGCGTTGTACAGCTGCGGGGGCTGGGTCGAGCCGCTTGCCGGGGATGCCGACCTCCATTTTGAAATCACTGCGTATTGCGCGAGTGGCAGTGGGCATGCTTTCGGTGGCGACCTCCCAGTAACCGCGCTGAAGGCGTTGAGCGAGCGCGGGCGTCGTGTCGTGCACGTGCAGGCTGACGGCACCAAGCATATCCGCCAGGCCCGGTACCCCCAGGTTGTAACCAGTGTGGGCGCTGCCGACGAAGGCGATCCACTTGTGCGGCCCGTTGGCCAGTTGGTCGGCTTCGATCACTCTGGAGGCAAAATAGCTGAACATGCGGTTGCGCTGTACGCGCGGGTCGGAGAGCGCGTTCATGTGATAGCTGGCGACGCAATCAAGCGCTCTGATGCGATAGCCATATTTGGCAGCTTTTTCAATAACGCTGGTGTAATTGTCTGTCGTGCCTTTGTAGAACCGCATGTGCCCTTCGTCCTGACTGCTCAGGTATCGGCGCAAATGGGCGGACATGGTCTTGCCGGCACAGAAATCGTCCAGGTCAGCTTGATGCAAATCGGTCTGCAAATGTTCCACATACAGCGTTTTGTAGCGGCCTTTGTGTTTTTCCAGCTGCTTGATCAACAGCGCCTTGCTCGATTGCGCCGAATGGGCTTCGCCGAGCACCAGGCCGGCAAAGTCACCGTCGGCCACTTGCTTGAACAGTGAGTCCGCTGTGGCGTCCGTAGTGAGCGTCGGCAGTGTCGCTCGAGCGGGCGGGGTGTAATGGGTGAAATGACTCTCTGCCTTCTCTAGCAGTTTTTTGCGCATGTCGATAAACGCATCGGCCGCGTCCGCCTTGGCCTTTATGACGTGCCCGTACCGCGGGTCCAGTCCGCGTGGTTGGTGATGCATTTCATGCAGCTGTTCGTGGTGTACCGATGCAATGTCGAACTCATCGAAATGCCCAGTACCGGAGCCGGAGGCAGCGACGGTTTTTGCCGGCGTCCTCGGCGCTTTGTACGCGGTGGGCAGCGTCATGTGGTAATCGCCTTTGGCCGCTGCGTCGCCGGTGATCGCGCCGGTGGTATCGACCTTGATCCTCGCCGGTTGACCCAGAGCGACATCCTCGATGCGCAAGGCGATGGCGTCATGCAGGTCAGCGAGGCCTGGCGTGGTGTTGTGGGTCACCATTCGCGAATCATCGGCCAGGACGATCCAGCGCTCGTCCGGAGTATCGGCGATGTCGGCGGCAATGGCCTTGTGCGAATAGAAGTTGCGGATGTTATTGCCTCGTGGCGTCAGCGGCGAAGCATCTTCAAGTTTCAACACATCGTCCAGCTGGTAGGAGGTGGAGGCATCCAGTGCCTTGATCTTCAGACCCTTTTTGCGCGCCTCGCGCACAAGCGCCACGAAAGAAAACGGGGCTTTGGGCGGGTACCCCAATGCGCGGTCGATGGCCTTCAAATGTTCTTTGATGTGCTGCCAGGTGCCTCCCTTATTCAGTTTTTCCAGCTTGAGATGAAAGACATCGTCCGGCAGGTATTCCAGATAAAGGCGCTTGAAGCCTCTTTCGATCAGCGCGTCAATGTTCGTGATCAGCGCTTGCTTGCTGGCAATGGAGCCGGGGCGGGCACCGATCACCAGGCTCTTGCCGCTGAAGGCTTCGCTGGCGATCAGTTGTGCAAAGGTCGTGTCGGCAGAGACAGCAGGAACCGGGGCCCGGGCCGACAGTGGCGCCAGCGTGTCCCAATGCCGGGTGGCGGCGGCGGTCAGTTTTTCGGCCTGTAGCAGGTGGGCCTTGCGCGTCTCATGAAGATCCATCACCGCGGCGCCGACAATCGTGTCGGGGTGGCTCCTAAAGTCCTTGCTGCGAGCGATGACCTCCTTGCGCGTTTCTGGATTCATGGCGCTTTCAAGGCGATCGCGGTATTGCGGCGGTATGCCGAATTCCTTGTGCAGCCCAGGCGTGTCCGAAACGGCTTCATACTTCGGCGCGCCGCCAGCCACGCCGCTTCGCACCATGACGCCGTCGGCGTTGGGTGATACCAGCATGCCGGTCGAGCGCAGTGTGCCGGTGTCAGGGTCGAGGCGATGCAACAGAAAGCGGCCGAGTGAGTCCGGATCTGTCGCAGCCCAAAAGGTCTGTCCACGGAAGACCACCGGTTGTATGTCCGTCGGCAGCGTGGAAACCGCTTCCAGCGGTTCGATCAGCTTCAATGCCTCTTCGGGGGTGGCTGCGGCGGCCCGCAGGCGTGGCAAGCGCACCACCTGTTTGAGCGAACGCAGCGCCGGGCGCAGGTCGGTCAGCAGCGCGCCGGCACTGTTGAACAGGTAACCAAGCAAATGCTGCAGCGCCATGGCGTTGTCACCCTGTCGGTAGGCGTGCAGGGCGAGCATGGCGTCTTTGAAGGCCAGCAGCACGCCGGTGGTCAGGCTCAGCAGCGGAAAGGGCGCGGTGGCAATCGCCGTGACCCATTCGACGCAGGTCCAGATCAGCCCGCCGATCATCTGCGCACGACTGGTGGTGGTAGCGTGAACATCGTCGATCTTGCGCTGCAATTTCATGTCGTAAAGGGCGTAGCGCATGTCACTGACCGGCGCGACCGAGCGGGTCGAGTCGTAACGCGAAGGGCTGGGCGTGGTTCTATTCAGCCTGTCAGGCAAGCCTTTGCGAGCGCTGTCGAGGAACGTGCGAACCCGGCTTTGCGCTTGCACCCCAACCCGTCCTGCGAGGTATCCGCCGAATCCAGGCTGCTGTTTGAGCAGGTAATTGAACAGCCTGGCTTCACGGAAACTGACCCCGTCCGGTGCTTGCGGGGTGTAGAGCAGAACCGGGTTCTTGTCGTGGCTGAACAGCCAGGTGTCGATGACCCATTCGCCGTCGATCATCAGGCGATGCAGGGCGTAGCGAGTGCGTGTCTCTGGCGTCGTATCGCCCAGGCTGTCGATACTCTGTTCGAGCCATTGCAGGTCCGCACTGGCGATGTGTCCTTGCAACTGGCATTCAAGAGCGGCGCGCTTCATCTGGCGCTGGGTAATCGCCAGCGTGGTGTTGCGTCGCAATCCGTAGCCCACGCTTGCAGCGCTTTGCAGCTCGGCCTTGACCTTGTCGGTATAACGTTGGCCGATCCAAACGCCGGTGACCGAGCGCGCGACGTTTTGCGGGGTCAGTGCACTCACATCAATCCCCGGCGGGCCGGTGAAACGCGCCGACTGCGAAATTTTCGGATCGATCAGGCCGAAATTATCTGGATAGCCGTCACGAAACAACCGTGTGTAGGTCAGCGGCGCCGGTGTCTGTGACGGCACGACCGAGGTCTGAGCGTGTACCCGCACGCTATCCGGATCGACGTCGTTGGCGGGACGATTCAGCAGACGGTTGAGGCTGATTTTCGCCTGTTCGTGGACATAGGCGTCAAAGCCTTGAAAACCGCTGCCCGAAGAAGGGTGCTTGTCGAATGCACGAAGGACACACTCGGCCTCTTCGGTCAGCGTGGTGAGCTTTTTGCGGTTGCTGGCCGAGGTCGAGCGGTACCACAGCGGGGTGCCGAAGTCATAGTCGTCAACGCGCGTAGCCAGCAAGTGCCGGGTCATAGCCCTGAGGCAATCGCGGTGAGTGCCGATATTGATGAATTTGACTTCCTTGTGTTCCATCGCCTCAGGCTTGAAGCCCAGCGCCGCGAGGATTTTCTGCATGTTCTGGCGAAAACGCAGCGGCGTGCGGTTGACCAGATAGGCTTTCATGCTGTCGGCGGCGTCATTGTGAGCGGCCCACCCGAGCAGATGGGTCTGACACTCCAGCTCGCTGGCAAACGCCTGAAACTGCTGCTCTCGCGGGGCTTGCGGAGTACACAGCAGTACGCGCTTGAGGGCGCCGGAGGCATCGCTCTGGCGCAGGACCCAGAGGTCCTGGAGTTGCGCACCGTGCAGCGACAAAAGCGCGGCTTGCAGGTGTGACGCATTGCCGGCGCGCAAGTCCTGAATCAATTGCCAGTCACTTGCGAGCAAATGGCCTTGCAGCCACGCCGTGTAGGCCAGCGCGACAATGCGCTGATCGAACATATGCTCGATGGCCTGGCTGACGGCGGGCAACGCGTGCATTTGTTTTTGCACGTTGGAAAAATCGATTCGTGGTTGCAGGCTCAGTGCTTGCCGGATCAGCCATGCCGGCGTCACGTCTGCGTATTCTTCAGGCAGCGGCGCGTTGTTGTACGTGAGGGTGGTCTTGAGCAGAAAATCCGAACCCGCCGACTCATCCCCCGTATGCGGGCAGAGCAGGGCCAGATCGGTCAGGCTGCGTTGGTGCTCATACACGCCGTACCCGGCGAGATGGCGACGGGTATTGATCTGTAAGTGGTCGGGATCAAGGTCGTCGATCTCCAGGTCATCGCTGAGCCGCTCCAGCCATTGGTAGCGTGCCAGCGTCGGTGGACTGGTCGCCGCCCCCATCAGTTGCAACAGATCGTGACGCGCCTGGCTGTAGTTGTGCAGATGCTGCGCCAGTTCGGTTCGGCGGGGTTCGCTGGCGCTGCGATACCAATCCGGTGCGCTGTAATAAAGGTGGCGTTCAAACAAGGTTTGCGCGCGTAGTTCGAGGCGCGGCGTGAGGTCCGGCAGTACGTCGGCGATGGCCCGGTCGAGCGCTGCGCACAACCGGGCAGCGTCATGTTGCGGGTTGTCGATCAGGCTCAAGGCGCGTTCGACATCCTGCGTGCGTTTATCGATCAACGCATCATAGGTATGTTCGAACAGTGGCTCACTGTCGATCAACGACAGCTGCAGCGGCCAGATTCCGGCGACGCCCACTCCATGGAAACGCGAGGGCAGCATGTGCATGAATTCGTCTTCGGCTGTGGCGTGCTTCACACACTTGAGCAGGTGAGCATCAAGGTCGGCCAGAGAGTCGAAGAACTCAATACCTCTGGCCGGGGTGAACAACACCGCAAACCCGACGCTCTGGTCGGAAAGCAAGTCGCTGACCCTGGGGTGATCCTTTTCGGTGATGACAAAGGCTCCGGCCAGTTCGACGGTGTTTTCCTGATAGCTGAACTGTAAGGCGTACATGGCCGGACGCAGCATCGGCGCCAGCGCGGTTTTTTCCAGGAGCGCGCCGACTTGCGGGTGCAGCAGCCGATCCTTGACGGCCTGGCGGGCCTCCTGTTCCAGAGCGGTAAACCCGGCCTCGTAGATCAGGTAGGTTTTCGCAGGCTTGCCCTCGATGCGCTCGTTCAGGTCCAGGTTGATCAGTTGCGTGTTGAGGCGGATTTTCAGTGTCGCGAGCAGCTTCTTGCCTTCTTCGCTGTGCAGGTCGCTGTTGGCCAGTTTCTGGTACAGCGGACGGCTACGTTGCAGGTAGCGTTCGCGGTAGTCCTTGAGCTGCTCGTCGAGGCGCTTGAGGTAGCGCTGTTCGGCGGTCGGCGGTTGTTCATCGAGCAGTGGGGTGTCGATCCTGAACAGGTTTTGTCCGATCTGGTTGAGGTCGCTTTTGGTTTCTGCCGGTGAGGGTGGGCTGTTGGGTGTGCTCATGGGCACGGTCTCCAGGCTGGTGGGAAGAGCCTTCAGCATGGCGAGGGGGGTGGCGGCTTTGGTGGTAGATATGTATTGCGGGGGATCGCTGGTTTTCGCGTGGTGCCCTTCACTGGGGGGGGGGAGCGAGCTACAGCTTGCGAAGGCGGCCTGACAGTTGGCCTGGCTCTGGCGGGTTGGGGGGAATATCCGTTTTTTTTGGTGCTGCGGCTGGCGGTTCCGCCCTTACGGCGGGTGACTTTGGGGGCCCAAAGTAACCAAAGGCCTTTTGCCCTGACGTGCGGCCCCTCGCTGTGGCTCGGGGTGCCTTCGCTGCGGGATCGATCCGGGCGCAGCGTTTCCGGTTTGCTTCGCTGCACCTCCTTCCGCTGTGTACGACTTCGTCGTACGGTCGCTGCGCTCCCACCCCCGGATCAATCCCTCCGCTCAGCCTTCCGACGGGCGCCGTGCATCAAGATCAAGAGCGTTACTCGAGCTAACGCTCATTGTGTTGAGTGGTGAGAAGCAAAAGCGGCACTCGAGCTAACGCTCATTGTGTTGAGTGGTGAGAAGCAAAGGCGGTACTTGAGCTAACGCTCATCGTGTTGAGTGGTCAGAAGCCAGAGCGGCTTGCTTTTGCTTTTCTGTGGGAGCTGGCTTGCCAGCGAAGGCGGCCTGCCAGCCGACCCATATCCATCAGACTCCACGCGATTCAATTGTA
>NZ_JABWQQ010000044.1:0-14261 GCF_014268555.1 Pseudomonas sp. SWRI111 | reverse complement strand
CTGAACCGCCGTATACGGAACCGTACGTACGGTGGTGTGAGAGGACGGCGGATGTAAATCCGCCTCCTACTCGATCCTGAAAATCATCGGTTGCCTGGTCTGGCTCTATCGCGAGCAGGCTCACTCCTACATTTTGGAATGCGATCCCCTGTAGGAGTGAGCCTGCTCGCGATGAGGCCCTGTCAGACGCTACGAAACCTCAAGGGTATTTGCGCTTCTCCGGCGCCGGCGGGAAATACTGGTACAACCACGTCTCGCTCAAAGTGCGGTCATTGGTGCGGATGAACAAGCGCAGCTCCACCGGCTCTACGCTGTCGTCGGTCGGATACCAGTCGAACAGAATCCGGTAACCCTTGATGTCATCCAGCACCAGCACGCTGAAGTCCTGCACCTTGCCGTTGGAACAGGTCACCACCGGCTCGATCCCGGTGCCCTGCGGCAGGCGCTCCAGGCCGCCACCGGTGAAGTCCACGGCAAAGCGCCGCGCCCACACCTTCGGGTAATGCTCACCCGGCGCCCAGCCTTCGGTGAAGCCGCCCATGCCCGAGCGGGTCGCGTGCACCCGCGCCAACGGCGTGCTGACCGGTGGCAGCGCGCTCCAGTACAGCTTGTAGCCGTAATTCAGCGAATCGCCGGCAGCCACCGGCTTCTTCGGCGTCCAGAACGCGACGATGTTATCCAGCGTCTCGCCGGTCGTAGGAATTTCCAGCAGATCGATAGAGCCTTCGCCCCACGCGGTTGTCGGTTCTACCCACAGGCTCGGGCGCTTGCTGTACCAGTCGACGGTGTCCTGATAATTGGCGAACTCGTGGTCGGTCTGCACCAGGCCGAAACCTTTCGGGTCCTTGTCGGCGAACGCGTTGAATTGCAGCTTCGCCGGGTTATTCAGCGGTCGGCAGATCCACTCGCCGTTGCCGCGCCACATTGCCAAGCGATCCGAATCGTGGATTTGCGGGTGGATGGTGTCGCACATGCGGCGTTCGTGGGTGCCGCAACTGAACATGCTGGTCATTGGCGAAATGCCCAACTGTTCAATGGCAGTGCGCGCGTTGATGTGCGCGTCGATTTCCATGACCACACGCTCGGCCTGGCAATCGATGTCGAAGCGATAGGCGCCAGTGGCGCTTGGCGAGTCGAGCAGGGCGTAGACTACGAAGCGTGTGGCGTTCTTGTCCGGGGTCTCGAACCAGAACTTAGTGAAGTCGGGAAACTCTTCGCGCTTCTTCGCGTAAGTGTCAATCGCCAGACCACGCGCCGACAGGCCATATTGGCCAGTGGCATCGACGGCACGGAAATAGCTGGCGCCGAGAAACGACACCACATCATGACGATCCAGTTCCGGCGCCTTGAACAGTTTGAAGCCGGCGAACCCCAGGTCACCCTTGAGCCGCTGGGTGTCGACCGAGGTGTTTTCGTAGTTGAACAAGGCAGGGCGAAAATGTACTTCGCGCGCCATGCGGGTCTTCGGATCGACGCTGTACATGCGCACCGGCTGGCGGAAACCCATGCCGACGTGGAAGAACTGCACGTCCAGCTGACCTTTGTTTTCCTTCCACAGGGAATGTTCGCCGTCATAGCGGATCGCGTTGAAGTTTTGCGGCGTCATGGTCGCCAGGGTTGGCGGCAAGACCTGCTTCGTATCCTGATAGGCGCTGCCGGCGAGCTGCTTTGCCTGCCGCTTCAACGATTCGAAATCGAAGGCCTGGGCCTCCCCATCGGCGGCGCCACCATTGGCAGCCCAGGCACGCGTAGCCAGCAGGCCAGTGGCCGACAGACCGGTGTAAGCCGCGATGGCCATGGACGCTTTGAGCAAATTCCTGCGATGCATAAATACAACCTGTCGTGTGCAATCCCGCGCCTTTCCTGGCACGTGCTGGATCAGAAATATCGGTTTGGACATGCCTTTGGCCAAACGCAGCGGACTAGTAACAGATGCCGGCTAGCTTAAACGGTTCGCTCGAATAGCAAAATTCGTTGATAGCACAGCGATGGCGCGTCAATGAAACAAGACATGTCGGTTAAATTTCCGACAGGGTCTTCTGATTTAGAGGGCATATCTGCTTTTTTCGATTAATTACTCTAAAAACTGCTTTTCAGCGCCGATTTAATTCCTATTCTATGGGCAAGACCGGATACAAGCCTTCGTGCCGGCAGGGCACACGACGCTGCTCGAAGAGGCAGGGCGATGTGGGGTTTTGCAGTTTCTTGACTCAATAGAGAAGGACATCGTCCATGGCAAAAATACAGGGCATCACCGAAATGTTGGGCATCTTCCCTTGCTTGGGCGGCGGGCGCAGAAGACGCCGGCTCAACTCCGAAGAATTAAAACTGGTGGAGCGTTATCGAGAGCTGTCGGAGAGCGACCGGATAGCCATGCGGTATCTGGTGGATGCGATGCGGAGTGTTTCGCGGTTTTAACGCCGGGGCAGGCACCGTGAAAGCCATTTGACTTTCACGGAGGCCGGTTCAATAAACCTGTGGCGAGGGAGCTTTCTCCCTCGCCACAGAATTTGCTCACCAGGTTTTAGCGACAACTTCCCTGAACCGGATACGGCCGCTGGCCGTGCATCAACTCCGGCACATCACGCCATTTGACCCAGGCCTGTTGTTGCCAGTGCAGCAACGGCACGGTAACGCCCGCCCAATGCATCGAACTCAGGCACGGGTGGTTTTCCTGTGGGCTTGAATGGATTTCGCGCATCGTCGGAATGACCTCATGGCTCAGCCATTGGCGCAGGTGACGGTTTTCCGGGACGAAGTGATGGACGAGGAGGGCGAACAGTCCGGACTCGCTGACCACTGCGCAATCGAGGATTTCGCCGTCCCGGCGCAGGAGGACTTTGCGACGCTGGTCGGGATCGAGTTTCAGCGTGAGGCGTTCGTTCAGTGGATAACCCATCAGACGTCCGAGATCCTGGACACAGAACCAGGCTTGGTGGTCTTGCATGAACGCGTGGAGGAAGCGGTTGTGGCGGGTGAAGACGGTGGGGGTGAAGTGCGTGGACGGCGGATTCTGGATTTGCGTAGACATTTAGTGACTTCCGTTTCGAGTTGGAAAGTCGCCACCAATTCTTCGAAAAATTGGGTGGCGAGCCGAGGGGCGTTCGAAGTCGGGTTGCTTCCTGTCGAAACGGTAAAGCCGGAAGGCCCGCGCCACACGGCCCGCCATAAAACAGAACTGAAGCCATGAAAAATCCGCAGTTCAATGGAGGGCATGCAAGCACCGTTTTGACAGTTTCCGGCTTCGACCCCGGGTCGCTGAATTGGCAGCGACGGGATAAAGCGTATCGGTTAGGCGCTCGCGGCGACAAGTCTACTCCTTCGACGCACAGCGTAGGAAATTAGGCTTTTTCATGAAGGCTACATCTGTAGGAAATGCCTGTTTTTGCGCTCACGCCAGCGTGACCAACCCTAACCAGTGTTTTTTCCGTTATTTGTTTGAATCTTGCGCATCGCTGCAGGTGCTCGGCCCTTGGATCAAGGCTGGGCGCTGGAAAGATTTATGTAGCAGCGCTAACTTGGAAATGAACCCATGACAACTGTATTTATTGCTGGCTCTATCAATATCAAGAACCTTGATCCAAAGGTTAAAGAGCGCATCAATAATATCGTGGCGTCTGATTTTGAGGTGGTTGTTGGTGATGCGGGTGGCGCCGATACTTCGATTCAGGAGTATTTGTTGAGCCTCGAGCGGTCAAAAACCACCGTTTTTTGCAGCGGTTCAGCGCCGCGTAACAACCTTGGTCAATGGTCCGCCAAAACAGTCGAATCCAGACACTCAAAGGGGTCGAGAGCTTTTTTTACTGAAAAAGACGTAGCGATGGCAGAACAGGCTGACTACGGATTGATGATCTGGGACGCAAAAAGCACCGGTACGCTGAGCAACGTCATAGAGCTACTGTCGAGGAAGAAGAAGTCCCTTGTTTTCGTCAATAAAGAAAAGTCGTTCAAAGTAGTGGGTGACGTCTGTCAGCTCGAAGAGTTGATTGCGTTCATGTCCGAGCACGCCAAGCAAAAAGCCAACGAAAAAATCAGGTTGTTCGAGCGGATTTCCTTGCTGAAACACGATCAGGCAGAGCTTTCTTTTTGATAATGCGCTTCGTCTTTCTGATCCCGGCACCGTCCCGGTAGCGGGGCCAAAGGGTTCTGGCGAGTCCCTGCCCGCTGCAATGAAATGACGGTTTGACGCAGGGCCATCATCAGGGTCAACCGTGGTGGGTTCTGATAGATCGGCATGAGTGCATATCCAAGCGTCCGCTGTGATCGAGCAACATCTGGAAGCACACTCGCAGGTCGGGTTCGGGCACTTTCGAACTAGGCTGAGGGCCTTAGATCCGGATAACCCTTGTTTGGAGGCGGAACATGAACACCCGTGGATTGCTCGATCAACTGCTCAAGTCCGGGCAGGAAATGCTGCAGAACAAGGCCGGCGGCGCTCAGAACAAATCGGCCAGTGGTGGCTTGGGCGGCTTGCTGGGCGGCGCCTCTGGTAGTGGCGGCCTTGGCGGCCTGCTCTCTGGCGCGGGCGGTGGTGCATTGGCCGCAGGCGCGATGGGCCTGCTGCTCGGCAATAAAAAGGTGCGCAAGGTCGGCGGCAAAGTCGCGATCTACGGCGGCCTCGCCGCGCTGGGCGTTCTGGCCTACAAGGCCTACGGCAACTACAACGCGCAAAAAGGCAGCGCTCCCCAACGGGAACCGCAAACCCTCGACCGTCTGCCTCCGGCACAGGTCGAGCAGCACAGCCAGGCCATTCTCAAAGCCCTGGTCGCCGCCGCCAAAGCCGACGGCCACATCGATGATCGTGAGCGCGAACTGATCGAAGGCGAGTTCACAAAACTCGACAACGATCAGGAACTGCAACACTGGCTCCACGCCGAACTGAACAAACCCCTCGACCCTACCGACGTCGCTCGCGCGGCGAGCACGCCGGAAATGGCGGCAGAGATGTACATCGCCAGTGTGATGTTGGTGGATGAGGAGAACTTTATGGAGAAGAGCTATCTGGACGAACTGGCGCGACAGTTGAAATTGGAGCCGGGGTTGAAGGTGGAGTTGGAGAAGCAGGTGCGGTTGGCGGCGGTTTAAAGTTACCGTTTAAAAAAATCGCAGTGTCAGGCTGCGATTTTTTTGCCTGCGGACTGGAGGAAAGCAGTAGTGGATCGTGGTTAGAAAGATCTGACACTGCCTTTTGCGCCTGTGACCAGAGCTGTCTGGCTGCCGCAGGAAGCGCGGTTTTGGCGAGAGCAACGGTGGGCGATTCGGCGCGTTCAATGACGTAGCCTGAAGCGGTTGCCATAGCTTGATGAAAATCGTCTCCCAGCGTGGCGGTGTACCTGTCACGCTGTAGTCGGTGAGTTCCTGCGGCGTGCCGAGGTGGTTGAATTGGCAGCAGAACGGCTTAGCTTTGCGTGGGCCTTTGCCGTCGAGCATTGCCTACGGTCGTAAGGCACCCAATTCGTAGACATAGCTGCGGTAGCGGTTCTCTGCGCTTTCTACAATCAGGTGTTCGCCTTGCCAAAGGAAATTCCGCAGTCTGGAATCATTAATTTGAGATTGTTTGAAGCCATATTTCGCATATGTTGGCTTTTTCATTATTATTCATTGTGTGAGATGTTTTTTTGTCTAATTCTTGATATTTATTTGGAGAAGTTTCCTTGTAAAGAATCAACCATTCATTTCTTCCGTCGTTGTCAATCATATATGTGGTATTGCTCTTTGTTACTCGTAATGACCAAGATGAAAAAAAATCTGGGTGATCGGAAAATAATGCAACAATAAATCCGTTGCGTTTAGCAATTTCGTGGAGGAGAGCTTGATTCATCTTTCGCCTGCTCAATTGGGTGTTTTTTTCATAATTATCTTTCGAAGCATTGAGAAGTTACACACCTCCTCCGGGTAGGATTGAGCCATCCCGCGCACAACTCAGGCCTTGTGGATCACAGTACTCTTTATGGTTTTTCGCAAAGAGGCGGTTTTTTACGGAACTGGAAATATGCCTGGTTTGTCGAGGTTTACTATTTGTCCATCTAGGTGGAGTTGTTGTGCTGCATCATCGCATATGTCTATGTGCTAAACTCAGGGCTGTAATTGCGTTGCCATAAAATGATCTAATATTTATCCGTGAGGGCATTTGGTCGCATGAGGTCGTAGTGTTATATGTCTTGCTCAAAGATGTTCGAGATTAATTAGACAGCCTTTGAGTTTTAGTCGTTCGATTTCATCATCAAATTTGTACTTTGGCAAATCTTTGTTTTCTATGTCGTACTGCTGTCTAAGGATGCGGAATAGTTTTTCTATGTTTTTTTTGGTTTTCTCGTCAAGGCTTTCAATTAAGTCGTAATTGTTGGCCGACAGGAATGCGATTTTGCTTTTGAGTGTATAGTAAGCGCTTATGTTTGAAAACAATCCTTCTGCATCTAAATAATCTTCTTTTAAATGTTTTGCGTAATCCTCAAATATGGTGGTCAGCAGGCTTTGTGCCGCTTTTTGATGTTTTAAAACTCTGCACATTTCCTGCCAGTTGCTAACGAAGAGATGGTCGCCCCAATCGGAGCCGCGGGCAAAATATTTTCCATTGCCTTTAAAGAAGTCGGATATTTCATGAAGTTCTAAAGCTGTTTCAAAAGTAGTCTTCATTGTAGCTTTTCCCAGTCATCAAAGTTTTCAACAATGTTCCAATATCGCTGTTGTGAGTAACGTTTTCCGAGCCGATCAAAGCTGCCTATTTTGTTCCGCTTTTGGTAGCTCCGCCTGGGACCCATTCGGTAAGCTCCGTTTTCTCGCCCGTTTGATACTTCCTAGCTAAATCTCGGATCATCTGGTTTCGGGGCTAATGAGGACGGGACAAATGGGCATCAGAAGAACTACTTTTAAATAAAATTATGAAAGAACCCTGCGGGTTCGCTATTTATGTTTGTGTTTGTGGTTAGCTTTTTTAAAACCTCTGTTACCGATTGCTTGTCTGTTCGATGGATATTGCTCGTCTGATTTTCAATTAATGATTATAATTTGATTAGTATAATTTTGCGGTCTCCGCTGGGCGGCCTTTCAAATATAGCGAAACTTATTTCCTGATATGCGGCATCATCTGGATGTTGAATCTGCTCGTAGGGAAGAACCTCCTCTAAGAGAAAAGGGGGGCAGATTTATTTTCGGTGCCTAGAAGATACGTTTGTCCTCTTTTTTTGTGTTTTTGGGTGTTATTCTTGGTATTCGAAATGGCCACGATATGTAATTTCTATTTCTCGTAACGTACGGGTTTTTGGGGTGCCCTTATATGTAAAATCGTAAATTGCGATTACGGTATTAAATAATGAGGGTGTTGTAGGAGTGTTTTTTCTTTTTATATCAGATGCGATGTCTGAATCGTAAGAGAAGCCTTGAATGGCTTCTTCCAAAAGATTGGTTGGCTCAACGATATCTGCTTCGATTACGTCATCGTCAATGAAGCCAAGTGAGAACGCATTTGTGAATTCGGAGCCTAAGGATGCTCCATCTTCGGAATATACCGGTGTCATTATTTCTCTAAGAACGGTTGGCTGCCAGTCAGAGTTAGCAGTCCAAATCGATACTGTTTTTCTTTTCATACAAAATCCTCACTTTTTTAGCCCTGAAGGAAGCGCGTCCACGCCGCCATCTAACCTACGACTAGCCCACTCATTAAGGCCTTGGCGGAATTCACCATAATCTTTCGAGTTGTCAATTATTTTAAGAATTTCATTGTGTGCTTTAGTAGATCCCTTCCCGCCATGTTGACCAGCAGGATTCACAAATTTTACGTCAGAAATGGCAGTGCGTAGCTCATAAATTTGCTCTGCACTTACACCCCAGCGCTTAAATGTGTCCGCCCTCGAAACCATGTGCCATTCATGCATGCCACCAGGGTACCTTAACCTATCTTTGATTGAGTTTTTATAGTCTTCGTTTGACCAGACGGTATCGAATTCTTCCGGTGTGAGTTCGTTGAACCATTTGTTGAATGCCCCGTCTTTTACGCTGGGTACGCTGCCCCCAGGAACCAGCTCATCCAACGTTTTAACTGGAGGGGTGCAATTTGCTCCGCCAGGGCAATCAATAGGAGTTGTGTCTAGTCCTAATGGGTCGATCCAACCTGTAGGATTTGGCACGTACCGGTAGTTATTCAACCCACCCGCAAGCTTGATCGGATCAGGCGTCAAAAACCGTCCAGTCCCCGGATTGTAGTAGCGGTGCCGGTTGTAGTGTAACCCCGTCTCCGCATCGAAATACTGACCCTGGAAGCGCAACGGGTTGTCGATTTCGGCCACGTCCAGCGCTGCGACATTGCCATAGGCACGGTATTTCGCCGACCACATGATTTCGCCGCTGTAGTCGGTGAGTTCTTGCGGCGTGCCGAGATGGTCGAGTTGGTAGTAGAACGGGGCCGCTTTTACCGGGCCTTCTCCGTCGAGCATCGCCAGTGGACGGAAACTACCGGGTTCGTAGATGTAAGTTCGATAACGGCTATCCCCGCTTTCAACGATCAAGCGTTCGCCTTGCCACAAGAACTCGGTGGTGTGTCCGTCGACGGCTTTCTCGATGCGGCGGCCGAAGGCGTCGTATTTGTAAGAAGCCGTGCTGCCGCCCGGCAGTCTTACGCCGACCAGGCGATGCTGGCAGTCATACCGGTATTCAGTGACGAGTTTCTGGCCGGCTCCGCGCCGCTCCTGGACCAGGTTGCCGTAGGCGTCATAGCCGTAGTGGCGGTCGCCCTGCATCAGCAGACGGTTGCCTTTGACGTTGGCGAGGTTGGCAACAGGTGTGTCGGTTTGACCGAGCAGGTTGCCAGCAGGGTCATGGGCAAAGCTTTCGGGTGTTGCGCCACGTACGTTGATCAGGCGATCCAGCGGATCGTAGTGGTAGCTGCGATTGCCTTTACGGCTGTCATTGATGCCGGCGAGATTGCCGTTGGCGTCGTAGGTGTAGCGACGCTGGAGCACGTTTTTGTCACGTTGACTGACGCTGTGCGCTTGCAGGCGACCTTGTTCGTCGTATTGGTATTGGCTGAGCAGCAGACCTTGCTGGCGTTGCTGTTCACGACCGGCATTGAATTGGTGAGAAGTCAGGCGTGTGCCGTTGAGGTCGATGCTGCTCAGATGCCCGCCGGGTTGGTGGCGATAATCGAGTGTGCTGCCATCCGGCAGTCGGCAGTGACTGAGCTGTCCGACGCTGTCGTATTCGTAACGTGTGGTGCCCCAGCCTTGATGCTCAGTTATCAGCCGATCCTGCACATCATATTCATAGGCAAGCGGCCAATGACCGTCGTCCACGTTGACCAGGCGGCCAAGTGCGTCGTAGCTGTAGTGAATTTCCTCGCCGTCCGGCAGGGTCTTCACTAGCAGTCGGCCGGCAGCGTCGCGCTGATACTCGGTCACCAGCTCACTGCCGTCGTCACCAAACTCGGTTTTCTTCAACAGTTTGCCGTTGAGGTCGTACTCGTACGCAGTGCGACGCCCGTCGAAGCCGGTTTCCTGCTGGATCAGGCCGTTGCTGTAGTAATCGAGATGGTAATGCTCACCGCGTTCGTTTTCGATTTCAGTGAGCAGAAGGCGCGCGTTATCGTAGCGATAGCGCAGTTGGCTGCCGTCCGGATTGATTCGACGGCTGACCAGATGGAGATTGTCGGCGTACTCATAGCGGGTGATGCGCCCCAGTTCGTCGCGTTCTGCAGTGACGCGGCCGTATGGGTTGTAGGTGAAGGCACGGGTAGCGCCGCCGGGCAGAGTGATTTGTGCCAGCCGATTGGCTGCATCCCACTGATAATGAGTAATCGCTCCGGTTTCAGCCTGACGTGTGATCTGTCGGCCTAGCGCATCGTAGCGGTACTTACGCTGGCCGCCGTCCGGCAGACGCTCCTCCAGCAATTGGCCGAGATTGTTCCACCCCAGTTGGTGACGGCTACCGTCAGGATGGCGGATCTCCAGCAGGCGTCCTTGGCGATCATAGGTGTAATGCGTCGAATTGCCGTCCGGGTCGACTTGTTCAGTGATGTCACCCTGGTCGTTACGCCAGTAGACCCATTTGGCGGTACCGCGATTCACCACACGGACAAAGCCCTTGTAGTACTCGTAGGTAGTCGGCGCATCTTCTGGCGGTATCACCGCGATCAAACGGCCGGCCTCGTTGTACTGATATTCCGTGACCGCCCCCATCGGGTCTTTTTCGGCGATCAGTCGGCCTTTGTCGTCATAGGCTTTTAAGTGCTCGGCACCATCCGGATCGACCTTGGCGACGAGCCGAGCCTGGTCATCGTGGGTGTAGATTTCTTCACTGCCATCGGCGTTGGTTACCGTGACACTACCGTTGTCATCCCAGGCGTAATGCGCGTCCATCTGCGAGAAACTGGCCCAGTGATGGATGCAACGCGCGGACTTGCCTTCCTTTTCCCACTCCCAGTAAAAGCTCGCGCCACCTGCAAGTTGCCGCTCGAGAATGACGTTCTGTTCGTTGTAGGTGTAACGCTCAGACTCACCGGCAGCGTTCGTGGCTTTGGTCAGGCGCTGCTGAGCATCGTACGTGTAGGTGACCAGGGTCTGGACGGTGCTCCACGCATCTTCCAGTGTGTCTGCCGGGACAAATTGCTGATAGTCGATAGCGATGATGTGTTTGCGGTCATACCGAACCAGAAGTGCTCGACCGGCCCCGTTGTCCACGCGCTTGATCCGACCGTGGATGTCACGGGTGATGTGCAGGCGGTTGTCGTAGTTGTCGCTGATAGCAATCAGCGTCGCGCCTTTGCTGTTGAAGCGGAAGTGATAGAACTGCTTACGTTCACCAGCCTGTGTGAGAACGAGCTCCGAAGGATCACTGCCAATGAAGATAGCCGCTTCCGAAAGGCTATTGGTGATTGCCGGGCGCTGTTCGCTCGGCATCGGAAAGGTCGTGACACGATTTTCGTGGTCAGTCCAAACGACTTCATCGCCATTGATGTCCACCCGCTGGGCGAGGGCGTGACTCCAACCATAACCGAGGCCGCAGTCGATTTCCGCCGCACTGGTGCGATAGAGACGCGTCCATGTAAAGGGCAGCAAACCCCCGAGTTCACCGTCGGTAATCGTCAACAGCTCTTCACCCGTCACCATCGAAACCGGGCAGCCATTGGTGCAGGTTTTCTTGGCGCAGGTGGCACTTTTGTCGTCGGGCGTCTTGGATTGATCGGGAGCGTCGTCGACCTTTTCTTTTGGCTGAAGCGTGGTCTGATTTTGCTTTTTATCTCGTGGAAACGAAGAGGCCTCTTTGACTTCCTGTTTCGGAGTATCTGCAGTTTTCGGCAGCTGGCTTCTGGGCGGGAGCCCCTCTACATGGCTTTTGGACTCAGCCTTCCCCGGGGCAGCCTTTGGTGCTTCGGTAGTAGCTTCATCGATTTTCAGCGCTGCGGTTTTGGCAGGCTTCATCGGCACATTCTTGGCGCTGGCGATGATGGGCTTCGACGCTTGCGCGTGGGCGGGCAGGGCGTGTTTGTTGCTGAGTGTCATTAGGGTCGAGGCAAGATCGTCCAGGTACTTGATTGCTTCGCCCGATTTGACCGTGGTGATGACTTTTGTCCCGGCTCTTACCGCAAGTCCAGCGCCACCTGTCAGGCAGATACCCAGTAGTACGTTGATCAGAAACTCCGAAGCGATCGCTGTCATAACGTCGACGATGACCTGCGGCGGGAGCATGCCGACCCAAGCCACGATCGCCGAGACATAGATGAACATCAGCGGTTCGTCGCTGAGGATCAGCAACCCTGAAGCAATGGACTCTTTCGAAGCAGCGTATAGCTTGTCGATTTCGACGTCCGACAAATAGTCTTTGAGTTTTGCGTAGTTTTTTTGAGGGTGGGCGAGCAGGTCGAACAGGTTTTTGATGTCATCCCACAGACGGAGTAGAGCTTGCTCAAAACCGTCAAGCGCTCGTTTGAGCAAAATGACCGAGCGCCCCGCACGATCTGCCGCCGAGTAGCTGGCCCACTGCGGTTGAAACTTGCTCGACCATTCGCTTTGCAGCCAGCCTTCAAGCTTGCCGATAACGCCTTGATAGGAGTCATAGAGTGCTTTGACGTCACTCTGGGATACGTTGGGGAAGAACGTGATGCGATAGGTCTGGCCCTTCTTGGCCCCCTCGATCACTTTGATGCCGCTTGGGCCGATCATGGTTTCGATGACCGGACCGGTAACGTCATCGTAAAAGGTGCCTTTGGTGACTGGCTCCAATTTCACTGGAGTATTTCCGATAGGTACAAATCGCGCTGACTCAAACATGTGGATCAGCGTGAAATCACCCACCAGTGGGCAGGTCGCATAGGTTTCAACGGCGCCAGTCTTGGTCTTGCGTTCTGTCACGCTGACTTCGTTGCCGACCTTGAAGGTCTGATCGACGTCCAGTGCCCAGCCACTCCAAAACCCGTCTGCCCATTCTTTGTAATCGCTCAGGCAGTTTTTGAAGTCCTTGAGAATCAGGCTCACGTCGGGCGCTTTGGCGTCCAGCACTCGCAGGACCAGGGTACCAATCGGGGTATTCATGACGTGACTTCCTTTGTCAGCTGTGCAGCGAGACGCTCTGCCATATCTTCTGTGTTTGGGTTTTGGCGCACGAAGCGCTCAACCTTTCTGCGCAAATTGGCTTCGGGGAATTCGAAGAACAACTCAGGACAATCTTCTGATAGCCACTGCATCAGGTTCTCGACGACGGTGGTTTGATCCTTTGCCGCGAGGGCATCCAATAGCGTTTGAGGAATCTCCCACCAAGGCCACTCTTTTGCAGGAGGTACCGCTCTTCTGCCGACTTCGAGAGCGTGTCCGTTGATCAGGTAACGTTGGAACACTGGCAGCAACTCACCTGCTGTGGCACCTAACCCTTCGATGATCGGATGAAGATGTCTACCATCCCAGAACCTGAAAAACACTTCGGTAGCGTCCGGCATTTTCACCTGAGTCAGGCTGCGCAAATGTTCCAGCACGGTCTCCGGCGTGCTTGTGGATACAGCTAGCCAACCCCAGTCCAATGCGTCGGTTTCAGCTATCCATTGCAGAAAACTGGCGTGGGAGGTGATCTCGGCGAGATACGGCATTACGGGAAGCCAATCGGCGTAGGGCGTTCCGCTCCAGATTGGCAGCAGTTGCGCTGCGTGATCTTGCTGATAGAAAGGTTTGAGCGGCTCGGCATCACTCGCCGCGCTGATGACCAGATACAAACGCTCGCCACTTTGCAGCGGCTGTTGCGCCAGCCAGTCCTTGGGGGTGATTCGTTCAGATGGCACAGGCACCTGCCTTGCATTTTTCGCATTCTTCGCAGAACGGCGCGTTGCGTTTGAGGGTGTTGATTTGCGCCGGGGTCAGGACTTGGCCGGCCTTGTCGGCATCGGCTTGTTTCAACACGCCCGGCATCAACGGCGCCGCACCGGTGCCGCTGCCAGGGCTACCGCCGGAGTTCATGTTGATCACCGGCCCGCTCATCGTCACGCCGCCGGCATCGATCTTGATAAAGCTGCCGCCGCCCATCAGGGTCAGTTCCGCGCCGGCCTCCATCACCACTTTCATGCCGCTGCTGAGGTGGATTTCCTGGCCGGCGTCGATGAACTGGCCGGTGCCGATCTTGATGTGCTGGTTGACGCCAACGGTGAGGTGGTCGTTGGCGCGGGTTTCGACTTTGCGGTCGGCGTAGACGGTGTGGTGTTCTTCGGCTTTGAATTCCGTGTAGCTGTTCTTTTCCACGGTGTCGTGGCGTTCGTTGCCGACGCGGATTTTCTGGTCGTGTTCGATGTTCTCGTCCCAGTCGCGCTGGGCGTGCAGGTAGATCTGTTCCTGGCCTTTTTTGTCTTCGATGCGCAGTTCGTTGTAGCCACCACCGCCCATGGAACTCAGGGTCTTGAAGGTGCTGCGGGTCTTGTTCGCCGGCAGTGCGTAGGGGACGGTGTTTTCCTTGTGGTACAGGCAGCCGCTGATCAAGGGCTGATCGGGATCGCCTTCGAGGAAGGTGACCAGCACTTCCATGCCGATGCGCGGAATGGCGATGCCGCCGTACTGGGCGCCGGCCCAGGCGCTGGAGACGCGTAGCCAGCAGCTGGTCTTGTCGTCGGCCTGGCCTTCGCGGTCCCAGTGGAACTGGACTTTGACGCGGCCGTATTCGTCGCAGTGGATTTCTTCGCCTTTCGGGCCGGTGACCACGGCGCTCTGGCTGCCGAGGATGCGTGGTTTCGGGTGGCGCAGGGGCGGGCGGTTGGGCACGTCCCATGGCGTGGCCTGAAAGCGGTTGCGGTAGCC
>NZ_JABWQQ010000043.1:0-17412 GCF_014268555.1 Pseudomonas sp. SWRI111 | reverse complement strand
TATTTGAGCAGCAGGCGGCCTAATGCTCCTACGCAATGGTTTGAAAAAACTGAACCACTACAGCCTGCTCGCGATAGCGGTAGTGGATGCGACAAATCAAACCGTGGCGACAATAAATATCCGCTTGAACGCAAACAACGTGCAGCCATCGCCCTCTGGCGGGTAATGCTCATGCACCCGCATCAGGTAGTGATAGATAAACCGCGCCTGTTGCGCTGAATCCAGCGCCTGCATCACCGGCCGCAGCGCCGAGACCTTGACCCAGTCATACACCGGCGACTTGCCGTTCACCACTTGCAACTGCTCGGTCTCCCAAATGTCCAGCGACGTGGTCAGCGGGGCGAGCAACCGGTAGTAATCCTCCAGTGTCAGCAACGTCCGCGAAGCCATGCGCTGGCGCAGTTCAGGCGTGCCCAACGGCGTGCCGCCGGGGCCTGCGTCTTCCAGTGTTTCGAGCATCAAGCGATACCACAACGCGTCGCGCCAGTCCGGCATGTGCGCTGCGAGGCAACCGCCAGGATTCAGATGCCCGAGCAGGCGCGGCAGCAACGTTTCATGGCCATCGAGAAAATGCAGCACGGCGGCGGCAAACAGCAAGTCCGCCCGCTGCTCCGGTTGCCAGGCCAGCAGATCGCATTGCTTCCACAGCGCTTTGATCGGCAGAACGCGGGCCTCGTCGAGCATTTGCGGCGAGCTGTCGATGCCCTGCAGCTGCGCACGCGGCCAGCGCTTGGCCAATAATTGCGTGGCGATGCCTGTGCCGCAGCCCAGATCGTAGATGCGCTTGGGGTTTTGCACATCGACACGGTCGAGCAATTCGTTGACCGGGCGTTGCCTGAGTCGGGAAAACTGTTGGTACGCCTTGGCGTCCCAGTCGGGTGCTGAGGTGAGTCGGTTGATCATGAGGTGATCCTCCGGTGATCAATGGTGTCTTCCGATGACAACCTGGTGCACAGCTGGGGACCGACTACGAAACGGAAGCGGGAAGGGTGGGGCGCCTGAGTCCTTCAGGTCTTGGAACTCTATACGGCGCCCTGTGAGGCGCAACAAATCCAGACCAATGGCACAAATCCCCTGTAGGAGTGAGCCTGCTCGCGATAGCATTAGGTCAATCATTACGAATGTGACTGATCTACCGCTATCGCGAGCAGGCTCACTCCTACAGATTAAATCGTGGTTTACAGGAGGCTGATCGGGTAGCTGACGATCAACCGGTTTTCATCAAACTCGTTATTGCTGAAATCCCGGCGCAGGGTCGAGTTGCGCCATTTGACGTTGAGGTTCTTCAGCGTGCCGCTCTGCACGGTATAGCCCAGTTCTGACTCGCGGCCCCATTCCTTGCCGTCGGTGAGGGTCCCGGTGTGCACGTTGTCACCGCTGATGTAGCGGTTCATCAGCGTCAGGCCGGGAATGCCCATGGCGGCAAAGTTGTAGTCGTGGCGCAACTGCCAGGAACGTTCCTGCGCATTGTCATAGCTGGCGTTGTAGCTATCGTTGGCCAGCGTGCCGCCGCTGGTGCCGTTGACGCGCATCCACGCGCTGTCGCCGGTGAGTTTCTGCAGGCCGACGTAGAAGGTGTTGCCGCCGTACCTGGCCGAGAACATCCCGGACCAGGTCTTGTTGTCGAGATCGCCGGCGCGGGCACTGCCATCTTCCTTGCCGTAAAAGAAGCCGAGGTTGGCGCCCAGCGTCCAGTCGCCAAGCGGCTGGCTGTGGACCAGGTTGATGTACTGCTGGCTGTAGATGTCTTTGAGTTCGGCGTTCCACAGGCCGATCTGCGTGCGTTTGTCATTGAAGACGTATTCGCCGCCCTGAAAGTTGAACCGGTCAGAGGTGAACGCCGCTTTGCCGGTCATCGACATGTCGCTCATGCTGCTGTCGTCGCGCGGGCTGTTGGCGCGGAACTGGCCGCCATAAAGGGTCAGCCCGTTGATTTCCTTCGAGGTGATCTGGCCGCCGCGAAAGGTCTGCGGCAATGAACGGCCGTCGTCGGAGCGCAGAATCGGCAACACCGGCATCCACTCACCGACCTTGATTTCGGTTTCGGACAACTTTGCCTTGAAGGCAACGTTGGTGCGACCGAAGTTGTCCGCCGGACGGCCGTCGCGGTCCAGCGGCAATAGCTGCGTGCCGCCGGTGCCCTTGCCGCCATCAAGCTTCACCGAATACAGCCCCAACACATCCATGCCGAAACCGACGGTGCCCTGGGTGAACCCGGATTTGGCGTCAAGGATGAAACTCTGCGTCCATTCCTCAGCCTTGCCTTGGGCTTTGGTCGGATTGGTGAAATTGCGGTTGATGTAGAAGTTGCGCAAGTTGAGGTTGACCTTGGCGCCTTCAACGAAACCGGTTTCTTCGGCGCTCGCTGGCAGGGCCAGACCGGCGATGGCCAATGCAACCAGGCCGGGCAATGCATAAGGCACAGGGAAAACTGTCATGGACGTGGTCTCTCTTGTTTTTTTAGGGCGAACGGCTGCGCTGTCATCGTTTTCAGGGCGTTGACAGGGATTGCTATTAAGAGTGAAGCGGCGGCAGTCAGCCGGGCGGGGCAGGGCGCTGGGGCATGGTGTCGAACCTTGTTGTTATTGGTTTTCTGAGGCGAATGGTGAAGGGCTTGTGTGTTCGGGTTCAATTGTTGAAAGCGGGTTTTGGGCGGTTATCGAACACTACAATCTTTGCATTGGCTGGACGGCCCCCTTCGCGAGCAGACTCACTCCTACATTTGGAATGCGTTCCCTTGTAGGAGTGAGCCTGCTCGCGATGGCGCCGGTGCAGGCGCCATATCTTTTTTGCCAGCCAACAAAAAGCCCACCAAAAGGTGGGCTTGATGCTTTCAACCGATGATCAGAACAACTTCATCTTCGGTGCTTCTTCTTTCACCGGCTCGTTCTGCGCGGTCTGCGCATTCCAGCCGCCACCCAGGGCCTTGTACAGGTTGACCGCACTGGTCAGCTGCGCGAGGCGGTCGGTGATCAGCGCCTGTTGCGCGCTGAACAGCTGACGCTGGGCATCGAGGAAGGTCAGGTTGCTGTCGACGCCGATGCGATAGCGGCGTTCGGCCAGGCGGTAGTAATCCTGGTTGGCCTGAACGAAGTCACGCTGCGCTTGCAACTGCTCGGTGTAGGTCTGACGCGCGGCCAGGCCGTCGGCGACTTCCTGGAAGGCCGTTTGAATGGACTTCTCGTAGTTCGCCACGCCAATGTCCTTCTGGATCTTGGCGTAGTCGAGGCTGGCGCGCAGGCTGCCGGCGTTGAAAATCGGCAGGTTGATCTGCGGCTGGAACAGCCACGTTCCCGAGCCACCCTTGAACAGACCGGACAGGTCCGGGCTCAGCGTGCCCGCGTTGGCGGTCAGGCTGATGCTCGGGAAAAACGCGGCACGGGCTGCGCCGATATTGGCGTTAGCCGCTTTCAGGTTGTGCTCGGCTTGCAGAATGTCCGGACGACGTTGCAGCAGATCCGAAGGCAGACCGGCCGGCACGTCGCTGAGCAGGTCGTCTGATAACGGTTTGGCCGCTTGCAGGTTGGCCGGAATGCCGGTGCCGAGCAGCAGGGTCAGGCTGTTTTCGTCTTGCGCCACCTGGCGGGTATACCGCGCCAGTTGCGCCCGGGCGTTTTCCACCGAGGTCCGCGACTGCGCCAGATCCAGCGCCGAGGCCACACCGACTTCGTTGCTGCGGCTGGTCAGCTTGTAGCTTTCTTCAAAGGCACCGAGGGTGTCCTGGGTCAGCTTGAGCAGTTCCTTGTCCGCTTGCCAGGTCAGGTAAGCGTTGGCGACGCTGGCGACCAGACTGATCTGGGTGCTGCGCCGCGCTTCTTCGGTGGCGAAGTATTGTTGCAGCGCTTGCTCGCTCAGGCTACGAACGCGACCGAACAGGTCGAGCTCGTAGGCGCTGACGCCCACAGTCGCCGAGTAGGAACTGCTGATGCTCGACTCACCGGTTTGCGAGGCGCGGGCCGGCAGGCGCTGGCGGCTGCCGGAACCGTTCGCCGACACCGCCGGGAACAGGTCGGCACGCTGGATGCGGTACTGCGCCGCGTAAGCGTCGATGTTCAGCGCCGCGACACGCAGGTCGCGGTTGTTTTCCAGTGCGACCTGAATCAATTGCTGCAGCGCCGGGTCATGGAAAAACTGCTGCCAGCCCTGCTCGGCAGCGGCTTGTGCCGGTGCCTGGGTCGGCGAATACGCCGGCCCTTGTGGGTACTGGCCTGCGACCGGAGCCTCAGGCTGCTGATAATCAGGTATCAGCGAGCAACCGCTCAGCACGAAGGCGGCGACTGCGATGGAGAGTAGCGACTTGCTCATTGGCCAGCCTCTTTAGGAGTTTCTTGAGTGTCATCCACGTGGGCTTTTTTACGTTGGCCCATGGACGAAACCGTGACAAAGAACAGTGGGACCCAGAAGATCGCCAGGATCGTGGCCGTGAGCATACCGCCAATCACGCCCGTACCGATCGCATGTTGACTGCCTGAACCGGCGCCGGTGGAGATCGCCAGCGGTACAACACCGAGGACGAAGGCCAGCGACGTCATGATGATCGGGCGCAGACGCATGCGGCAGGCTTCGATAGCCGCCTCACGCAGGCTGCGTCCCTGCTCGTGCAATTCCTTGGCGAATTCGACAATCAGAATGGCGTTTTTAGCCGCCAGACCGATGGTCGTCAACAGGCCCACCTGGAAGTACACGTCGTTGGACAGGCCGCGCAGACTGGTGGCCATCAAGGCACCGATGATCCCCAGCGGCACCACGAGCATGACCGCGATCGGAATCGACCAGCTTTCATACAGCGCCGCCAGACACAGGAACACCATCAGCAGCGACAGGGCATACAGCGCTGGCGCTTGCGAGCCGGACAGACGTTCCTCGTAGGACAGACCGGTCCAGGAGATACCGACACCGGCCGGCAGCTTCTTGGCAATCGCCTCGACTTCGGCCATCGCTTCACCGGTGGAGTAGCCCGGCGCCGGAGCCCCGAGAATCTCGACTGCTTCTACACCGTTGTAGCGAGCCAGTTTCGGTGAGCCGTAGACCCATTCGCCCTTGGCAAACGCCGAGAACGGAACCATGGTGCCGTCGGCGTTACGCACGTACCACTTCTTCAGGTCTTCGGGGCTCATGCGTGAGTCCGGCTGGCCCTGCACGTACACTTTCTTCACCCGACCACGGTCGATGAAGTCGTTGACGTAGCTACTGCCCAGCGCGATCGACAGGGTGTTGTTGATATCGCTGATGGTGATGCCGAGGGCACTGGCCTTCTCGTCGTCGATTTCCAGCTGGAACTGCGGCTCGTCGTTCAGGCCGTTCGGCCGCACCTGCGTCAGCACCTTGCTCTGTGCTGCCATGCCGAGGAACTGGTTGCGTGCCTCCATCAGTTTTTCGTGGCCGATACCGGCGCGGTCCTGCAGGAACACGTCGAAACCGGTGGCGTTACCCAATTCCAGTACCGCTGGCGGGGCGAAGGCAAACACCATCGCATCGCGGAAACTGAAGAAGTGTTGCTGGGCACGGGCCGCGAGCTTGAACACGCTGTTGTCAGCGTTACGCTCGCCCCACGGCTTGAGCATGATGAACGCCATACCCGAACTCTGACCACGGCCGGCGAAGTTGAAGCCGGTCACGGTGAACACCGACGCCACCGCGTCCGCCTCACCGCCGTCCTTGTTGGGACGCAGCAGGTACTCACGCATTTCATCCACGACCACCTGCGTACGCTCGGCACTCGAACCTGCCGGGGTCTGCACCTGAGCGAACAGAACGCCCTGGTCTTCTTCTGGAAGGAACGCGGTCGGGATGCGGGTGAACAGCCAGATCATGCCGACCACGATCAACAGATAAGCCAGCAGGTACGGCGCTTTGCGGGTCAACATGTTGCCGACGCCACGCTCGTAACTCTGCACGCCACGGTCGAAGTTGCGGTTGAACCAGCCGAAGAAACCTTTCTTCGGGGTGCCGTGCTCGCCTTTCGGAATCGGCTTGAGCATGGTCGCGCACAGCGCCGGGGTGAAGATCAGGGCAACCAGTACCGACAGGGCCATGGCCGAAACGATGGTGATCGAGAACTGCTTGTAGATCACCCCGGTGGAGCCGCTGAAGAACGCCATCGGCAGCAGTACCGCCGACAGCACCAGGGCGATACCGACCAGGGCTCCCTGGATCTGGCCCATGGATTTTTTCGTGGCTTCCTTCGGTGACAAGCCTTCTTCGCTCATCACCCGTTCGACGTTTTCCACCACAACGATGGCGTCGTCCACCAGCAGACCGATGGCCAGCACCATGCCGAACATGGTCAGCGTGTTGATGCTGAAACCGGCGGCGGCGAGGATGCCGAACGTACCGAGCAATACCACCGGCACGGTCATCGTGGTGATGACGGTGGCGCGGAAGTTCTGCAGGAACAGGAACATCACCAGGAACACCAGCGCGATCGCTTCGACCAGCGTGTGCACCACGCCTTTGATCGACTCGGTCACCACTGGCGTGGTGTCGTACGGGAACACCACTTCCATGCCTTGCGGGAAGAACGGCTTGAGGCTGTCGATGGTGTTACGCAGGGCCTTGGCCGTGTCGAGGGCGTTGGCGCCGTTGGCCAGTTTCACTGCCAGACCGGAAGCCGGGCTGCCGTTGAACTGGGCGCTGATCGCGTAGTTTTCACCACCGAGACCGACCTCAGCCACGTCTTTGAGGCGAACCTGCGAGCCGTCCTTGTTGACCTTGAGCAGGATTTCCTTGAACTGCTCGGCTGTCTGCAGACGGGTCTTGCCGATGATCGTCGCGTTCAGTTGCTGGCCCTTGACGGCAGGCAAGCCACCGAGCTGACCGGATGAAACCTGAACGTTCTGTGCGGCAATGGCGGTTCTGACGTCGACCGGGGTCAGGTTGAAGTTGTTCAACTTGGCCGGGTCCAGCCAGATGCGCATCGCGTACTGGGCACCGAAGACCTGGAAGTCACCGACACCGGCGGTGCGCGAGATCGGGTCCTGCATGTTCGACACGATGTAGTTGGACAGGTCGTCCTTGGTCATGCTGCCGTCACGCGATACCACGCCGATCACCAGCAGGAAGTTTTTCACTGCCTTGGTCACGCGGATACCTTGTTGCTGCACTTCCTGGGGCAACAGCGGGGTGGCCAGGTTCAGCTTGTTCTGGACCTGGACCTGCGCGGTGTCGGAGTTGGTACCTTGCTCGAAGGTCGCGGTGATGGTCATGCTGCCGTCGGAGTTACTTTCCGAGGACACATAACGCAGGTTGTCGATACCGTTGAGTTGCTGCTCGATGACCTGGACCACGGTGTCCTGCACGGTTTGCGCGGACGCACCCGGGTAGGTCACGGAGATCGCAATGGCCGGCGGTGCAATGCTCGGGTATTGGTTGATCGGCAATTTCAGGATCGAAAGCGCGCCGACCAGCATGATCACCAGGGCTATTACCCAGGCGAAAATCGGACGGTCGATGAAGAATTTTGACATGAGTTACTCCCCTTGGCCGCCGGCGGCTTTATCAGCTGCCTGAGCGGGGGCCGGGTTCTTGGTGCCGACGTTGGTCGCTTCGGTCGCTTTGACCTCAACGCCCGGTTTGACGTACTGCAAGCCTTCGGTGATCAGACGATCGCCGGCCTTCAGGCCGTCTTCGATCAGCCACTGGCTGCCGACGGTGCGGCTGGCCTTGAGCTGACGCAACTCGACCTTGTTGTCGGCGCCGACGACCAGTGCGGTCGGGGTGCCTTTGAGGTCGCGGGTCACGCCTTGCTGAGGCGCGAGGATCGCGGCGCTGTTAACACCGGCCTGCAACTGGGCGTGCACAAACATGCCCGGCAGCAGGGTGTGATCCGGGTTCGGGAACACCGCGCGCAAAGTCACCGAACCGGTGGTCTGGTCAACCGAGACTTCGGAGAACTCCAGCTTGCCGTCGAGCTTGTACTGACTACCGTCTTCCAGAGTCAGCTTGACCTTGGCGGCGTTGTCGCCAGCCTTTTGCAGACGGCCGCTTTCCAGTTCGCGGCGCAGCTCCAGCAGTTCCACCGACGACTGGGTCACGTCGACGTAGATCGGATCGAGCTGCTGGATCACGGCCATGGCATCGGCCTGGCCGTTGCTGACCAGCGCGCCTTCGGTCACCGAAGAGCGGCCGATACGACCGGAAATCGGCGCGTAAACCTTGGTGTAACGGACATTGATCTGCGCACTCTGCAGTGACGCTTCCGACTCCATCCGATTGGCCACGGCAGTGTCGTATTCCTGACGGCTGACGGCTTGTTCATCGACCAGTTGCTTATAGCGGTCGGAAATCGACTTGGTCGAACGCAGGTTGGCCTCGGCGCTTTTCAGGGTCGCTTCATAGACCGACGGATCGATCTGATACAGCTGCTGGCCGGCTTTGACGTCGCCGCCTTCCTTGAACAGACGCTTGAGAATGATGCCGTTGACCTGCGGACGCACTTCGGCGATGCGGAACGCACTGGTGCGGCCCGGCAATTCCGAGGTGAGCGTGAACGCTTGTGGTTGCAGAGTGACGACGCCGACCTGAGGAGGCGGAGCGGCCGGGGCCGCTTCTTCCTTTTTACATCCGCTGAGCAGCGATGCCAGGGCGACGGCAGTGACCAGGGCGGTAACAGCTGGCTTGAATTGCATGTAGATCCTCGGGTCAGGCGCGCGAAAAGCGCACAAGAAGTGTGGAAAAGTAAAAATCGGGCACCGGGTGGATAAGTAGCTTGCTAAGGAATATACTTACGTTCATGGTTGTTTGTAAATACCTGCGCCGCGTACCCACCCTGTTACAAAAGTCGTCGCAAGGTTTGAAATTGTAGGCCGGGGAGTCGATTCATGAGAAATCGCCCCCTCTTTATTCAGCGGATATTCAGCCATCCCTGAAACGTCCTGTTTGAGGTTTTACTGCCATGGTCCGTCGTACCAAAGAGGAAGCTCAAGAAACCCGCAGCCAGATTCTGGAAGCGGCTGAGAAAGCCTTTTATGAAAGGGGGGTCGCCCGCACCACCCTGGCGGACATCGCGACCCTGGCCGGTGTCACGCGCGGTGCCATCTACTGGCATTTCAGCAACAAGGCCGATCTGGTTCAGGCCATGCTCGACAGCCTGCATGAGCCGCTGGATGAATTGGCCAAGGCCAGTGAAAGCGAGGACGAACTCGATCCATTGGGCTGTATGCGCAAATTGCTGATTCATTTGTTTCATCAAGTTGCGCTGGACCCGAAAACCCGGCGCATCAACGAAATTCTGTTTCATAAATGCGAGTTCACCGATGAAATGTGCGATCTGCGCCAGCAGCGCCGGACAGCCAGCCTCGACTGCAATGTGCGCATCGGCCTGACCCTGCGCAATGCGGTGAATCGCGGCCAGTTGCCGGCAGATCTCGACACCGCCCGCGCGGCCATCAGTATTCACGCCTACATCGATGGCCTTCTATATGGCTGGCTGCTGGCACCGGACGGCTTTGACCTGCATACAGAAGCTGAACGCTGGGTCGACACCGGGCTGGACATGCTGCGCCTGAGCCCCAGCCTGCGCAAATGAAACAAAATGCGCAATGGGCCATGGGGATGTCAATCAGCCGGCATGGCTGATGATCGCGACGGGGGAGTTTAAACGTAGCGAGCCCTGCATTTTGTAGGGAAATTGTGTCGCCCTTGTGAAACCGTGTTTCGCCGCTTGCCCTCATCCTCCGCCAACAACAAAAAGCCCCCGACTCTCACAAGTCGGGGGCTTTTGCGTTTCCAGGGTATGGCTTACAGCGTCGGATAGTCGATGTAACCCACCGGACCCTTGCCGTAGAAGGTTTCCGGATGCGGCTCGTTCAGCGGTGCATCAGCCTTCAGGCGAGCGGGCAGATCCGGGTTGGCAATGAATGGCACGCCGAACGCCACTGCGTCAGCCTTGCCTGCGGCCAGCCAGGCGTTGGCGCTTTCTTTGGTGAATTTTTCGTTGGCGATGTAAGGGCCGCCGAACGCTTCTTTCAGCTGTGGGCCGAGGCTGTCGGCGCCTTCTTTTTCGCGCGAGCAGATAAAGGCGATGCCGCGCTTGCCCAGTTCACGGGCGACGTAAGTGAAGGTCTCGGCGAGGTTGTCATCGCCCATGTCGTGGGAATCCGCACGCGGTGCCAGGTGCACACCGACGCGGCCGGCGCCCCAGACTTCGATCGCGGCATCCGTCACTTCCAGCAGCAGGCGCGCACGGTTTTCCAGCGAGCCGCCGTAGTGGTCGGTGCGTTGGTTAGTGCTGCTTTGCAGGAACTGATCGAGCAGATAACCGTTGGCGCCGTGGATTTCCACGCCGTCGAAACCGGCGGCTTTGGCGTTCTCGGCACCGGTGCGGTAGGCGTCGACGATGTCGGCGATTTCAGCGGTTTCAAGCGCGCGCGGGGTCGGATAGTCCGCCAGTGGGCGCACCAGGCTGACATGGCCCTTGGGCTGGATGGCGCTTGGCGCGACCGGTGCTTCACCGTTGAGGTACGACGGGTGGGAGATGCGGCCGACATGCCACAGTTGCAGGAAGATCTTGCCGCCGGCAGCGTGAATCGCCTTGGTGACGTTGGCCCAGCCACGCACTTGATCGTTGGACCAGATGCCCGGGGTGTCCGGGTAGCCGACGCCCATCGGCGTTACCGACGTGGCTTCGCTGAGGATCAGACCGGCCGAGGCGCGTTGTACGTAGTATTCAGCCATCAGCGCGTTGGGAACGCGGCCTTCGTCGGCGCGGCAACGGGTCAGCGGGGCCATGATGATGCGGTTGCTCAGCTCGATGTCGCCGAGTTTGATGGGATCGAAAATAGTCGCCATGTCTATAAGCCTCTTGAAGGGAAGTTGATCAGTTGGAAGCAGGGGCCAGCTCGGCATTGCCGTTCTGGCGGAAGGTAATCAGGGTCACCAGCAGCGCGAGCACGGCCAGCGCGGCGGCTGCGAGCGGCACGCGGGTCAGGCCGTAGCCGTGGGCGATGACGCTGCCACCGACCCAGGCGCCGAGGGCGTTGCCGACGTTGAAGGCGCCGATGTTCAGGGTCGAGACCAGGTTCGGTGCAGCCTTGCCGAAGGTCACCACGTTGACTTGCAGCGCCGGCACGGCGGCGAAACACGCGGTGGCCCAGAGGAGCAGGGTGATTTCAGTCGGGATCAGCGCGACGCTGGTCCAGCTCAGCACGGTGGAGACCACGGCCATGGCAATGAACACGCCGATCAGCGTGGCGGCCATGCCTTTGTCCGCGAGCTTGCCGCCGATGATATTGCCGACGGTCAGGCCCAGGCCGATCAGCATCAGCGTCCAGGTCACGCCACGCGGCGAGACGCCGGTGACTTCGCCGAGCAGCGGCGCAACGTAAGTGAACAGGGTGAACACCGAGTCGGCGAACAGCGCGGTCATGCTCAGCGACAGCCAGATGCCGGCGCCTTTGAGGGCGGCGAGTTCGGCGCGCATGTCGAGTTTTTCTTCGTCACGCTTGGCCGGCAGGAAACGGATCAGGCCGATCAGCGCGATCACACCAATCACAGTCACCGCCCAGAAGGTCGAACGCCAGCCGGCTTCCTGACCCAACGCCGTGCCCAGCGGTACGCCCAACACGTTGGCCAGAGTCAGGCCGGTGAACATCAAGGCCACCGCCGAAGCACGTTTGTTCGGCGCGACCAGACCGGCCGCCACCACCGAACCGATGCCGAAGAACGCACCGTGACACAGTGCGGTGACCACACGTGCGAACATCAACACGTTGTAATCACTGGCGATCGCGCAGAGCAGGTTGCCGACAATAAAGATGCCCATCAACGCCACCAAGGCTGCCTTGCGCGGCAGCTTTGCGGTAGCCAGCGCCATGAACGGCGCACCGATCGCCACGCCCAAGGCGTAACCGGTAACCAACCAACCTGCGCCGGGAATCGACACTCCGAGGTCGGCCGCCACATCGGGCAGCAGGCCCATGATGACGAATTCGGTGGTACCGATGGCGAAGGCGCTCAGGGCCAGGATGAGGAGCGAGAGGGGCATGCGGGGTTCCTTGTCGGCTGGCTGACGTTAAGGGTCAGAGCTCTTTACTGAGGGTGTTGAGAAACGCCTGGATGACGTCCTCGTTACGTTTGAAAAAATGCCACTGCCCGGCCTTCTGGCTGCTGATCAGCCCGGCCCGTTGCAGCGTTGCAAGGTGCGCCGACACGGTCGATTGCGACAGGCCGCAGCGTTGATCGATCTGCCCGGCGCAGATGCCGTATTCGTGGTTGTGCAACTGCTCGGGAAACTCGGCTTTGGGATTCTTCAGCCAGTTGAGGATGTCTCGCCGTACTGGGTGCGCCAGGGCTTTTATTATTTCGTCGAGGTCGAGGTTCATGGCTTGGGCTCGTGTTGGCAGTGGCGATATATCGCGATGAGGCGAACTTTAAATCGTTAGATCGCGATATACCAATATGAAATCGGTCTGACGAACTTATAAATCGCTATATCGGGTTATAACGATATTGAGGTGATAGCGGGGCGGACGCAGTGCTAAGCTGCGCCCCATGAACTATCTCGCACATTTGCACCTTGGTGGCCAGCGCCCCGGCCAACTGCTCGGCAGCCTGTATGGCGACTTCGTCAAAGGGCGCCTGCAAGGGCAGTTTGCCCCGGAGATCGAGGCGGCGATTCAACTGCATCGGCGCATTGACGTGTTCACCGACCGTCATCCGTTGGTGGACATCGCCCTGGGACGTTTTTCGCAGACCCGGCGACGCTACGCCGGGATCGTCCTCGATGTGTTTTTCGACCACTGCCTGGCGCGGGATTGGTCGAGCTATGCCGATCGGCCGCTGGAGCTGTTCACCGCTGACGTGTATCAGGTGCTGTCCCGCGAACGGCAACTGCCCGAACGGCTGGCGAAGATCGCGCCGCACATGGTTGCCAACGACTGGCTGGGTTCATATCGCGAATTTGAAGTGCTGGAACAGGTGCTGCGGGGGATCTCGCGACGGTTGACCAGGCCTGAAGAGCTGGCGGGGGCGATGGAGGAATTGCGGCGGTTGTATGAACCGCTGAGCGAAGACTTCAGTTTGTTCTACCCGCAACTGCAGGATTTCGCACAAAACGCGAAACCACCGAAAATCTAATTGTAGGAGTGAGCCTGCTCGCGATAGCGGTCTGTCAGTCACAGTTGCATCGACTGATAGACCGCTATCGCGAGCAGGCTCACTCCCACAAGGGATCTGTGTTTCAGGCAGCGATTGCCGGGCGTATCGGCGCTTGTCGGGTGTCGGGAACCGATCCAAACAACGCCTTCTGCACCGCCTGCTGCGCCTCGAACGCCAGCGCTGCACGCTCACGACCCTGACACGCGATCGGTTTGAGCAAATGTACTTCGACATCGCCGCAGTCATGGCTGAACAACCGCATCAAGTGCGAGAGCAAATCATCGTCGCCAATGAACGGCGCCAGCCCATCGATTTCGCCATCACGCAGATAACGGATCGCTACCGGTTGCAGCAACACCTCTGAATCAATCGCGGCCGACAGCAAGCGACCATGAAAAGTGCGCAGCGAGCGGCCGTCGGTGGTGGTACCTTCGGGGAACATCAGCAAGGCGTGATCGGTTTGCAGGTGACGGGTCATCTGTTTGCGGATCAACTGGCTGTCGCCGGCGCCGCGACGGATGAACAAGCTGCCAGCCTTGGCCGCGAGCCAGCCGGCCACCGGCCAGGTGCGGACTTCAGCCTTGGACAGAAACGACAGCGGCGTGAGCATGCCCAGCAGCGGAACGTCGGTCCACGACACGTGATTGCTGACCCACAGCATCGGCTGTTTCGGCAGCTCGCCATGCACCGTCACGCGAAAGGGCAGGGCGTTGCTCAGGCGCGCCATGAAGAAGCGCGACCAGCGCTGGCGACGCTCCATCGAATGCGCGAAGCCAATCCGTTCGAACACGCCGAAGACGCTGGCCATGGTCAGCCCCAGCGTCACCACCAGCAGCACTCGCGCGATTCGCGCGTACACCCGCAGCCGGCTCATCACACGGCCGCCTTGAAGTGCTTGGCGTAGCGCGGGCAGAGTTCGTCGCGCTTGAGCAGGATGAACACGTCGGCGACCTGGAAGTCTTCGTCCCAGCACGGCTCGCCGCAGATCTTCGCACCCAGACGCATGTAGGCCTTGAGCAGCGGCGGCATTTCGGCGATGACGTTGGAGGGAATATCCAGTGTCGGCAGCGGATTTTTTGGCTCGGCACGCAGGTGTTCGGTGCACAGATAACGCTCGCGCAGACGCTGCATGATTGCGTGGGCCTGAATGCCGCCGTCCTGCATCGGAATGCTCGCGCAGCCCATCAAATAGCTGTAGCCACCTTGATTGAGCACTTCGGCCAATTCGCCCCAGAGCACAGCGATAGTGCCGCCGTTGCGATAGGCCGGGTCGACGCAGGTGCGGCCGATCTCCAGGATCGGGCCCTGCAGATGCGCGAGGCCGTGCAGGCTGAATTCTTCTTCGCTGTAAAACTTGCCGAGGCTGCTGGCAGCGGTGTGATCGAGCAGACGCGTGGTCGCCACCAGGCGCCCGGTGTTCAGGTCACGCACGCCGATGTGGCTGCAGTGAACATCATAATCATCCATGTCCAGACCCAGCTCCGCGCCTTTGAGTTTGGCGTTGAACTCGCCGCTGAAGACGTTGAAGCGCAGGGCCTGGGCTTGCTGCAAAGCTTGGGCGCCAACCAGGCGTTCGGCTTGCAGGCGGCGTTCATTGCCGGTGTCGCTGATGCGGGCGATTTGCGTCATGTGAATCTCCGTACGGGCCTTGAACCCGTCGTGGGTTGCAGCCGATCGACTTTCTTTATGCAGCCGTGTTGTGCAAAGTCAGGCTATGTAGCCCCGGTGTCATCGCCATGAACGTTCGGTGATGCTTATATGACAGCCCAAAAGGAGCCGCTTATGCCCTGGTCAGATTTGCTGCACAGCCGTGAACGCTTGCCCGCCGTTGCCGACCTGGCCGAGGGTTTTGCCACGTTGTTGCAAGCGTTGGGCAGCGTCACGCCTTTCGAATTGGCGGTCGCGGGCGGACGGCGCATGGCGACGCCAGGGCTGGCGTTTCTGGTCGGTTATCAGGCGGCGTTGCGCATGCTGTGGCCGAGCGCGCCGCTGAGCCTCGGTGCGTTGTGTGCGACCGAACAGCGCAGCCTGCGCCCGGCGGACATGCAGACGCGGTTGAGCGATTTGCGCTTGAGCGGGCGCAAGGATTTTGTCACCGCTGGCGATGCGGCGGACTGGCTGCTGATTGCAGCGCGCAGCGAATCACCCGGCGAAGCGCCGCGCCTGAGTCTGGCGGTGGTCTATCCCGGCGAGCTTGGCGTGAAGGTGGAAAAGCTGCCGGCGTTGCCGTTGATGCCCGACATCAGCCATGGGCGGCTGCACCTCGATGGCGCGCTGTGCGAATTGCTCGCCGGCGATGGCTGGGACGCTTACGTCAAACCGTTTCGAACCCTTGAGGATGTTTACGTGCTCAGTGCAATGACCGCGTGGCTGTATGGCGTCGGCCAGGACAGCGATTGGCCGCAGACGCTGCAACTGCGTTTGCTGGCGCTGCTGGCCGGGTGTGCCGAGGCGAGTCGGCAACCGCCGGACAATCCGGCGGGGCATGTGCTTTTGGGTGGGTTGTTTGCGCAGTTTGAAGCGCTGGAGGGGGAGGTGAATCAGGCGCTGGCCGATGGCCCGGCGGAGTGGGCGCAGATGTGGCAGCGGGACAAGGGCGTGATGCAATTGGCGACGGGGGCCAGGGCCAAGCGGCTGACCAAGGCTTTGGCAGTGACCTGAGCGGCCCCTTCGCGAGCAAGCCCGCTCCCACATCGATTGAGTTCATCCTGTTGGAATGCGATCAAACTGTGGGAGCGGGCTTGCTCGCGAAAGCGGCCTGAAGAGCACCACACATCTGTCATCAACTCCACCTAGTCTCAGCAGACCAACCCCAGAGCCCCCACCATGTTCAAAGGCCTGTCGCTGTTCCTGCTGCTGATCAGCCTCACCACCCAGGCCGAACAATGGCCCGGCGAGCAGTGGTCGGTCGGTCCGCAGATCACTGCCGTTACCGATTTGGAAAACTACGCCTTCCCAACCCGTGACGAATCCACCCGCCAAGGCATCCGCACTGACGCCTTGCTGATCATCCGCGACGGCCAGATCATCTATGAACGCTACGCCGGCCCGACCACCGAACAGACCCCGCACCTGACTTGGTCGATCAGCAAAAGCCTGTTGGCTACCGTCCTCGGTATGGCTTACGGCGAAGGCCTGTTCAAACTCGACGATCCTGCGCTGAAATTCTACCCGGCGCTGGAAAAACACCCGACCATCACCCTTGCCAATCTGCTGAATTGGGCCTCCGGTCTGGACTGGCAGGAAGACTACGAATACGCCCCGCTGAAATCCTCGGTGGTGGCGATGCTCTACACCCGCGGCCATCGCGACATGGCCGGATTTACCGCCGAGCACGACGCCTACGCCGCGCCAGGGCAAGCTTTCCGTTATTCCAGCGGCGACAGCAATTTGCTCGCCGCCGCGCTGAAAACCATGGTTGGCCCGCAGCGTTATCCGGACTATCCGTGGACAGCGCTGTTCGAGCCGCTGGGCATTCGCCACGCCGTTTGGGAAACCGATGCAAACGGCACTTTCGTCGCCTCGTCTTATGCTTATCTCACCGCACGTGATCTGGCGCGGGTCGGTCTGTTGATGGCGCGAGGCGGACGCTGGAACGAGCGACAATTGCTGCCCAAGGATTGGGTCGCGTTCAACCTCAAACCTTTTACAGGTTACAAGGCGCATCAGGACGAAGCGGTGCCCGGCGGCCATTGGTGGCTCAACCGTCCTGTCGAGGGCGCATCATCACCGTGGCCCGACGCACCGCCCGACGCCTTCGCCGCCCTCGGCCATTGGGGCCAGGCGCTGTATGTGATTCCCAGCGAGAAACTGGTAGTTGTGCGTTACGGCGATGATCGTGACGGCAGCTTTAACCACAACGAATTGCTCAAACGCGTATTGCAGGCGGTGCGGCCATGAAGCGGTTTCTGTTGCTGCTGCTGGTGGCGCTGCTCGGCTGGAGCTTTTATGAGCGCGAGAACCTTTGGGCCTTCCCGGACATCATCAGCGCCTACACCGCCAAGGAATATTGCTCGTGCCGTTATGTGATGAACAACGACGCCGAGTATTGCCGTGGCTACGTGAAGCAGTGGCTGCCCATCAGCAGCTTCAGCGATGAAGCGTCCAGCAAAACCGTCAGCGTCAGCGGCATGGGCCGCAGCAACAGCGCGCATTGGCTGAGCGAACGGCAAGGCTGCCGCCTCAATCCCTGACCACACCCGTTCTCCCTGCAAACAAACTCCCCCTGTGGGAGCGGGCTTGAACTGGCCTAATAATTCCGGACACCTCTTAAGGGCGATATGATTTCGCCAATCTGGAGGTTTCATGAACGAAAGA
>NZ_JABWQQ010000042.1:0-17875 GCF_014268555.1 Pseudomonas sp. SWRI111 | reverse complement strand
GGCTACCGCAACCGCTTTCAGGCCACGCCATGGGACGTGCCCAACCGCCCGCCCCTGCGCCACCCGAAACCACGCATTCTCGGCAGCCAGAGCGCAGTCGTCACCGGCCCGAAAGGCGAAGAAATCCACTGCGACGAATACGGCCGCGTCAAAGTCCAGTTCCACTGGGACCGTGAAGGCCAGGCCGACGACAAGACCAGTTGCTGGCTGCGCGTCTCCAGCGCCTGGGCCGGCGCCCAATACGGCGGCATCGCCATTCCGCGCATCGGCATGGAAGTGCTGGTGACTTTCCTTGAAGGCGACCCCGATCAACCGCTGATCAGCGGCTGCCTGTACCACAAGGAAAACACCGTCCCCTACGCACTGCCGGCGAACAAAACCCGCAGCACCTTCAAGACCCTGAGTTCGATGGGCGGTGGCGGCTACAACGAACTGCGCATCGAAGACAAAAAAGGTCAGGAACAGATCTACCTGCACGCCCAGCGCGACTGGGACGAAAACATCGAGCACGACCAGAAAATCCGCGTCGGCAACGAACGCCACGACACCGTGGAAAAGAACAGCTACACGGAATTCAAAGCCGAAGAACACCACACCGTCTACGCCGACCGCAAAGTCGAAACCCGCGCCAACGACCACCTCACCGTTGGCGTCAACCAGCACATCAAGATCGGCACCGGCCAGTTCATCGACGCCGGCCAGGAAATCCACCTCAGCAGCGGCATGAAAGTGGTGATGGAGGCCGGCGCGGAACTGACCCTGATGGGCGGCGGCAGCTTTATCAAGATCGATGCCGGCGGCGTGACGATGAGCGGGCCGGTGATCAACATGAACTCCGGCGGTAGCCCGGGCAGTGGGACTGGCGCTGCGCCGTTGATGCCGGGGCCTTTAAAACAGGCTGATGCAGATAAGGCTGGGCAGGTAGTGAAACCTTCGCTCGGTTCGTTCAAGGCTCAATCGAAGGCGGGCGTCTTGCTGCCCACTCCTTCATGTCATCTGGATGCGAGCGGTCATTGCCCGATCCACCAACCCGGTGCGTCGGCATGATTAATTCCATCGAATCGCCGTTCAAACAGTCCACGACGACAGGCGCGATGTGTCTGATTCTGGACAGAAGCTTTGATGCGGATCTGCTCAGTCACTTGTTCCAGAGTGACGAACAGTACCGCCCCAGCTGCCTTCCACTGTTCACCAATACCCCCTACGCAGACTTGCAACCAGCAGGCCCATACGTCGTCCTGTATCCGGAGAGGCAAACCGTTGCTCCCTACGTCAGCACTTTGCTGGAGCAGTCTGATGCAGGTTGCGTCGCCTGGTTAAGCGACTCCGCTTTGCTGGATCAGGGCGTGGAACACTGGCGCAGCTTGCTGACCGTGCGCACCGATGAAGAACCGCAACAGATGATGCGCTTCTTCGATCCGCGCTGGCTCGAACCGTTGCTGTTTGCACTCGACGAGACCGAAAGAGCACAGTTCATGGGGCCGTTCAGCGCGCTGGCATGGCGTAACGAGATTGGCTGGCGCTTCTACGCAAAACCTCCTCACACCCCGCCGACGGCCAAGCAGCCACCGGCATGGCTATACGTGGGCGAAGAACGTCAGGCCTTGATCGAACAGGGCCGGCTCAGAGTCATCGCCATGCGCTTCGCGGACGATTACCGCGAGGTTCTTCCGACGGATGACCGCGTCGAGTTCGTTCATCGCCAGCTACTGGCGGCAAAAGATACGGGCTACGAGCAAATGGCCGATCAGGAGCGCTGGCTTCGCGTAGCGATCCAGCGTGGCGACCGATTCTGGAAGCAGCCGCCCGCCACCGAGCTGCTCGCGCGTGACGACATAGCGCTCGGCGACAAGCTGACTCAACTGGAAAGCCTGTGAATCACAAGGACGATGAGCAATGAGCACCACCTACACCGTTAAGAGCGGCGACACTCTTGGCAGCATTGCCGCCGCCAACAAATGCTCCGTGGCCGATCTACAAGCGCTGAATCCGATCATCACCGACCCCAACCACATCAAGCCTGGATGGGCGCTGCAATTGCCGGCAGCCAAGGTTTTGCCGCCGCCGAAACACGCCGAGAACAAGAGCACCACAGCCGTCAAAGGCGCAGTCGAATGCAAGGATGAACTGGTCGACGTCATCCACATCACCGGCGACGAGCACTTTTACGTGCTGACGGAAAAAGAGTCGAAAGAGCTGCAGAAGCAATCCGACCTCGTCAAAAAACTCATGGACGAGCTGCACCAGAATCTCGCCAAGGCGACCGAAGCCAGGCTGTGCGCCAAGACTAAAGATCCGCAAGCCAGTTGCACCTGCACACGCTGCGTCAAGGATGCTTGGAACACCAAGGCTGAAGAAGCCGGGCTGCTGCAGCGCTCGCCTCCGGTTGTGGCAAAACCGAAAGCTGTCATCGAGCGCAAGGAAGACCTGCAAGGCCAATTGGTTACCGTGCAGAAGGCCCGCGATTGGTATCAGCGTTACACGCCCCAGCCGGCTTTTGAAGGCAGCTATCTGGAAACCAACTGGGAAGGCTTGCGCGCCAAAAAAGTCGCTGAACTGAACGCCGAGATTCAATCGCTGCGCACCCGCATCGCCGCGCAAGGCAAAGCCGAGGCTGGCGACAGCTCCACCAGTGCTAACAGCGCAGCACCTGATCTCAAGCACGGCAAAGGCAAAGGCACCGAGACGCAAAAAGGCAAGCAGGTCAAAACCGGCATCACCGTTGTCGAGTACATCTCCTTCAGCGATCCGACCCGACGCCATTACATTCCGGTGCGCACGCGAGAAGAATTCACTTGGCGGGTCAAAGTGCCAACCACGGTGATGCGTGGCAAACCGCTGGATAAAAATCTGGCCAAGGATTTGATCAAGGACATTCGCACGGCTGTCAGCGATGGCCGCAAAACCAGCCCGCTGGGCAGCCTCGAGGCCAAGTTCACTTCATGGACGAGTAAGGACGACAACCTGCTCAACGCTCTGCATAAAGAATGCTCGTGGACATCCAACGAAGCCGACTCGGCCAAATACGCCGTATCGGCCGAGGCCCACGCCTTCCGCTTCGCCGCCACGGCCAGCGCCGGCATCAACAGCTGGGAGCCCGGCAAAGGCAACGTCGAAGTCGGCGTCAAAGCCAGCGCCGCCATCTCGCTGGCCGAAGGCTCGATAGCGCTGAAGAGTTACTTTCCGGATCAGGGCGGTTACGTGGTGCGCATGCCGTACCGCAATGCCGAAGGCAAGGAAGTCGTCAGCGACATCGGCATCTTCCGCCTCGACGGCAAGGTCGAGCTATCGTGTTTCGCTGGCGCGACGGCCCAAGGCCAAGCTGGCGTCAAAGCCCAGTACAAACCCAAGGAAGTCGAAGCCTCCGGGGCAACAGCTCTGCTAAGCCCGCCCGACATGGCCGTGGACAAAAAACGCGGCGGCAGCCTGGGACTGAAAGGCAACGCCTTTGCCGGCGTGCAGGGCGGCGGCACCGTCACCGGCACGCTGAAGTGGCTGGATTCGACCAAGCAAGGGGTTGGCAAGATCGTCGCGGGACAGGCGAACGACAGTGGCAGCACGGACTGGTCGAGCCTGGTCGAGATCAAGGCTGAAGGGAACGCGGCGCTGGGTATTGGGGCTAGTTTTGATTTTGGCATTGAGATCAATGCGGACCGTTTGGCGATCAACTGTAAAGCCAGCTTGGTATTTGGACCTGGGGCGGGGGGTGGGTTTGGTACGTCGGTGGACCTGGAGAAGATCGGCGATCTGATTTACGTGTTTTGCAATGCACTTTCAAAGGCCGATTTTCATTACCAGTTGGCAGTGACTAAAGAGGCTTTTCAATACATGGCAGCGGGCCTGTTTAAAATCGCAACAAACCCTGGACAATCAGTGACTGAGGCATTTGAAGGCGGTTTCAGCAAGATGTCGTTATGGTGGAAAAGGCGCGAAGCCACAAAACAAGAGGCCCAACGCCTTGCCAAATACTTACTGAGCAATCAATCGATTAACATCAACAAAAAAACCATACCCTTGCAGTTGCTTCCACCCGAGACAATCGGCCCCATGCTTCACTTGTTAACTGAGAGCTTTGTAGAGTCATGGGCTGAGGATCAAGAAAAAGCGATCGTTCTTCTTCTTTCGCACTTACGTAGCTGGAAGCATTTCACCGAAGTCTTGGAACACTGCTCCAAGGATGGCAGCAAAGTTAGCGCCATGGACAGTCTGAACCGCTTAAACTCTTTACTTGATGGCGCAGAGCAACAACAGTTTAACCGTTTCATCGGGACGTTGGCGGTTAATATTGATTCAGCGACGCAAGCTTATGGAGCAATTGCATGGATGCCCGGTTTAGCTTGGCGCAAAGAGCAAACTCTGATGGCAGCCAGGCGTAGCAACCACTTCGACGGTCTGGCTTGAACAAAGGCGCCTATAGCGCCTTTGTCTTTATTATCATCTAAGCGGTTCGCCCGTTTGGACTGCACAACGGAATCCAGTCCCAGGATAGTAGGCGTCCTGGTCTGGATTATCAGGCCAGCGTCGTACAATCGGTGCAGCTGACAAAGGGGCCTCCGGATAATTGGAACCTCGTCTTACTTTTTGTGTGCCGGAATCTGGTCCTTGCGGATCATCAACGGGAGATTCTTTATAATAATTTTTATCGTACCAATCATTTACCCAGTCCGTCGCATTCCCAGCCAAGTTAAAAAGACCCAGAGGGGTTGGTGGAAATCGATCCACCGCAAACGTCCCACCTTCCCCCTCAACGGGAAAGTTTTTACCAAAATTCAGACTTCCGTTGCTCGTCGGAAAAAGTATATGTAATCCGCGATTACGTGCAGAGAACTCCCACTGGGCTTCAGTTGGAAGATCTACCGGATAACCACTCAAATCGCCCACCCACTTACAAAAATCCTTCGCCTCCTGCCAGTGCTTCGTCGGTGCTGGCAGCTTGGAAGTGTACATGCTCTTTAAATCCGCTCTCTCGCGATATTCGGCGTCGAACAGCTTCCTGCCTTGCGTAGAAAAAAATAAATCAAATTCGCCAATAGTAGTTTGATACTTAGAAATATAATACGAACTCAATTTAACCGGATGCACAAAATCATCATTACCGTCACGACTGATATTACAAAGCTGCTCCGGCTCCTGCCCGCAAGGCCAGATACAAACATCCTTTTCATCGTATTCACAAATCCAGCCAAAGTCGCCCATATCAAACTGGCCGCCTTCGACAAAGACCATGTTGTCAATCGACTGCACCACGGTATTGAGAACCTTGTCACGAAGCTCGGCAGAAAGATCAGGATATTTCGTCTTGACGGTCGCTGCGATGGAAGCCACCTTTTCGGGCGACAAGGTTTTGCTAGCTGGCAGCGGACCCGATTCAGCCTCACAGCCGACCAAGAGCATCAAGGCAGGAAGGGCAAGCACAAACTGACGTAACACAGGCAATATCCTTATAAAGGTTCGTCAAAAGCCAAACATACCATCGCGAGACAAGACTACAAAATACGAGTCCGTCATACCTACATCCGACGACATTTGCCGGGGACCATTTAGTGATCGGCCATTTCCTTGCCCTGTCCCAGCACCCAAAGGCCAAATGGATCGCTACGACTGCCAGCACCGCTTGATCGGCGTCAGCCTACCGGTGGCAGCACCGCAGTTTACAAATATGACGCCTTCGGCCGTCGCATCGAGAAAACCGTCGACGGCCGCACCACTGAATTCCTCTGGCAAGGCGAGCGCCTGATCGCCGAAAGCGGCGAGAACCGCTACCGCAGCTACATCTACGAACCGGGCAGCTTCCGCCCGTTGGTAATGCTCGACGGCGAAGGCCCATTAAAAGCGGCCCCGTTCTACTACCAACTCGATCACCTCGGCACGCCGCAGGAACTGACCGACTACAGCGGCGAGATCATGTGGTCGGCGAAGTACCGCGCCTACGTCGTCACATGCCCCGTGCTCCCTCAAAATTAAGCTTCACCTAAGCTTCCCCCGCTAGCATCCCGGCCCATGAACCCTGTCGTCTTGAGCCGTAGATGAGTCCCTCCGACATGAACGCCTTTGATCAACCCACCCAGCAGCAACCCAACTTCAGCCTCGTCCTGGTCAATTACAAAACCGCAGACATCACCCGCATGTGTCTGGAGTTACTACGCGAGCACGTGCAGGCGCAGCGCATTCCGGTATGGGTGGTGGACAACGATTCGGCGGATGACAGCCTCGATTACTTGCGCTCGCTGGACTGGATCAACCTGATCGAGCGTCCTTCGCCGGGCAAGGAAGCGGGTCATATTGCCCATGGCAAGGCGCTGGATCTGGCATTGGAGAAAGTCGAGACCGATTACTTGTTCCTGCTGCACACCGACACGTTTGTGTACGACATGCAAGTGTTCGCAATGATGATGCGCGAATGTACGAAAACTGCAGACATGGCGGCCGTTGGTTGTGTCGAGCAACTTGATCGTGGATGGCTGCGTGATACGTGGCGTTTAACTTCGCGATTCTGCAAGCACCATGTACGACGGGTAAAACTGCAATGGGGCCTGCGTTCCAAACAACCACGACCTTATAAAGAAACTCATTTGAAAAGTTTCTGCACGTTGTGGAATGCGCGTTTGATGAAATCGCAAGGTCTGCACTTTTGCATGGACGATCGGGTGCCGGGCTATACCTTGCAGGATCGAATGGTCGATTTGGGCTACGGCATCAAATTTCTCTCGCCACGAAAAATTTTTCGCTACCTGGATCATATCCAGGCCGGCACCGTCGCGGCGGCGGGCACCTACGGCAAGGATCACCGCCGTACAAAGATGTATCAGGCGACCCTCAAGCGGGTGCAGGGACAGCACGGCAAGTCCGGCATGCACGCTTCCATATGATATCCGGTAACAAAAAGGGCGACTTTCGAGTCGCCCTTTTTGTTCTAAAATTTTGTATACATTTGCCGCCAAGGAGGTGTTCGCCCAGTGTAATGGCCTGGCAATCCATGCACCGGTAAAGAGCCCTGACACTGGGCGAACGGCATGGATTTTAATGGATATTGGCCAATATGTCGCATGCCCGAACATGAAATTTATGAACTGAAAAGTTAAAAACTGTGTTCGTCGATATTTACCGGGAAACTTCTGACAGATACTTTTATATGATTGTTCTCATACATAACGTTGTACAAGAACAATCATATTGTAGAGCTAATGCTCAACTCTCATGCTGACTGGTCACTTTCAGGATATCGGTGTAAGTGACAATAACGCTCTGCCCTACTTTCAAATCTTTCAGCCTGGCTTGGATTTCAGGCTTCTTTACGTCGAGCGTCTTCGATTGTCCGGACGGATTTTCGAGGGTGACCTGATGAGTCTTCAAATCAATTTTGCTGATTTTAAGTTGCACCTGAACCTGACGGTAAGCCTCGCCACCCGGGTTGTCGCTACCCGGTGCCTTGCGCAGTTCGCCGGTGCGCTCGGTGGTGCCCGGCAGACCTTTATCCACGTCGGTGTCCAGATACGCAGCGACGGAACGCTGGACCTCGATCTTGACCAGATCGCCCACCTTGAGATTGCCCAGGTTTTTCGCCTTGTCGGAGAGTTGAACGTGAACCTGGCGGCCTTCTGGACCTTCAAGCACCACTTGATGCTTGGCAGGGTCGACGGCAAGCACTTTGGTGGTAACGGCATCGGCTTCGATGGTGGCCGACAGCGGAATGTCGGCGGCCCAGACGCCGAAGCTGGCAGTAGAAAGGAGCGTAGCGAGGGTGATGGCCTTGGCCAGTGCGTCGAGCTTCATAAGCATTACTTTCCCTGTGATGAAAATGGCAGCGCCCGCCGCCGAATCGATTTCAGCGGTGGGCGTGCCAGTGAGCATAGACGCTGTTCAGGGCTTGACTTGGGTTTGTGGTCCGCGGGTGTGTGGCGACGCAGCTTCCTGGGCGGTGGATTCACCGCTCGGCGTGCCCTTGCTACTGCTCTCGCGTTGCTTGGGATCGGTCGGGCGCAAGGCGTCATTGTCGCGTTCGGTTTCGCCGGCCGGGCGAGGTTCGTCGGGGTTGTCGTTCTGACTCACGGTTTTGTTCATGGGGAGGGTCCTCAGGCTTCGGGGTCGTCCAGTTCGCGGGCGACATTGACCTCGGGTGTGTGGTTGTGCAGATCGTCGGCTTTGGCGCGCAGCAATTGCCATTGTTCCAGGTCGATGGCGCCTTGGCCGAGCAGGTCGTCGGCGATGCGTTGCAGATCGAAATAGTGCGCGTCAGGGGACTGCTGCCACAGGGTTTGATCGTCGAACAGCCGTTGCCAGGTGTTGAGGTCTGGGGGTTGCAGGTCGTCGCTCATGGCTGGGTCCGGAAAGTGGTGGTTTGCGGGTAGAGCCTTTTGCGGGAGGGAGAGTTCCGGGCGGTTGAGTAAGCGGTGGAGCAACTGGCGTCCTCGCGAGCAGGCTCGCTCCCACAGGGAAGCGGCGTCAGCCGTTAATAACCGGTCATTTCCAGATAGCCTTGGCCGGGGTGGCTGCCGCTGATTTTCACCGGGCCCTCCCAATACGGAATGCGCAGATTCATCCAGGCGTTGCGGTTGAGTGCATCGACGCTGATGGTGAAGTGTTTGTCGGGAATGTCGATTGTCCACTTCACCGGCATCGGGCGACCGGCGACCTTGGCGGTGTCTTGCGGGGTGAGCGTAATTTGCTCGCTGCGCAGGGTTTCGATCTGCCCGTCGGCAGCGATCCAGGTGCCGGTGAGATACGGCGCACCGTCCTTCTGGCGCATGCGATACAGCATCACGTGTTCGCCGCTGTCCAGGTGCAGGGAAAACCAGTCCCAGCCAGTCTGGTTGGCGGTCAGCGGCTGGCTGCTCCATTCGCGGTCGAGCCACGCCGGACCGCTGACGGTGTAGGTCTGGCCGTCAATTTGCAGTGTGCCGTTGGCGTGGAAGAACGGCTGACTGTAGTAATACGAGGCCTGGCCCTCTTCGGATTTCTGACTGAAGCCCTTGTCGCCTTGCAGCACCAGCGGACGGCTGGAGGTGAGCCGCAGTTGATAGCTGAAGGCCTTGTCACGCGCGCTGAGCTGCATCTCGCTCAACGGGTCCGGCGCTTGGCTGGCAAACCGCCAATCGTCGATCCACGCTTCGAACGGCGCCAGTTGCACCCCGGCCTGCCCTACGCCGCCACGGGCGTACCGTTCGGCGGCGTGATGCACCGCGCCGGAGGTGATCGCCGCGTGTCCCAGCCAGACGGTCTGACTGCCCCATCCAGTTTGCTCCGCCCCCGGTTTGAGCGCGCTGCGAAACAGCGTCCATTGCACACCGAAATCGTGGCCCTGCGGGTCTTTGAGGTTGGCGGTGACGTACCACCATTCGATGCGAAAACCATCATGCGCGCCGTGATCGGCGGGGAAACTGAACACCCGACCGGGCACCACCGGGGTGAAGGATTGCGCCTGATCGCCCATGCCGGCGAAGCCTTTCTGCTCGGTCGCCGGTTGATCGCAGCCGCCCAGCAACAGCGCGATTATCAGCGCGACGCGCTTAATCCTCATGGGCAAAAGTCCTCAGCAAGTCTGCCGGTTGCGTGCGGTACAACGAATACAGCGGCCATGCCGAAGCCAGCAAAGTGGCCAGCAAGGCCAGGCCCATCAGTTGCATAAGCTGCAACGGGAATACCCGCAACGGCAGACGCCAGCCAAACGCCTGCACATTAATCACCGCATCCAGGCACCACGCCAGGGCGATCCCCAGGGGCAGCGCCAACACCAGCGTCAACACCGCCAGCAACCAGGTCTGGCCAAGGTTGAGCAGCATCAACTGCTTGCGCGTTACGCCCAACGCCCACAGGGGTGCGAGTTGGCCGAGGCGGCTCTGGCTCTGCGTCAACAGACTGATGAACAGCGCGACCCCTGCCACCGCGAGGGTCAGGCTGTTCAGCGCCGCCGTGGCCGCAAAGGTGCGTTCGAAAACCTGCACCGACCAGCCCTTGAGTTGCGCCTGATCGACGATGCGGCTGTCATCGAGTTCAAAGCGTGCCTGCAAGGCCTTCAGCAACGTTGGAATATTCGACGGATCGATACGCAGATTGAAGCGATTCGGCGTCAGCTGCGGCCAGCCGCGCAGCAGGTGATGGCTACTGATCAGCACATGCCCCTTGGGATTGCCGTAATCGGCGTAGATGCCGACGATGCGCGGCGACCATGTGCCGTTGGGCGTGGGAATCGTCAGATGCTCGCCCGCGCGCAATTTCAGGCGCCGGGCCAGTTGCTCGCTGAGCATCACCGCATCATCCGTCGCCAGTTTCCCCCAGGGATCGCCGCCGCTGCTGTCGAGCAGCGGCCAGTGCTGGCGATAGTGCGGATGATCGATGATGCCGTAGACATCCGCCGGCCAGCCTTGCAGCGTCACCGAGACTTGCCAGTTGGGCAGCACTGCCTGCACGTTCGGTTGCTGCTGCAACCAGCTGTGCATTTTGCGGGCCTGCGCCGGGTTGGCGGGATTGATGTACAACTCGGCGCTCAAGCGTTGCTCGAGCCAATCGTTGAAAGTCTGACGGAAGCCGGCGGTCATGCTGCCCGCGCCGATGTTGGCGGCGAGTGCCAACAGCAGCGCCATCAAGGCCAGACTCAGGGCCGGCAATTGCTGGCGGCAGTCGGCAAGAAACCATTGCCCCAGCACCGAGCGACTGCGCCCGAGCAAAGGGTTCAGCAGCGCACTGAGCAGCACCGGCAGGGCCAGCGCGGCGCCGAGCAACAGCCCCGCCATCAGGACGAAACCGCTGCCCAGGCTGTCACCCCAGATCAGCGCCAGCAACGCAACGGCCAACAACACCGCGGCCAGCCAACCCTGCCGGCGCAACCAGCGCGCGTATTGCTGATGCCACGCCTGCGGATCGGCCACCGCCAGTAACGGCAGACGCGCCGCCCGCAGCAGGCTGTTGGCCCCGGCCAGCAATGCGCCAAGCAGGCTCAATCCGATGCCGCTGAACCACCACCAGGGGCTCAACCGCAACTGCCCCGCCACCTCTGCGCCGTAAAGGCCGCGCAGGCTGGCGGCGACATCCGGAAGCAAGACGCTGGCCAGCCAATAGCCGCTGATCACACCGAACAGCCCGCCAATCAGCGCCAGCATTCCCAACTCGATGGTCAGGCAGCCGATCAGCATTCGCGCACTGACGCCGCAGGCGCGCAAGGTCCGCAGCAAGCCCCGGCGCTGCTCCAGCGCAAGGCCAATAGCCGCGTGGACAATGAATAAACCGACCACGAAGGAGAGAAATCCCAAAGCATCCAGATTGAGGTGAAAACTCTCGGTCAACCGCGCCAGATTGTTTTCCTCGCCGCTGCTTTTGAGTTGCAACTGCGCGCCAAGGTGCGCCGGCAATTCACCGTGAAAATCCTTGGGCAGCAACAACCGTGAGAGTTGCCCCGGTTGTTCGAGCAGGGCCTGCGCCACGCCGATGTCGACCAGCAACAGGCCCGGCGCCATGTCTTTTTGCGCCAGCAGTGGAGGCAGGTTCTGGCCGCCTGCGGTTGGCGGCGTATCGCCCTCGCGCAAACCGAGCATCTGCAAGGTCTCGGGGGAAATCCAGGTACTGCCCGGCGGCGTGAAGAATTCGACGACTCGCTCGATCGGCATCGCCTGCCCGGCCACAGCCGAATCCGCCGGCAGCGACACTGGTTCAATGCCCATCAACTGCAGACGCTGGTCTTCGTGACCCTTGAGCTGCAAGCGGCCCTGCAATACTGGCGACACCGGCCAGCCTTGTCGGCGCAGTTCGATGAACCAGCGCTGGGGGAACAGCGCTCCGTTCGGCGTACTGAGACTGGCCTGAGGTTCGCCGCCGATCATCTGACTGGCCCGTGCATAGCTGTCGCGCGCCTGACTGTTCAACGCCTCGACACCGGTCAACAGGCTGGTCGCCAGCCACAATCCAGTCAGCACACTGAAAAATTGCACCGGATGGCGCCGCCAGTGGCTCAGCAGCGCACGGAGTGTCTGGCGCAGCACTCTCACGCCAGCCGCCCGTTGGTCAATACCAGCCGTTGCGCCAAGCGGGCCGCGACACGTTGACTGTGAGTGACCATCAGCAAGGTCGTCGGCGTGTCGTCGAGCAGTTCGAGCAACAAGCGCAGCACTTCATCACTGGTCGCTTCATCGAGGCTGCCGGTCGGTTCATCGGCCAGCAGCAATTTCGGCTGCGACGCCAGCGCCCGGCCCAGCGCGACCCGTTGCTGCTGGCCGCCGGAAAGTTGTTCAGGATAGCGCTTGAGCAAATCCGTCAGCCCCAGGCGCTGCACCAGATGCGCCTGCCAGCGCGGCTCGTGACGCCCGGCCAGACGCGCCTGAAACGCCAGATTGTCCTCGACGCGCAGACTGCCGATCAGGTTGAACTGCTGAAACACCAGGCCGATTTCCGTGCGCCGCCAGTGCGCCAGTTGCGCTTCGTTCATTTCTTCAAGCCGATGCTCGCCGCTGCGAATGCTGCCGCGGTCGACCTTGTCGAGACCCGCAATCAGATGCAACAAGGTGCTTTTGCCACTGCCCGATTCCCCCATCAGCGCCAGGCTGCTGCCGGCTTGCAGGGTCAGGTCGACACCTTGCAGCACGGGCAACGGCCCCTGCGGCGTGGCATAGCTTTTGAAAACGTCGCGAACCTCAAGCATGAGCAAACCCGATCAATGGACCTGGCCCTAGGATAGCGGCCCTGAATGGTTTTTGTCCGCTGACGATCAACGCCGTCCATGCACGCTGCTCTACCCTGCGAGGTGTCCGAGCCATAACGATAACAACCGGAGACACCATGCCCCGTTTCAGTTTGAGCCCTCGCGGCCTGTTGACCTGCCTGATCACCGCCAGCCTGAGCCAGGCGGTATTCGCCAGCGACGGGCCGGTTACGCCCAGCACACAAACCGCCACCCGCAACGCCGCCGTTCTGCAAACCCTGCCCTTCAGCGACCGCACCGATTTCGAGTCGGTCAGCAAAGGCCTGATCGCCCCGTTCAAAGGCCAGATCAAGGATGCCGCCGGCAAGGTTATCTGGAACACCCACGCTTACGATTTTCTCGCCAGCGACAAGGCGCCAGCCTCGGTCAACCCGAGCCTGTGGCGACTGGCGCAACTCAACGCCCACGCCGGTTTGTTCGAAGTCAGCCCGAAGCTGTATCAGGTGCGCGGCCTCGATCTGGCCAACATGACCATCATCGAGGGTGACGACGGGCTGATCATCATCGACCCGCTGACCATGGCCGAAACGGCCAGGGCCGCGCTGGATCTGTACTACGCCAACCGCCCGCACAAACCGGTGGTCGCGGTGATTTACAGCCATACCCATGTTGACCATTTTGGTGGGGTGCGCGGGGTGATCGACGAGGCGGACGTCAAGGCCGGCAAGGTCAAGGTATACGCACCGGTCGGTTTCATGGAACACGTGATGAGCGAGAACGTCATGGCCGGCAACGCCATGAGTCGCCGCGCGCAATATCAGTTCGGCAGCCTGTTGCCGCGCAGCGAAAAGGGTCAGGTCGATGCCGGCCTGGGCAAGAGCGCGCCCAGCGGAGGAACAGTCACGCTTATCCCGCCCACCGATCTGATCGCCGAGCCGCTGGAAACCCGCACCATCGCCGGCCTGCAAGTCGAATTTCAACTGACCCCGGGCACCGAAGCGCCGGCGGAAATGAACCTGTATCTGCCAGGACTGAAAGCGCTGTGCATGGCTGAAAACGCCACGCAGATGATGCACAACATTCTCACCCCGCGTGGCGCGCAAGTGCGCGATGCCAAGGCGTGGTCGCAATACCTGGACGCCAGCCTGGTGCGCTACGGCGACAAGGCCGACGTGATGTTCGCCCAGCACAACTGGCCGACCTGGGGCGGCGAGCGGATTCGTACTTTGCTCGCCGATCAGCGCGACATGTATGCGTTCATCAACGACCGCACCTTGCACCTGCTCAACCAGGGCCTGACGCCGCTGGAAATTGCCGACACGATCAAGAAGCTGCCGGGCGCGCTCGACCAGAAGTGGTACACCCGCGGCTACTACGGTTCGCTGAGTTTCAATACCCGCGCGGTGTATCAGCGCTACATGGGCTTCTATGACGGCAACCCGGCCAACCTCAATCCGCTGCCGCCAGCGGACACTGCCAAACGCACTGTCGAGGCCATGGGCGGCGGCGCGGCCGTGCTGGAAAAAATGCGCACTGCCATCGCCAGCGCGGAGTATCGCTGGGCCGCGCAACTGGGCAACCAACTGCTGTTCGCCGAGCCGGACAATGCCAGCGCGCGCAAGCTTCAGGCCGAGGCGCTGGAGCAATTGGGTTATCAGAGCGAGAACGCCACCTGGCGCAACATGTACCTGACCGGCGCCATGGAACTGCGCAACGGTGTGCCGCCTCAATCGGCCAACACCGTGTCGGTGGACATGGTCCGGGCCATGAGCCCGGAGATGTTCTTCGATTACCTGGCGGTGCGCCTGGACAGCGACAAAGCCGTCGCCCATGACCTGACCCTGAACTGGACGTTCGAGGACGTGCAAAAGGATTTCAACCTGACCCTGCGCAACGGCGTGCTGACGCACCGGGCCGGGCTGAATCCGACGGCCGATGCCGGTGTCAGCCTGAGCCGGGACACGCTGGAAAAGATCAGCCTCAAGCAGCTGGATTTCCCGACGGCAATGCAAAAAGGTCTGGTCAAATTGCAGGGCAACGGCCAGAAGTTTGCGCTGTTGATGGGCAGCCTCGATACGTTCGGGCCGCAATTCAATATCGTCACGCCTTGAGCCGCGCCCCTTGTCGAAAGGCCGGGGGCAGCCGCCCTTATACAGGATGCAGGCGGAACTGCTTCGGGGTAATCCCGAACTGCTTGCGAAATGCGCGAATAAAGTTGCTCGGCTGACGGTAGCCGAGCCGTTCGGCAATCCGTTCGATCGGTTGATCGCCCGCCGTCAGCCAGTGTCGCGCCAGCGTCAGGCTGTCGTGGCGCGGGGGTTCAGCGCCGGCGGCGTGCCAATGGCGCAGCATGCTCTGGTGCACAAACGGGTTGGCGCCGATCAACACCGCATCGAGGCTTGCACGATGCAACGTCAGGCACAGGTGCGAACCCTGTTCGATGGCAATTCCCGCCTCGCGCAGCCAGGCCCCGGCCGCCTGCGCCGGGCCCAGGGCAACGCGGCTGAACACCTGCGCCGGCTCCTTGCCCAGCCGGGCGGCGATGTTGCGCACCAAGGCGATCGTCGCCGCATCTTGCGCAAAATGATGAATCGGCCCCTGCAACGGGCGCAGGTGCAAACGCGCGAAGTCGGCTGACTCCTGCAGATCGACCGCGACGTAATTGATCACCCTTGGCAGACACGTGATTAAGCAGTCGAGGCTGGCGCGCAAGCTCGCCGCCGAGTCGAGCAGAATGTTCAGGCCTTGTAGGCTGTCGGTCGTCATCCCGCTCACCAGTTCACAACCAAATGTCCGTCTCGCCCCTGCCAATTCGCACGCGTGCCACAGGCGCTCGACCGCCTCTGCGGCGATGGTCTGTGACTGAACAGCGAGCATCGAAGGGCAGATTCCGGCCCGTGCCAGCAGCGTTTGCGCGCACAACCCGGACTGCCGGGCATGGCTGACAATCGTGCGGGTAAAGGCACTGGAAGCGAAGAGAGGATGGGACATGGCGGCGGTCATCGACAGACAGGCGTGTACTTATGCCAGCCGACGTGCTATCGATCCAATGCATTAAAAGTATCCGCAAAATGCAGGAGACGCATGATGGACCTTCGCCAGCTTCGGCACCTGATCGCCCTCGCCGACTGCCGCAACTTTGGCCGCGCCGCCGAAGCGAGCAACCTCAGCCAGCCGGCCTTCAGCCGCAGCATTCAAACCCTGGAGCGCGACCTCGACTGTGTGCTGGTCGAACGCAGCAACCGCGAATTTCGCCTCACCGGACAAGGCGAACTGGTGTTGCAACATGCGCGGCGCATGCTGGCCGGCAGTCAGGCCCTGCACAACGAACTGACGCAATACAACGGCCTCACCGGCGGCGAACTGCAATTTGGCTGCGGCCCCTATCCCGCGCAGGTGCTGGTGCCGGAAGCGCTGGCGGCCTTCATTCAGGCGCACCCGGCGATTCACACGCGCTTTCATCAGGGCGACTGGCAGCAATTGTCATTGTGGTTGCGTGAGCAGCAGATCGAATTTTTTGTGGCGGATGCGCGTCACTTCGTCAACGATCCGCAGTATCAAGTGCACTTACTGCGCACGCGACCGGGACGCTTTTTCTGCCGCGCCGGCCACCCGCTCACCGCGCAGACGGACCTGCCGTTGCGCGCCCTGCTCGATTACCCGATTGTCGGCACGCGCATTCCGCCGATGATCCGCAAAGTCCTCGCCGATATCCTCGGTGAGGCGGACTTCAATCCTAGCGTCGAATGCGCGCAGTTCGATGCGATCCAGCGCGTGGTGCTGCGCTCCGATGCGGTGGGTCTGGCAACGCTGGAAGCCCTGCGCGAACAGCTCGATCAGGGCTTGATCGCGTTGCTCGAATTCGTCGACATCCCCCACGACGACCCAGCCTTGCAACTGGGTTACGGCATCGTCAGCCGGGCCGGCTATTCCCTGACGCCAGCGGCGCGGGCAATGATCGAGGCGATCCTGACCGTGGACCAACGCCTGCTCGCGGCCAACTGCTGACTTTATGACTCGTGCTGACATGACCGACCTCTCGCCACCACCCGCCAATGCCTTTTACGCACCGACCTTACTGCCGGCCATCGAGGAGCTGCTCGCACGAGGCATTGCGCAGGGCAGCATTGAAGCGCAACTGCATCGCAGCCTGTTCGATTTGCGCACGCCGTTCATGCGCATTCCGCTGGTGCAGTCGCGGCGGTTCTGGGCTTTTGCGGTGGAACACAGCGCCGACCCGCTGGTGGGTCTGGCGGCCGGCCAGCGCTTCGTTTCCACGGCCACCAACGGATTGACGTATCTGTTCGATGTCGCGGTGTCGCTGGACCGTGCCTGCGCTTTTTTTGTGGAGTTTTTTCCGTTCTTCAACGGCCATTTCACTGCGCAGGTTGTGCGCGATGACGGCGGTGTCGCGTTGCGTCTGCTTGAGGTCGGCACGCTTCGTGCGCCGGCTGCGCTCATCGATTACATCCTGGTCAGCCTGTGCAACCTGCTGCGCCGCAAATTGCTGGCCAGCGGTCTTGGCCGTGATCCGGTGTTGGGTGTGGCACTGGTGTCGGCCGGCAGTGCGGAACATGAGCGGGTTTTTCGCGCCCCCGTGTTCGGCGGACAAGTGCATCCGACAATTCATCTCGATCCGCAGCTGTTCACGGTGCCACTGACGCCGGGCAATCAGGCGTTGGAAACAACTCTGGTCGACCTGCTGGAACAGACCCGGCGTCACAGTGAAGCGACATTGCTGGAGCAGCTCAGCGATTATCTGATCGCTGACCTGGCTACCGCTGACTGGAAACAATTCTGCGCCACCCGGCACTTGCTCGAACGCACCGCCGCCCGGCGTTTGAAGGCATTGGGCTGGACGTTCACCGAACTGCTTGATGACTACCGACGTTACCGCGCCGAAGATCTGTTGCAGGCTGGAGTGCTGGAGTTGGTTGAGGTGGCGGATCGGCTGGGTTACAGCGATGTGCAGAGTTTCAATCGCGCGTGTTCGCGTTGGTTGGGGTGTGCGCCGGGGGCGTATCGAACCCGCTTCTGCAAGGGTTGAGATTCTCGCCGCCGGTGCAGGCGCCTTCGCGAGCAGGCTCGCTCCCACAGGGACTACGGTTGTCCACAAATTTTTGTGTCAGCAGCGGACAATGTGGGAGCTGGCTTGCCAGCGAAGAGGCCAGTCGCCTCAACGCAGAACCTTACTGACCAACCGCCACACTCGCCGGCGCCCGCGGCGGCGTGACAATGCTTCCAAGA
>NZ_JABWQQ010000041.1:0-18970 GCF_014268555.1 Pseudomonas sp. SWRI111 | reverse complement strand
TCCCATGACGCTTCCTTAAATCGAGGCTCCTACATCATGGTCTAAAAAAGTTCGACCACAACAGGCTCACTCCTACAATTGAAATGCGTTCCCCTGTAGGAGTGAGCCTGCTCGCGATAGCCGCGACTCGGTCCCCGAGACTCGCAAAACAATTTCATTGAAAACCAAGCAAGCGCTCGGTTAACGTCGGCGAACCCTTCCGTGGAGCTCGCCCATGCCTGCCTTTCAGGAATACTTCGACCCCAGCCACCAATTGGTCCGCGACAGCGTCAGACGTTTCGTCGAGCGCGAGATCCTGCCGGACATTGATCAGTGGGAAGAAGCCGAAAGTTTTCCCCGCGAGCTGTATCTGAAGGCGGGCGCTGCGGGCATTCTCGGCATCGGCTATGCCGAAGCCCTGGGCGGCAGCCATGAAGGCGATCTGTTCGCCAAGATTGCCGCCAGTGAGGAGTTGATGCGCTGCGGCTCCGGTGGCCTGGTGGCCGGTCTGGGCTCGCTGGACATCGGCCTGCCGCCGATCGTCAAATGGGCGCGGCCCGAGGTTCGCGAGCGGGTCGTGCCGCCAGTGCTCAGCGGCGAAAAAATCAGCGCCCTGGCAGTCACCGAACCGGGTGGCGGCTCCGACGTCGCCAACCTGCAAACCCGCGCCGTGCGTGACGGCGATTTCTACCGGGTCAGCGGCAGCAAAACCTTTATTACCAGTGGCGTGCGCGCCGATTTCTACACCGTTGCGGTGCGTACCGGCGCGCCGGGGTTCGGCGGCATCAGCCTGTTGCTGATCGAGAAGGGCACGCCAGGTTTCACCGTCGGCCGGCAGTTGAAGAAAATGGGCTGGTGGGCGTCGGACACCGCTGAATTATTCTTTGATGATTGCCGCGTGCCTGTAGGCAATCTGATCGGTGCCGAGAACATGGGCTTCGCTTGCATCATGGGCAATTTCCAGAGCGAACGTCTGGCGCTGGCGCTGATGGCAAACATGACTTCGCAACTGGCGCTGGAGCAGAGTCTGAAATGGGCGCGCGAGCGCGAGGCGTTTGGCAAGCCGATCGGCAAATTTCAGGTGATCAAGCATCGTCTCGCCGAGATGGCCACGGCGCTGGAAGTGTCGCGAGAGTTCACTTATCGGCAAGCGGCGAAGATGGCGGCGGGGCAGAGTGTGATCAAGGAAATTTCCATGGCGAAGAATTTCGCCACCGACACCTCGGACCGCATCACCACGGAGGCGGTGCAGATTCTTGGCGGGCTGGGTTACATGCGCGAAAGCCTGGTGGAGCGGCTGTATCGGGATAACCGCATCCTGTCGATTGGCGGCGGGACGCGTGAGGTGATGAACGAAATCATCAGCAAGCAGATGGGGCTTTAAGTCTTGCGGTGTAGCTGCCGGCCCCATCGCGAGCAGGCTCACTCCTACAGGGGAATGCGTTCCAACTTGTAGGAGTGAGCCTGCTCGCGATGGCGGCTAGAAGGGCGCTGCTTATTTGTCGGTCAACGCGAACTGCGTCAGGCAGAAGGTAGGAATGCCCATGTCCTGCAAGCGCTGCGAACCTTGCAACTCTGGCAAGTCGATAATCGCCGCCGCTTCATGCACGCGCGCACCCATGCGGCGAATCAGATTGGCCGCTGCGATCAGCGTGCCACCGGTGGCGATCAAATCATCGAACATCACCACCGAATCGCCTTCGCACAGGCTGTCGGCGTGGACTTCCAGAAACGCTTCGCCGTATTCGGTCGCGTAACCTTCGGCCAGCACGTCGGCCGGCAGTTTGCCCTGTTTGCGGAACAGCACCAGCGGCTTGTTCAACTGATAGGCCAATACCGAACCGATCAGAAAGCCACGGGCATCCATCGCACCGATGTGGGTGAAGTCGGCTTCGACATAGCGGTGGGCGAAGCTGTCCATCACCAGGCGCAGGGCCGTTGGCGACTGGAACAGCGGGGTGATGTCGCGAAAGATCACGCCCGGTTTCGGGAAGTCGATCACGGGGCGGATCAGGGATTTGATGTCGAAGGAGTCGAAGACCATCGGGGTGTCCTGGCAGGGCTGCAAACGGCGCAGTATACCCGCGGCTGAAACGATTCGCTCAACCGCGGGTCGTGATCAGCCGTCGATCGAGCCGCCAGCCAGAGCGCAGAGCTGAATCGGGTCGAGGATGTGGATCTCTTTGCCCTCGGCGGCGATCAGCTCGTTCTGCTGGAAGCGCGTGAACACCCGCGACACGGTTTCCACCGCCAGGCCCAGGTAGTTGCCGATTTCATTGCGCGACATGCTCAGGCGGAACTGATTGGCCGAGAAGCCGCGGGCACGGAAGCGCGCCGACAGGTTGACGAGGAAGGTGGCGATGCGCTCGTCGGCGGTTTTCTTCGACAGCAGCAACATCATTTGCTGGTCGTCGCGGATCTCACGGCTCATCACGCGCATCAACTGACGGCGCAGTTGCGGCAGTTGCAAGGCCAGTTCATCGAGGCGTTCGAAGGGGATTTCGCAGACCGAGGTCGTTTCCAGCGCCTGAGCCGACACCGGGTGTTTCTCGGTGTCCATGCCGGACAGTCCGACCAGCTCGCTCGGCAAGTGGAAACCCGTCAGTTGCTCCTCGCCGCCGTCGCTGAGGCTAAAGGTTTTCAGGGCGCCGGAGCGTACTGCATAAACGGAATCGAACGTGTCGCCCTGACGGAACAGGAACTCGCCCTTTTTCAACGGGCGGCCGCGTTTGACGATTTCGTCCAGCGCATCCATGTCTTCCAGATTCAAAGAAAGTGGCAGGCAGAGAGGGGCCAGGCTGCAATCCTTGCAATGGGCCTGGTTGTGAGCGCGCAGTTTAACTGGCTCGGACATTTCTTAAATCCTTGTGGGAAAACACACATAAGCCGTAAGGGTAACTCACGGGAGGACATTCAGGCCAGCGTGCAACGACGTTGTCCTACAGGCATAAAGCCGCAGCCCTGGCGGCCGATAAACCGGTATCAGAACGCACGGAAGGAAGGATTCGATGAGCGCCATTGGCACGCTGAACCCCGGTAATCATGGCGTTGCAGCGTTGCCGGAGGGTCTGAATAATGACTCCGCCGTTGACCGCGACGCCGATTCTTCAACACAGGCAACCCCGACCTTGGTCGAGGGCGTCAAAGTGTCGCTGTCCGGTGCTGCCATTGCAAAATCCGCCGCGGTCGGCGGCGAAAACAGCGACATCGACAACAGCGGCTTGCCGGAGAACATCCAGCAGTTACTGAAAATGATCCGCAAAATACAAAAAGAGATTGTCGAGAAGAAAGCCCGCATGGCGGCTGTGATGTCCGACAAGACCCTGTCCAATGAAGAAAAAACCAACAAGCTCGCCGCGCTGCGCGGTGCCATCGCAGCCTTGAGCAGTGGCCTGATCACCGCCAACCTTGCCCTGTCCAAGGTGATGAATCAGTCGGCGTTGACCCCGGATCAAAACTTCAAGGTCGGCTCGCTCCTGACCAAGCCCTAGATTACCCGCGAGAAGCGCTGGCGGTTCTGCTGCTCAAGGTAGGCATCGAACACCATGCACACCGAGCGCACCAGCAGGCGTCCGGCCGGCAACACCTCGATGCGTTCGCGTTCGAGTCTGATCAGGCCATCCTCGGCCATACTCTGCAGTTGCGGCCATAGCGCGCCGAAATAGCCCTGAAAATCGACATTGAATTGCTGCTCGATGGTGGCGAATTCCAGCCTGAAAGTGCAGATCAGTTGCTGGATCACCGCGCGGCGCAGGCGATCGTCGGCGTTGCACACCAGGCCGCGACTGGTGGCCAGTTGCGCGCTGGCGAGGGTGTTTTGATAGGCGTTGAGATCGCTGCTGTTCTGGCAGTACAGATCGCCGATCTGGCTGATTGCCGAAACCCCCAGGCCAATCAGGTCGCAATGACCGTGGGTGGTGTAACCCTGGAAGTTGCGTTGCAGGGTGGCTTCTTCCTGGGCGATCGCCAGTTCGTCGTCGGGCAGGGCGAAGTGGTCCATGCCGATGTAGCGATAGCCGGCGGTCGTGAGCTGTTCAATGGTGCGCTGGAACATCTCCAGTTTTTGCGCCGGGCTCGGCAACTCGCTGCTGTTGATGCGCCGCTGCGGCATGAAGCGTTCCGGCAGATGCGCATAGTTGAACACCGAGAGCCGGTCCGGTTGCAGGCTGATCACTTCGTCGACAGTGCGGGCGAAGTTGTCTGGAGTCTGCTTCGGCAAGCCGTAGATCAAATCAATGTTGATCGAGCGAAATTGCAACGTGCGCGCAGCGTCGATCACCGCGCGGGTTTCTTCCAGGCTTTGCAGGCGATTGACCGCACGCTGCACCGCCGGGTCGAGGTCCTGCAGGCCGATGCTGACGCGGTTGAAACCCAGTTCACGCAACAGGCCCATGGTCGACCAGTCGGCTTCACGCGGGTCGATCTCGATGCCGTAATCGCCAGAGTCGTCCTCCAGCAGATTGAAGTGCTTGCGCAAGTGCGCCATCAATTGGCGCAGTTCGTCGTGGCTGAGAAAAGTCGGGGTACCGCCGCCGAAATGCAGCTGCTCGACTGTTTGCGCCGGGTCGAGGTGACAGGCGACCAGCTGGATTTCCTGCTCCAGCCGTTGCAGATACGGCTGTGCACGGCCGCGATCCTTGGTGATGACTTTGTTGCAGGCGCAGTAGTAGCAGATGTTTGCGCAGAACGGCACATGCACATAAAGCGACAACGGCCGCAGGGCTTTGCGGCTGTCGCGCAGGGCGTGGAACAGGTCGAAGGTGCCGACCTGACCGTGAAATTGCACGGCCGTCGGATACGAGGTGTAGCGCGGCCCCGCCAGGTCATAGCGGCGGATCAAATCGGTGTCCCAACGAATGGCGTCGAGCATGCGGGCATTCCCCCCGGATAGGCTGGCAGTGTGGCGAGTCTATCGGGGGGCTGCGATGGGGCTGTTGATTTGCATCAACGGGGAGGATTTGTGTTGATCATGCGGGCCTCTTCGCGAGCAGGCTCGCTCCCACAGATTTTGTGTTCACTGCAGATCCCATGTGGGAGCGAGCCTGCTCGCGAAGGCCGCACCGCCAATCTAATGGCCCATCAACCAATGCTGATGCGGTCCAGGCAGGGTCCAGAGGCCAAAAAGGATGACCAGCAATCCGCCAGCCATGCGTACGCTGCGGTTGCGCAGGATCGCCGTGACCCGTTCGGCCGCCAGCCCGGTGGCCAGCAGCACCGGCCAGGTGCCGAGACCAAACGCGAGCATCAGCAACGCACTGTCCAGCGCATTGCCCTGACTCGCGCTCCACAACAACGTGCTGTAAACCAGCCCGCACGGCAGCCAGCCCCACAACGCGCCGAGCAGCAGAGCGCGCGGCACACTCGACACCGGCAGCAAGCGATTCGCCACGGGCTGGATATAGCGCCACAACCCCCGCCCGAGGGATTCGATGCGCGTCAGGCCGCTCCACCAACCCGCGAGATACAAGCCCATCGCGATCAGCAGCAACCCGGCCACTACCCGCATGAACAACGCCGCCGGGCTGTTTGCCAGTGCCCAGCCGGCCAGCCCGATCAACAACCCTGCCGTGGCATAACTGAGAATCCGCCCCAGGTTGTAGGCCAGCAACAAGCGAAAGCGTCGGCTGCGCTGTTCCTTGGGAATCGCCAGGGTCAAGGCGCCCATCAAGCCACCGCACATGCCCAGGCAATGTCCGCCGCCGAGCAGGCCGAGGATCAGCGCCGAGACCAGTAGCGGCGCCAGTTCAAGCATGGGGTGGCGCCTTGTCGTCCGGTTTGCCGGCGTTGGCTTCGTCCACCGCAGCGGTGTGGTTCGGGTCCTGATCATCGAAGAGGATGCTGTGGGCGGGGCCGTCGAGGTCGTCGTACTGGCCGCTGTCCACCGCCCAGAAGAAGATGTAGACGGCGATGGCCACGATCAGCAGGGCCGCGGGGATCATCACGTAGAGAGCTGGCATCTGTACTCCAGGCCCGCGCGGCTCAGGCCGGCAATGGGCGGGTTTCTGACGAGGTGTGCGCGGCTGGCGCGCCCGGCACGCGAGTCAGGCGCAGGGCGTTGAGCACCACGGTCAGCGAACTGATCGACATGCCGACGGCGGCCCATACCGGAGTGATCCAGCCGAGGGCGGCGAACGGCAACATGAGGCCATTGTACAGCGCGGCCCACAACAGGTTCTCGATGATCACCCGGCGGGTACGTCGCGCCAGGCTGAAGGCTTGCACCAAGGCGTCGAGGCGGTTGGACAGCAGCACCGCGTCGGCGCTGGTTTTCGCCAGATCGGTGGCCGAACCCATCGCCACGCTGATGTCCGCAGCGGCGAGCACCGGCACATCGTTGACGCCGTCGCCGAGCATCAGCACTTTGCGACCCTGCTGGTGCAGTTGCTGCAGCACTTGCAGTTTGTCATCCGGGCGCAAGCCGCCGCGGGCCTCATCAATACCCAGTTCGGCGGCGACGCTGGCGACCATCGGCGAGCTGTCCCCGGACAACAGCAGTGTGCGCCAGCCACGCGCCTTGCAGGCTGCGAGCAGGGCGGGGGCGTCGTCGCGCAAGCGATCGTCGAGGACGAACCAGGCCAGCGGGCCGTCAGTGTCCGCGAGCAGCAAGCATTGCCCGGCTTCATCGGGCATCAACGGCACCGGCGCGCCGCTCGGGGCGCAGGCAAATGCTGCCTGGCCGATGCGCAAACGCTGGCCGTCCACCACGCCTTCCAGACCCAGCCCCGGCGTGCTGTGGACTTCTTCAGCGGCCAGCGGGGCGCGGCCGAACGCCCGGGCAATCGGGTGTTCCGAACGGTTTTCCAGGGCGGCGGCAAGGCTCAGGCATTGATCGCTGTCGAGGCCACCGAGCGGGCGAATCGAGCGCAGGACCAGACGGCCTTCGGTCAGGGTGCCGGTCTTGTCGAAAATCACCGTATCGATTTGATTGAGGCCTTCAAGCACATGGCCGCGGGTCAACAGCAGGCCGAGTTTGTGCAGCGTGCCGGTGGCGGCGGTGAGGGCGGTTGGCGTCGCCAGCGACAGCGCGCAGGGGCAGGTCGCGACCAGCATGGCGAGGACGATCCAGAACGCCCGCGAAGCATCCAGCTGCCACCACAACAGGCCGATGGCCGCCGCTGCAATCAGCGACAGCAACAGAAACCATTGCGCGGCGCGGTCGGCGATTTCTGCCAGACGTGGTTTTTCCGCCTGGGCGCGGTCGAGCAGGCGGACAATTGCGGACAGGCGCGTGTCCTGTCCCAACGCCTGCACTTGCACGGTCAATGCGCCTTCGACGTTGAGCGTGCCGGCAGTCACCGCATCGCCCACGGTTCGTGCTTGCGGCAGGTATTCGCCGGTCAGCAGCGATTCGTCGATGCTGGACTGGCCGTCGATGATTTTGCCGTCAGCCGGCAGAATCGAGCCGGGCTGCACCAGAATCCGCTCGCCCAGGCGCAGCTCGCTGAGCAGGATGCGTTCGCTCTGGCCGTTCGCATCAAGACGCAGGCACGAGGCCGGCAACAGATTTACCAATTGCGCGGTGGCGGCGGCGGTGCGTTCGCGGGCGCGGCGTTCCAGATAACGCCCGGCCAAAAGAAACAGCGCGAACATGCCGACCGCATCGAAGTACAGCTCACCAACCCCGGTGATCGACGTCCAGATCCCAGCGATATAAGCGCTGCCGATCACCAGGGAAACGGACACATCCATGGTCAGGTGACGGGTGCGCAAATCGCGCATCGCACCTTTGAAGAACGGTGCGCAGCTGTAGAACACGATCGGCGTGGTCAGAAACAGCGCGACCCAGCGCAGGATCGTGTGCAGCTCCGGGCTGAGATCAATGTTGAATTCCGGCCAGGTGGCCATGGTCGCCATCATTGCCTGGAACCACAGCAACCCGGCGACGCCGAGCTGGCGCAGGGCCAGGCGATTCTCGCTGGCCAGTTGTTCGCTGGCGCGGTCGGCTTGGTAGGGATGGGCGGCGTAGCCGATATGGCGCAGTTCGGCGAGCAACTGGCTCAGCGGCAATTGCGCGTCGGCCCAGCTGACGTGCAGACGATGGTTGGACAGGTTCAGTCGCGCCTCGGCGACCGCCGGCAGCGTGCGCAGGTGTTTCTCGATCAGCCAGCCACAGGCAGCGCAACTGATGCCTTCCATCAACAGAGTGGTTTCGGCCAGATCGCCTTCGTGGCGGACGAAGGGTTGTTGCACGTCGGCGCGGTCGTACAGCGCCAGTTCATCGCTCAGTTGCACCGGCAGCGCTTCGGGGTTGGCCGAGGCTTCGCTGCGATGCAGGTAGTAGCTTTCCAGACCGCCGGCGACGATGGCTTCGGCCACGGCCTGACAGCCCGGGCAGCAGAATTCGCGGGACTGCCCGAGTACGACGGCGGTGAAGCGGCTGCCGGACGGGACGGGCAGGGCGCAGTGGTAGCAGGGAAGCGGGGTGGTCATCATGTCGTTCCGATCGTTCCCACGCTCCGCGTGGGAATGCCTCCCCGGACGCTCCGCGTCCGCTTCGGCTGGGACGCGGAGCGTCCCTGGCTGCGTTCCCACGCAGAGCGTTGGAACGATCAGAGTAAGGCTTATTTTTTCAGGTCTTCCGCGCCCTGCAATGGCTCATCGCCCAGCAGCAGATCCTTGTCATGACTGACCAGTTCTTCTTCAAACATACGCCACACGTGGTCATCCTGACTGCCGAGCAGTTCGACAAACCGACGTCCCTCGACCTTGTCCCCGAGTTGGCCGATGTAGCGCCCGGTTTCGCTGTCACTGCGGGTCAGGACGATCTTGCGGTCCTTCTCCGGCTGGGTTGGCGATATCAGATTCAACTCCAGGGTTTGCGGCTGGCTGTCACCGCTCAGGCGCAGGTCGACTTCGCCGGTGACGCTGTCCAGGTGCACGTTGGCGCGCATCTTCAGGTTCTGCGCCAGCAACTCGCGGTCCAACGAACGGTTGATGCCTTTGCCTGCTTCGTAATAGTTGTCGTTGACCAGATTGTCCGGATTGTTGACCGCAATCGTCACCATGGACAGGGTCAGGGTCACCGAGCAGGCCAGAATCGCGATGATGATCCATGGCCAGAGGTGCTTGTACCAGGGACTTGCAGCGTTTGCAGCGGGCATGTGCAGTTCTCTCAACGGATTTGTGGGCCGATGAATCGGCTCTTGGCTTCAACGTGAACGCTGTCGTCATCGGCGTCCTTGAGGATGAATTTCACCTCGTTGGTGCTTGATGGCAGTTGCTCCGGTGCGCTCGACAACTCGACCGGCATGCTGACGATATCCCCGGCGGCGACCTTGATCTCGCGCTTGCCTTGCAGGCGCAGGTCCGGCAGGCCCTCAGCTTCCAGCACGTAGGTATGATCGTGCTGATCCTTGTTCATGATCTTCAGGCTGTAGACGTTCTCGATCCGGCCTTCGGCGTTTTCGCGGTACAGCACGCGGTCCTTGCTGACGTCGAAACCGACCAGCGAACGCATGAAGAACGCGGCGACCAACAGACTGATCATCGCCAGCAACACCAGCGCATAGCCGATCAGGCGTGGCCGCAGTTTATGGGTTTTCTGCCCGGACAGGTTGTGTTCGGTGGTGTAGCTGATCAATCCGCGCGGGTAGTCCATCTTGTCCATGATGCTGTCGCAGGCATCGATGCACGCCGCGCAGCCAATGCACTCGATCTGCAGGCCGTCGCGGATGTCGATGCCGGTCGGGCAGACCTGCACGCACATCGTGCAGTCAATGCAATCGCCCAGACCCAGGGCCTTGTAGTCGACGCCTTTCTTGCGCGGGCCACGGCTTTCGCCCCGGCGCGGGTCGTAGGAAACGATCAGCGTGTCCTTGTCGAACATCACGCTCTGAAAGCGCGCGTAAGGGCACATGTAGATGCACACCTGCTCACGCAACCAACCGGCATTGCCGTACGTGGCGAGGGTGAAAAAACCGACCCAGAAATACGACCAGCCATCGGCCTGGCCGGTGAAGAACTCGATGACCAGCTCGCGGATCGGCGAGAAGTAACCGACAAAGGTCATGCCGGTGACAAAACCGATCAGCAGCCACAGCGAGTGCTTGGCCAGTTTGCGCATGAATTTATTTGCGCTCATCGGCGCCTTGTCGAGCTTGATGCGCTGGTTGCGGTCGCCCTCGGTGACTTTCTCGCACCACATGAAAATCCACGTCCACACGCTTTGCGGGCAGGTGTAGCCGCACCAGACGCGACCGGCATACACGGTGATGAAGAACAGGCCGAACGCGGCAATGATCAACAGGCCCGAGAGCAGGATGAAATCCTGCGGCCAGAACGTAGCGCCGAAGATGAAGAACTTACGCTCCGGCAGGTTCCACCACACCGCCTGGTGGCCGCCCCAGTTCAGCCACACCGTGCCGAAATACAACAGAAACAGCGCCGCCCCGCCGAGCATCCGCAGATTGCGGAACAGGCCGGTGAAGGCGCGGGTGTAGATTTTTTCTCGTGAGGCGTAAAGATCGACGCTGTTGCTCGGGTTTTTACTCGGCGGCGTGACGTCGTGTACCGGAATCTGATTGCTCATCATTGCATCCCACGGCAGTGGAAAAATGCCTCGGTCGATACGTGCCAACCAAGGTCAAAAAGGGCTGTTGCAGTGGCGCAATGATACGCCTGCAGCTCTGGCTCAAGGGTGCGACCTTTGGTCGCGTTGGGGAAAACCAATTGATGGTGTAGTGACTTGGATCAATTGACTTATGAAGTATGGTCGAACTTTTGGGACAAGCGGATCAGTCAAACGCTTGCCTGGTGAAGATTAATCCACGCTCAACAAAGAAATCGATGTCGTTCTCTGGCATGCGTAACAAGTCGGCGATATTTGCTATTTGCACTGGTGTGCAAGGCACGGGCACCTGTTCAGGGAGTTCGGCGCCTAACCCTTTCTCATCGGTTTTTGTGTTCCGCTTCCTTTGTGCCGGCATTTGTTCTGATCGGTTATCCATGATTGATCTCCTCTGAATTATTGCGGGATTGAAGGTATCCAGTATCGCCTTTACGCGCAAACCGCTTGATGCTTCTGCTCAAACAAAACGGCCCCGCCAATACCCATTGGCGGGGCCGTTTCGTATTGCTTCAGGCGCAGGCCTTACTCGGCGTCCGCTTCCGGTGCTTTTTCACCGTGCGACAGGCTATAAACGTACGCTGCGAGCAGGTGCACCTTGTCGTTACCCTGCAGTTGTTCCTGCGCGGGCATCTGGCCCTGACGGCCATAACGGATGGTCTGCTGCAGTTGCGCGAAGCTCGATCCGTAAATGAACGCGCCCGGATGGGTCAGGTCAGGTGCGCCCATCGCTGGCGTGCCTTTGCCGGCCGGGCCGTGGCAGGCCACGCAGTTGGCGGCGAAGAGTTTCTGGCCGTTGGCCGGGTCGGCCTTGGCGTCTTCCGGCAGCTTGCGGCCATCCAGGTTGGTCACTACATAAGCCGCGACATCAGCCACGCCTTGCTCACCGATCACCTCCGCCCATGCCGGCATCACCGCGTGACGGCCGCCCATGATGGTGGTCTTGATGGTTTCCGGCTCACCGCCCCAGCGCCAGTCGGCGTCGGTCAGGTTGGGGAAACCGTAGGCGCCCTTGGCGTCGGAACCGTGGCACACGGAGCAGTTGGAGGCGAACAGACGACCGCCCATTTTCAGTGCTTGCGGATCCTTGGCGACTTCTTCGATCGGCATGGCGGCGAACTTGGCGAAGATCGGACCGAACCTGGCGTCCGAACGGGCCATTTCTTTTTCCCACTCGTGCACGCCGGTCCAGCCGGTCTGGCCGTTGGCGAACGCGGTCTGCTTTTCCGTATCGAGGTAGTTGTAGCCCGGCAGCAGGCCCTTCCAGTTGCCCAGGCCTGGATACAGCACCAGGTAACCCAGGGCAAAAATGATGGTGCCGACGAACAGCATGAACCACCATTTCGGCAGCGGGTTGTCGTACTCCTCGATCCCGTCGAAGGAGTGGCCGACCGTCTCGTCCGTCTGTTCGCTGCGCTGGCCCTTGCGGGTCGACAGCAGCAGCCAGGTCAGGGCGAAGATCGTACCGAGACTGAGGACTGTGACGTACAGACTCCAGAATGTAGTCATTCTTTGTTACTCCTAGAAGCTTGCTCGACGTGCTTGATGGCTTCGGGATCATCCGCAAAAGGCAGCAAGGTCGCGTCTTCAAACTCCGACTTGCGCTTGGGGCTGAACACCCACAACGCCAGACCGATAAAGGCCACCATCACGACAACGGTGCCCAGGCCTCGAATCATCCCGATATCCATCAGATTCACCGTTTGCTTTTGATGATGGTGCCCAGGCCTTGCAGATAGGCCACCAGCGCGTCCATTTCGGTTTTGCCCTTCACGGCATCCTGTGCACCGGCGATGTCTTCGTCGGTGTAAGGCACGCCGAGTGTGCGCAAGACTTCCATTTTTTTCGCGGTTTCCTTGCCGTCGAGCTTGTTTTCCACGAGGAACGGGTAAGCCGGCATTTTCGACTCAGGCACCACGTTGCGCGGGTTGTACAAGTGCGCACGCTGCCAGTCATCGGAGTAACGACCGCCCACACGGGCCAGGTCCGGGCCGGTACGTTTGGAACCCCACAGGAACGGGTGGTCCCAGACGCTTTCACCGGCAACCGAATAGTGGCCATAGCGTTCGGTTTCAGCGCGGAACGGACGGATCATCTGCGAGTGGCAGCCGACACAACCGTTGGCGATGTAGACGTCGCGGCCTTCCAGTTCCAGCGCCGAGCGTGGCTTCATGCCCTCGACCGGCTTATTGGTGACGTCCTGGAAGAACAGCGGAACAATTTGGGTCAGACCACCGACGCTGACGGCGATCACCATGAAGAAGGCCAGCAGGCCAATATTCTTCTCGACAGCTTCATGCTTCATCAGTGAGCTCCAACGACGGCGATCTTGGCGGCGGCTTCGGCTTCAACCGGGTCCGACGCACGTACGGTGCGGTACACGTTGTACGCCATCAGCAGCATGCCGCTGGCGAAGAACGCACCGCCCAGCGCACGGACGATGAAGCCCGGGTGGCTGGCCTGCAGCGCTTCGACGAACGAGTAGGTGAGGGTGCCGTCATCGTTGATGGCGCGCCACATCAGGCCCTGGGTGATGCCGTTGACCCACATCGAGGCGATGTAGAGCACGGTGCCGATGGTGGCGAGCCAGAAGTGCGCGTTGATCAGCCCGGTGCTGTGCATCTGCGCACGGCCGAACAGTTTCGGGATCATGTGGTAGATCGCGCCGATCGAGATCATCGCTACCCAGCCGAGCGCGCCGGCGTGTACGTGGCCGATGGTCCAGTCGGTGTAGTGCGAGAGCGAATTGACGGTCTTGATCGCCATCATCGGCCCTTCGAAGGTCGACATGCCGTAGAACGCCAGCGACACCACGAGGAAACGCAGGATCGGGTCGGTACGCAGCTTATGCCAGGCGCCCGAGAGGGTCATCATGCCGTTGATCATGCCGCCCCAGCTTGGCGCCAGCAGGATGATCGACATCGCCATGCCCAGCGATTGTGCCCAGTCCGGCAGGGCGGTGTAGTGCAGGTGGTGCGGGCCGGCCCAGATGTACAGGGTGATCAGCGCCCAGAAGTGCACGATCGACAGGCGATAGGAATAGATCGGGCGTTCGGCCTGTTTCGGCACGAAGTAGTACATCATCCCGAGGAAGCCGGTGGTGAGGAAGAAGCCCACCGCGTTATGGCCGTACCACCACTGAATCATTGCGTCGGTGGCGCCCGAATAAGCCGAGTACGACTTGAACAGGCTTACCGGCAGCGACATGTGGTTGACGATGTGCAGCATCGCGGTCACGACGATGAACGCGCCGTAGAACCAGTTGCCGACATAGATGTGCCTGGTTTTGCGCTTGGTGATGGTACCGAAGAACACCAGACCGTAGGTGACCCAGACAATGGCCAGCAAAATGGCCAGCGGCCATTCCAGTTCGGCGTATTCCTTGGTGGTGGTGTAACCCAGCGGCAAGGTAATGATTGCGCCGACGATGACCGCTTGCCAGCCCCAGAACGTGAAGGCCGCGAGGCTGTCGGAGATCAGTCGCGTCTGGCAGGTTCGCTGCACGACATAGTAGGAAGTGGCGAACAGTGCACAACCACCGAAGGCAAAAATCACCAGGTTTGTGTGCAACGGGCGCAAGCGTCCAAAGCTCGTCCACGGCAGACCGAAGTTCAATTCCGGCCAGACCAGTTGCGAGGCAATGAAGACGCCGAGCCCCATGCCAAGGATCCCCCAGACCACCGTCATGATGGCGAACTGGCGGACTACCTTATAGTTATAAGCAGTCGGACTGATTGCTGTGCTCATTCTAAGGTTCCACGGTTTGGGTGTTTTATTAGGATTAAAATCGGCCGCAAGTATGCAGAGAGCAGGGGGTCATTGCAACGCGCCATGACCTGGGTCAATGCTTTCCAACGCTGATTCTGCGGCCTTTCCATGCGCCGCGTAGGGTCAAAAATGACCTCTGACAAAATGTCGCACCGAGCGAAAAAAAAACCGCGCTGCGGATCGCCGTCGACGGCGCATCTTCATGCGTCGTGATCGGGGGATGAAGGGCAATCGGCGCAACAGCCGTTATCCATCAGCGTTTGCGGCGAATCTGTCAGCCGGTTCATCGAACGCATCGCTCGGGATTGATCTGAAAACCGACGCTGGCCGGTCCGCTTCGATGAAGCGTAGACCCGATTCCGGGGATTCGAAAGGAGAGGTTGCCAGGGGTGCGACAATGCGTCGCAAAGGGGTGGGAAACTGCCGCAGCGAGAAAGCTGCGGCAGCGATGTACGCAATTACTATTTTTTGCTGTCTTCAGTTATCAGTTTTTCTGTATTCAATCCATGGCTTAAACTGTAGACATAAGCGGCAAGCAATTGCACTTTATCGTTGCCCAGCAATTCATTCTGCGCTGGCATGTGGCCCTGGCGACCATGGCGAATGGTCTGTTCCAGTTGGGTCAGACTGGTGCCATAAATGAAGCCCGCCGGATGGGTCAGGTTTGGCGCGCCCATGGCGGGCGTGCCCTGGCCGGTGGCGCCATGACAAGCTACGCAAGTGGTGCTGAACGCCTGTTGCCCGGCTTGCAGGTCCGCCTTGCTGTCGGCGGGCAGCGGCAGGCCGGCCAGTTCATGGCGCACATACGCGGCAACGTTTTTCACCCCGGCCTCGCCGAGTACTTCGCCCCAGGCCGGCATTGCCGCCATCCGCCCGCCCATGATCGTGGTCTTGATCGTCTCGGCGTCGCCGCCCCAGCGCCAGTCGCTGTCGGCGAGGTTAGGGAAACCGAACGCGCCCTTGGCATCCGAGCCGTGGCACACCGAGCAGTTGGAAGCGAACAGGCGACCGCCCATTTTCAGCGCCTGCGGATCCTTGGCCACTTCTTCCAACGGCATCGCCGCGAATTTGGCGAAGATCGGGCCGAATTTGGCGTCGGCCTTGTTCATTTCCTTTTCCCACTCGTGAACGCCGGTCCAGCCGTCCTCGTAACCCGGCAGGATACCTTTCCAGTTGCCCAGGCCCGGATACAGAATCAGATAGCCCACCGAGAACACCAGCGTGCCGGCGAACAGCATGAACCACCACTGCGGCAGCGGGTTGTCGTACTCCTCGATGCCGTCGAAGCTGTGGCCCATGGTCTGGTCGACGCTGCCCTTGGTCTCGCCCCGGCGCGTGCCGATCAGCAGCCAGGTCAGGCCGATCAGGCTGCCAATGGTCAGTACGCAGATCCACGTACTCCAGAAGGTGGTCATGGCCGGGTACTCCTTGTTTCAGGGGCGGAAATTGTTTCGGGTTGCGGTTCGTCGGCAAACGGCAGCAGGCGCGCTTCGGCGAATTCCGGGGTGCGCTTGCGGTTGAACACCCACAGGGTCAAACCGACAAACGCGACAAACACCACGACCGTGCCGAGGCCGCGGATCAGGCCTGCACTCATTTCAATGATCATCGTGCTCACCTCTTGCTCTTGATCGCAGTGCCGAGCACTTGCAGGTAGGAGACGAGCGCGTCCATTTCGGTCTTGCCCTTGAGGCTGGCGACCGCGCCGCTGATGTCGTCGTCGGTGTACGGCACGCCGAGGGTGCGCATGGTTTTCAGCTTGGTTTCGGTGTGGCTGCTGTCGACCGCCTGCGTGACCAGCCACGGGTAGGCCGGCATCTTCGATTCCGGCACCACGTTGCGAGGGTTGTACAAGTGCGCGCGGTGCCAGTCATCCGAGTAGCGCGCACCCACGCGGGCAAGGTCCGGCCCGGTGCGTTTCGAACCCCACAGGAACGGGTGATCCCAGACGCTTTCGCCGGCCACCGAATAGTGCCCGTAGCGCTCGGTTTCGGCGCGGAACGGGCGGATCATCTGCGAGTGGCAACCGACGCAGCCTTCGCGGATATAGATGTCGCGACCTTCCAGTTGCAGCGCGGTGTAAGGCTTCATGCCTTCCACCGGTTTGTTGGTGACGTCCTGGAAGAACAGCGGGACGATCTGGGTCAGGCCGCCGATGCTCACGGCGAACACCATCAGCAGCATCAGCAGGCCGACGTTCTTTTCAATCGTTTCGTGTTTCATGGCGGACTCCTCAGGCCATCTGCGCGGCAGCAACGACGTCAGCAGGCTGCGAGGCCCGCACGGTGCGCCAGGTGTTGTAAGCCATCAGCAACATGCCACTCAGGAAAATCGCCCCGCCGACCAGTCGCACAACAAAGCCCGGATGGCTGGCCACCAGGGTTTCAACGAAGGAGTACGTCAGCGTGCCGTCCTCGTTGACTGCGCGCCACATCAGGCCCTGGGCAATGCCGTTGACCCACATCGACGCGATGTAGAGCACGGTGCCGATGGTCGCGAGCCAGAAGTGCGCGTTGATCAGACCGATGCTGTGCATCTGCGCACGGCCGAAGATTTTCGGGATCATGTGATACAACGCGCCGATGGAAATCATCGCCACCCAGCCGAGGGCGCCGGCGTGTACGTGGCCGATGGTCCAGTCGGTGTAGTGGGAGAGGGCGTTCACAGTCTTGATGGCCATCATCGGCCCTTCGAAGGTCGACATGCCGTAGAACGCCAGCGACACCACGAGGAAGCGCAGGATCGGGTCGCTGCGCAACTTATGCCAGGCGCCCGATAGCGTCATCATGCCGTTGATCATGCCGCCCCAGCTCGGCGCCAGCAGAATCAGCGACATCACCATGCCCAGCGACTGCGCCCAGTCCGGCAGTGCGGTGTAGTGCAAGTGGTGCGGACCGGCCCAGATGTACAGGGTGATCAACGCCCAGAAGTGCACGATCGACAGGCGATACGAATACACCGGACGCTCGGCCTGTTTCGGCACGAAGTAATACATCATGCCGAGGAAGCCTGCGGTGAGGAAAAAGCCCACGGCGTTGTGGCCGTACCACCACTGCACCATGGCGTCGGTTGCACCGGCGTACAGCGAGTAGGACTTGGTGAAACTCACCGGTAACTCAAGGTTGTTGACGATGTGCAGAATCGCCACGGTGATGATGAACCCGCCGAAAAACCAGTTGCCCACGTAGATGTGCTTGGTCTTGCGCTGCATGATCGTGCCGAAAAACACAATCGCGTAGGCGACCCAGACAATGGTGATCAGAATGTCGATCGGCCATTCCAGCTCGGCGTATTCCTTGGAACTGGTGTAACCCAGCGGCAGGCTGATCGCCGCCAGCAGAATCACCAGTTGCCAGCCCCAGAAGCAGAACGCGGCGATTTTTGGTGCAAACAATTGCGTCTGGCAGGTGCGTTGTACCGAGTAGAAAGAGCTGGCGAACAGCGCGCAGCCACCGAAGGCGAAGATCACCGCGTTGGTGTGCAGCGGGCGCAGACGGCCGAAACTGGTCCAGGGCAAATTGAAGTTGAGTTCGGGCCAGACCAATTGCGCCGCGAGAAAAACCCCGAGGCCCATGCCGACGATGCCCCACACCACCGTCATAATGGCGAATTGGCGGACCACCTTGTAGTTGTAGGCGGTACTGATAGAAGTGTTCATGGTTCCCCATCCACGGTTCAGCCGAAGTGAGCGCGCAAGCGGCGCGAATCCTTCGTCTGGAGTTATAGGCAGACTAAAAGCGAGGCAAGCATGGACAAACAGCACAAGGCCAGTATTGACGGGGATCAATGGGCGCAGTGTGTGCGTGATCATGGGTGGCTGTGGGACGCCGCTGTTGGTGAGGCTTGTGCGACTCTGATTCTGGCGCATGGGGCGGGGGCGCCGATGGACAGTGGCTGGATGTCGGATATGGCTGGGCGTCTTGCTGCGCTGGGTATCAACGTATTGCGCTTTGAGTTTCCGTATATGGCGCAGCGGCGCGTGGATGGTGTCAAGCGTCCGCCGAATCCTGCGCCGAAATTGCAGGAGTGCTGGCGGGAGGTGTATGGCGAAGTGCGGCGTCATGTCGCTGGGGTTTTGGCGATTGGCGGCAAGTCGATGGGCGGGCGGATGGCGAGTCTGGTGGCGGATGAGTTGGGGGTGGATGCGCTGGTGTGTCTGGGGTATCCGTTTTATGCGGTGGGGAAGCCGGAGAAGCCGCGGGTTGAGCATTTGGCTTCGTTGCGTACGCGGGCGTTGATTGTGCAGGGGGAGCGGGATGCGCTGGGTAATCGTGAGGCGGTTGAGGGGTATTCGTTAGCGTCGGGGATTGAGGTGTTTTGGCTGGCGGCGGGGGATCATGATTTGAAGCCGCTCAAGGCTTCTGGCTTTACGCATTCCGATCATTTGGCGGGTGCTGCGCAGAAGGTGGCTTTGTTTTTGCGGTGAGGGGGGTGGGGGCATATCCGTTGCTTCGGGAGCTGCGGCTGGCGGTTTCGCCTGACGGCGACTTACTTTTTTACAAGCGCCAAAAAAAGTAAGCAAAAAACGCTTGCTCCTGCGTTCGGCCCTCGCAGGCTCGGGTCCCTTCGCTGCGGGATCGACCCGGGCGCAGCGTCTCCGGTTTGCTTCGCTGCACCTCCTTCCGCTGTGTACGACTGCGTCGTACGGTCGCTGCGCTC
>NZ_JABWQQ010000040.1:0-21235 GCF_014268555.1 Pseudomonas sp. SWRI111 | reverse complement strand
TAGGTCATCGTCAAGATTAAATTCCGAAACCCCAATTGCGAAAGCAGTTGGGGTTTTGTTTTGCCTGCGAGAAAGTTCTTACAGCATTCGCAGACGCCGTCCGGCTGTCACAACCTGCCGACAATGCTAAGGTTCTGCCCTGGCTTTCGTACTTCTCCAAGGAAACCTCTATGCCGGACGCCCAGTCCCTCAACGCTGCATTCATGGTGGTCCAGAGCAACAGCCTGGACGAACTGCGCAGCCTGGTGGTCAGCATCATGCGTCGTTACCCATTGGCGCCATTGGAGAACGAGATTGCGCTGGTGCAAAGCAACGGCATCGCTCAATGGCTCAAGTTGGCCTTGGCCGAAGATCCGCAAGAGGGCGACCTGGGTGGCTGCGGTATCGCTGCGGCGATCGATGTGCAACTACCTGGCAGTTTCATGTGGCAGCTCTATCGCATGGTTTTGGGGCGCGACGAAATTCCAGCCAAATCCCTGCTCGATAAGGCGCCGCTGACCTGGCGTCTCATGCGGCTGCTCCCCCAGGTGATTGACCGCCCGCATTTCGAGCCGCTGCAACGCTTCCTCACCCACGACACCGATTTGCGTAAACGCTATCAACTGTCCGAGCGCCTGGCGGATCTATTCGACCAATATCAGGTGTACCGGGCCGATTGGCTTGAAGACTGGGCCGAAGGGCGGCACCAATTGCGAAATGTCCGAGGCGAAGCCAAAGCGCTGCCTGCCACCAGTTGCTGGCAAGCCGAACTGTGGCGCGCATTGCTGAATGATGTCGGCGAGCAAGGCATGGCGCAAAGTCGTGCCGGCGTTCATCAACGCTTTATCGAGCGAATCAACACCCTTGCCGAGGCGCCGGCGGTACTGCCCTCACGGGTGATCGTTTTCGGGATTTCTTCGTTGCCGGCCCAAGTCCTTGAAGCACTGGCCGGGCTCGCGCGTTTCAGTCAGGTTCTGCTTTGTGTGCACAACCCTTGCAGACACCACTGGGCGGATATCGTCGCCGACAAGGATTTGCTGCGTCACCAATACAAGCGCCAGTCCCGCAAGAATGGAATGCCTGTTGTACTTGATCCCGAGACACTGCATCAACATGCTCACCCGCTGTTGGCTGCATGGGGTAAGCAAGGTCGGGATTACATCAATCTGCTCGACAGCTATGACGATCCCGACAGCTATCGTGCAGCCTTCCGCGATGGCCGCATCGACCTGTTCAGTGAAACCCGGCTAAAGAATCTGCTCAATCAACTGCAGGACGACATTTTAGAACTGCGCCCACTCAACGAGACGCGCGAGCACTGGCCTGCTGTCGATCTGCAAAAAGACGAGTCGATCCGTTTTCACATCGCCCACAGCGCTCAACGCGAAGTGGAAGTCCTGCATGACCAGTTACTCGCGCGTTTCAGCGCCAATCCGGACCTGCGCCCTCGCGATGTTATTGTGATGGTGCCCGATATCGACAGCTATGCACCGCATATCCGCGCGGTGTTTGGTCAGCTCGATCGGCACGATCCACGTTTCATTCCCTTCACCTTGGCGGATCAGGGCCAGCGGGGCCGCGATCCGCTGCTGATTGCGGTCGAGCATCTGCTTAAACTCCCCGACAGTCGTTTTCCCGTCAGCGAGATTCTCGATCTGCTCGACGTCCCCGCCTTACGCGCCCGTTTCGGTGTGGAGGAGCGTGACCTGCCCACATTGCATCGCTGGATCGAGGGCGCGGGGGTGCGCTGGGGCATGAACGCCGAACAACGCGCAGGGCTGGGTTTGCCGGAGGAACTTGAGCAAAACAGCTGGCATTTCGGTCTGCGGCGGATGCTGCTCGGTTACGCCGTCGGCAGCGCCGGCGCCTGTGCAGGGATTGAACCCTATGATGAAATCGGTGGGCTGGACGCCGCATTGATCGGTCCACTGGTTGCCCTGCTGGATGCATTGGAACTCGCCCATCAGCAGCTCATGCAGCCGGCTCAACCCAAGGAATGGGGCCAGCGCCTGCAAGCGCTCATGCAGTTGTTCTTCAAGGCGAGCAACGAGCACGACGATTACTTGCTGGCTCAGTTGGAAGAGCTTCGCGAAACCTGGCTGGAAACCTGTGATGCGGTCGGTCTGGTCGATGACCTGCCGTTGACGGTCGTTCGTGAGGCTTGGCTTGCCGGTCTGGACCAGGGCCGCTTATCTCAGCGTTTCCTCGCCGGGGCGGTAAATTTTTGCACGCTGATGCCCATGCGCGCCATTCCGTTCAAACTGGTGTGTTTGCTGGGCATGAACGATGGCGATTACCCCCGTGCGCAACCGCCGCTGGACTTCGACCTGATGGGCAGCGACTACCGCCCGGGCGATCGATCGCGGCGTGAGGACGACCGTTATCTGTTGCTTGAGGCGCTCCTTTCCGCGCGCGATCAGCTGTATATCAGTTGGGTCGGGCGCAGCATTCGCGACAACAGCGAGCGGCCTGCTTCGGTACTGATCGGCCAGTTGCGCGATCATCTCGCCAGCGGCTGGCGTCTGCTGGAGGAAGGTCAGGATCTGCTCGGGGCGATGACCCAAGAGCACCCACTGCAGCCGTTCAGCGCGCGTTATTTCCACGAGGGGGACCCACTGTTCAGCTATGCCAGTGAATGGCAGGTTCTGCATCAGCAACAGGCAACCGATAACCACGCAGAATTACTCTCCGCCTTTGTTCAGGAAGAGCCGCTGAGCCTGGCCCTGCTGCAGGATTTTTTGCGTAACCCGGTAAGGCATTTCTTCACGCAACGACTGAAAGTGTTTTTCGAAGCGGCCGAGGCGCCGCTCGCTAATGAAGAACCCTTCGTGCTGGACGCTTTGCAGCGTTATACACTCAGCGACAGCCTGCTCGAGGCAGCGCTCGGGCAACCGGACAATATCGTCCAGGCGCTCGAAACCCAGGCACGACGTCTGCAAAACAGCGGGCTATTACCAATGGCCGGATTTGGCGAATGCCTGCAACGCGAATTGATCGAACCGCTGCCCGATCTGGTGCAGCGTTATCAACAGTTGCTGACGTTATGGCCGACGCCATTGACCAGCGCGATTGCGCTCAATCTCGACCTTCAGGGTTTACGTATCGACGGATGGCTTTCAGGTCTGCATCAACGCGCCGACGGTGGCCTGCTATCAGTCACGACCATTCCCAATAGCATCGGCTCGATCAAAAGTCGCAAGTGGCATCGGTTGACCAAACCGTGGGTCAATCACCTTGTGGCCTGTGCAAGCGGACTGGCATTGACCACGGCACTGGTTGCCAGTGACGACACCTTGCTGCTTGAACCGATGGCGCAAGACCGTGCGCTGGGGTTGCTTGGCGACCTGCTCCTCGCCTGGCAGGCTGGTATGCGTCAACCTTTGCCGATCGCTGTGAAAACCGCTTTTGCCTGGTTGTCCCAGACCGATCCGCTCAAGGCCGAAGCCGCAGCCCGCAAAGCCTATGAAGGTGACGGCCAGACCAGCGAGGGCGAACGCCGTGAGAGTCCGGCGCTGTCACGCCAGTTTGCCGACTTCGATGCATTAATGATGGACGAGACATTCTCCGGTTGGTGCGACGCCTTGTATCGGCCATTGCTCGAAGCCCCTTGGCGTTCATTGTCCAGTGAAGGGGCATGTGCATGAGTACGAAAACACCTTTGGCGCTGGCATTTCCTCTGCGTGGCAGCCAGTTGATCGAAGCCAGCGCCGGCACGGGCAAGACTTTCACCATCTCGGCGCTTTATCTGCGGCTGATCCTGGGACACGGTGGTGAAGCCAGCAGCTTCGGCCGCGAACTGCTGCCGCCGCAAATTCTGGTCGTGACGTTCACCGATGCCGCGACCAAAGAACTGCGCGAGCGGATTCGTACACGGCTGGCCGAAGCCGCACGTTTCTTCCGTGACGAGACGCCGGCTCCGGACGGCTTGATCGCCGAACTGCGTGGTCAGTTCGATCCTCAGCAATGGCCAGGTTGCGCCAATCGTCTTGATATTGCTGCGCAGTGGATGGACGAAGCCGCCGTTTCGACCATTCACAGCTGGTGCCAGCGCATGTTGCGTGAGCATGCTTTCGACAGTGGAAGCCTGTTCACCCAATCGCTGGAGACCGATCACAGCGATTTGCTCGGCGAAGTGCTGCGTGATTACTGGCGGTTGTTCTGCTACCCGATGCAGGGCGATGCCCTGAACTGGGTTCGCAGCAATTGGGGCGGCCCTGCGGCTCTGCTCCCCCGCGTTCGCGGTCTGTTCGCCAGCGCGCGCGACAGTGATGAAGACAAGACGCCCGCCGAGCTGATCGACGCCTGCTTGCTGGAACGCCGTGCGGCCTTGAGCGAGCTGAAAATGCCGTGGCGCCAATGGGCAGACGAACTGCTCGCGATTTGTCACCAAGGCGTTGCCAGCAAAACTGTCGACGGTCGCAAGATGCAGGCGCGCTACTTCGAACCGTGGTTCGAGAAACTCAAGGCATGGGCCGAGGACGAGGCTCTGGAGCAGTTGGACATCGGCACCGGTTTCAGTCGGCTGACTCCCGATGGCATGGCTGAAGCCTGGAAGGGCCAGGCGCCGAACCATCCGGGGCTGGACGCCATGCCCGGACTCAAGTCGAGTCTCGACGCGTTGCCGACTCCTGATGCGGCGGTTTTGCAGCACGCGGCCAAGTGGGTCGGCGCGCGCTTCGAAGAGGAAAAGCGCCGTCGCGCCGAAATGGGTTTTGACGACATGCTTTTGCGCCTGGATGCCGCGCTGCAATCGGAGGGCGGTGAGCGTCTTGCGACATTGATTCGCGAGCAATTCCCGGTGGCGCTGATCGATGAGTTCCAGGACACCGACCCGGTGCAGTACCGGATTTTCGAGAGCATTTATCGCATCGAGGAGAACAGTCCCGACACCGGCCTGTTTCTGATCGGCGATCCCAAGCAGGCGATTTACGCCTTCCGGGGCGCGGACATCTACACCTATCTGCGTGCGCGCCAGGCCACCGCCGGACGCCTGCATACGCTGGGCACCAACTTCCGTTCCAGCCATGGCATGGTCAAGGCGGTCAATCATGTATTCGAGCGCGCCGAGTCCCGCGAGCAGGGGCGCGGCGCGTTTTTTTTCCGGGAGAATAACGGCAAAAATCCCGTGCCGTTCCTGGCCGTCGACTCTCAGGGACGCAAAGAAAAATTGCAGATTGCCGGCAAGGACGTCGCGGCGCTCAACGTCTGGCTGTTGAGCAGCGACCAGCCATTGTCAGGCGCGGTGTATCGACAACAATTGGCGGCGGCCTGTGCCAGCGAAATCACCGCGTTGCTTAATGGCGGGCAGCGCGGCAGTGCTGGATTCGTTCGGGACGGCAACGATTTCGTCGGCCTGCGCCCCTCGGATATCGCGATCCTCGTTCGTGATGGCAAGGAGGCGCAGGCCGTGCGCAGTGAGCTTGCCGCCCGTGGGGTGCGCAGTGTCTACCTGTCTGACAAGGACTCGGTTTTCGCCTCGCAGGAAGCGCACGACCTGCTGTCCTGGCTCAAGGCCTGCGCCGAACCTGACGTCGAGCGCTTGCTCAAGGCCGCATTGGCCTGCATCACGCTGAACCTGCCTTTGGCTGAACTGGAGCGACTCAACCAGGACGAGCTGGTCTGGGAGGCCCGCGTCATGCAGTTTCGCGGCTATCGCGACATCTGGCGCAAGCAGGGCGTACTGCCGATGCTGCGACGCCTGCTGCATGACTTCCATTTGCCGCAGACCCTGATGGCTCGCAGCGATGGCGAGCGAGTGCTGACCAACCTTTTGCACCTGTCCGAACTGATGCAGCAAGCCGCCGGCGAACTCGATGGCGAACAAGCACTGATTCGCCACCTGGCCGAGCTCCTGGCTTTGTCCGGTCAGGCCGGTGAGGAGCAGATCCTGCGTCTGGAAAGCGACGAGCAGTTGGTCAAAGTGGTGACCATCCACAAATCGAAAGGGCTCGAGTATCCATTGGTGTTCCTGCCATTCGTGTGCTCGGCAAAACCGGTCGACGGCAGTCGTTTGCCGCTGCATTACCATGACGCGACGGGCACGGCGCAGGTCAGCCTGAAACCGACCGCCGAGTTGATCGCACAAGCGGACGAAGAGCGTCTGGCCGAAGATTTGCGCCTGCTCTATGTCGCCTTGACCCGCGCGCAGCATGCCTGTTGGCTGGGAGTGGCGGACCTCAAACGCGGCAATAACAACAGCTCGGTGCTGCACCTTTCAGCGTTGGGGTATCTGCTCGGCGGTGGGGCATCTCTGGGAGAGTCGACAGGGCTCGAGCGTTGGCTGCAAGACCTGCAGCAAGACTGTCCGGTGATCGCTATTGATGAACTGCCGCCGCCCACCGACGAACACTACCAACCTGCGCGCAGCGAAGCTGTCCTCAGTGCCACGCTGTTGCCCAAGCGCAAGGCGAGCGAGAACTGGTGGATCGCGTCCTACAGCGCCCTGCGTATCAGTGACATTTTAAGTAGCGGCAACGACGAAGCGCCGGACAGTCCGCAAGCACAAAAGCTGTTCGATGACGAACGCCTCGACCCTGACGCCCCGCGCGAAATCATGGCCGGCGGCGCCGATATCCATCGTTTCCCCCGTGGCCCCAATCCTGGGACGTTCCTTCACGGTTTGCTCGAGTGGGCGGGGAGTGACGACAGCTTCGTAGTGACCCGCGAGGCGCTGGAGGATGCGGTCGCCCGTCGTTGCAACCTGCGTGGGTGGGAAGGCTGGATTACCACCTTGAGTGACTGGCTGCAGCATCTGCTCAAATCCCCCTTGCCGATTGCCGACGGGCAGCCGCCGGTAATTCTCGAGCAACTGAAGCAGTACCGCGTAGAAATGGAGTTCTGGTTCGCCAGCCATAAAGTCGACGTGCTCAAGCTCGATGAACTGGTCCGCCAGCAGACCCACAACGGCGTCGCTCGCGTGGCGGCAGAGCCGGTGCAACTGAACGGCATGTTCAAGGGCTTCATCGACCTGACCTTCGAGCACCATGGCCGTTATTACGTCGCGGATTACAAATCCAACTGGCTGGGTGTGGATGATCTCGCCTACACCAGGCAAGCGATGGAACAGTCGATTCTCGACAACCGCTACGACTTGCAATATGTGCTCTACCTGCTGGCACTGCATCGTCAGCTCAAGGCCCGCTTGCCCGACTACGATTACGACCGGCACGTCGGCGGGGCGCTGTATCTTTTCCTGCGCGGTACTCGCGCCGACAGTCGCGGCGTCTTTTTCGCCCGTCCGCCTCGTGAGTTGATCGAACGGCTGGACCGGATGTTTCAGGGCCAACCCGAACCCAAGGCCGAACCCGCATGGGAACAGGGAGTCCTGCTATGAACCGCACCTTTGCCGATCTGTTGCCGACACCGTTGACGGCCGAGAGTCTCTCTGGACTTGCGCCACTGACCCGCGCCGATGATCTGCTGCTGTTGCTGACCCGCTGGGTCGAACGCGGCTGGCTTCGCGCGCTGGACAAGGCATTCGTTGCCTTCCTTCACGAGCTTGAGCCGGATACCGATCCGTTGGTGCTGCTTGCCGCTGCGTTGACCAGCCATCAACTGGGTCACGGACACGTCTGCCTCGATTTGTTCGAAACCTTGAAGGCCCCGGATTTCGCCCTGTCATTACCGCCCGAGGGCGACGTGCAAGGCGGCGTGTTGCTACTGCCTTCGCAGTTGCTTGAAGCGCTGGATGGTGCGCATTGGTGCAAAACCCTGGCGGGTAGCCGCCTGGTGGCGCTCGCCGTCGATTCCAGTGAAACAGCGCAAGAGCGCCCGCTGGTGCTGTCCGGCAAACGCCTGTACCTGCGCCGTTACTGGACTTACGAAAGGCGCATCGATAGCGCGTTGCGCCAACGTCTCGCCCAAGGTGAGGCGCCACCGAATGATCTGCCGCAACGCCTCGACGAGCTGTTTGGTTCGGCCAGAGCGGGCGCGCCGATCGACTGGCAGAAACTCGCCTGTGCCCTCGCCACCCGCGGTGCCTTCAGCATTGTCACGGGCGGTCCGGGCACCGGTAAAACAACGACGGTGGTGCGCCTGCTCGCGTTGCTGCAAGCGCCGGCGGTGGAGTCCGGTCATCCGCTGCGCATCCGTCTCGCCGCCCCGACCGGAAAAGCCGCTGCGCGGTTGACCGAGTCGATCAGCCAGCAAGTGCAATCGTTGAAAGTCGCCGAAGACGTGCGGGCAAAAATTCCCTGCGATGTGACCACCGTGCACCGCTTGCTTGGCAGCCGTCCCGGCACACGGCACTTCCGTCACCACGCGGGCAATCGTCTTCCGCTGGATGTGCTAGTGGTCGATGAAGCCTCGATGATTGACCTGGAAATGATGGCCAACCTGCTCGACGCATTGCCCGATCACGCCCGTCTGGTGTTGCTGGGTGACAAGGACCAACTGGCGTCTGTGGAGGCCGGCGCAGTGCTCGGGGATCTTTGCCGTGACGCCGAACACGGCTGGTACAACCCGCAGACCCGAGAGTGGCTGGAGTCGGTCAGTGGCGAGCGCCTGCAGGGCAGCGGCTTGTTCGAGGACGTCGATGGCTCGCATCCGTTGGCGCAACAGGTGGTGATGCTGCGTCACTCGCGGCGCTTTGGCGAGGGCAGTGGGATTGGCCAGCTCGCGCGCCGGGTCAACCAACAGTTACCGGATGAGGCGCGTCAGTTATTGGCGGGCGGGCATTATGAGGATGTTTATTCACTGCCGCTCAAGGGCGAGCGTGACCACACGCTGGAGCGTCTGCTGCTTGAAGGGCACGGGGAGGGGCCGCAAGGTTACCGGCATTATCTGAGCGCGTTGCGCAATCAGCGTCCGGCGCAGGGCCGGCCGCTCGAGCATCCGGACTGGGTCGACTGGGCTCGCGAAGTCTTGCAGGCGTTCGACACCTTCCAGTTGTTGTGCGCTGTGCGCAAGGGACCGTGGGGTGTCGAAGGCCTGAACCAGCGCATCACTGCCGCGTTGCTCAAGGCGCGTCTGATCGACAGCGACCAGCAGTGGTACGAAGGCCGTCCGGTGTTGATGACCCGAAACGACTACGGCCTCGGCTTGATGAATGGCGACATCGGCATCGCCCTCAAGCTGCCCGAGCGCGAAGGGCCGGATGCCGGCAAAACGGTTTTGCGCGTGGCCTTTCCACGCAACGATGGGCAAGGCGGGGTGCGCTTCGTCCTGCCCAGCCGGCTCAATGATGTGGAAACCGTCTATGCAATGACGGTACACAAGTCGCAGGGTTCGGAATTTGCCCACACCGCTTTGATTCTGCCGGATGCCTTGAACCCGGTGCTGACCAAGGAGTTGATTTACACCGGCATCACCCGGGCCAAGCACTGGTTCACCTTGATCGAGCCGCGCGCCGGGGTCTTCGAAGAGGCGGTGCAGCGCAAGGTCAAGCGTCTGAGCGGGCTGATGCTGGAGCTGGAGGAGGGCAGCGAACCTCGCGGATGAGAACCTCGGCGCGCCATGGCGATTGCTGACCAACCGGTCAGAGGTCGCCGCCTCGCTGGTGTTTCAACGCTGTGCTATCGTTGCGGCATCATTTCGCTACAACCCAAGAGAATCCCTGCATGAAGGTGTCTGTCTCGGCGACAGGGCGCGTCATTGGCGGCAAGCACGTGTTGCGCGTCGGTTTGCTCTGGTTGCTGGCGAGCGCGGCCTGTGCACAGCCGTCAACATCGCCGGGCATGGCGGAGCAGCGAGCCAAATCAGTCACCCAAGTGGTTCTTGGCATCCTCAGTTATGCGCGCTGGCCGGTTGAGCCAGCACAACTGCGCCTGTGCATCGTCGGCCCTACCGAATACACCGACGATCTGGTCAAAGGCACCACGCAGGCGACCGGTCGACCGGTGACGGTACGTCGCCTGCTGGCCGACAACCCGGCCATCGTCAATCAATGCGATGCGGTCTACATCGGCAAACTCACCGCCGATGAACGCAGCCGGCTGTTCGCCGCGTTGATCGGCCATCCGGTGCTGAGCATCAGCGAAAGCGATGACCAATGCACCGTCGGCAGTCTGTTCTGCCTGCGCGTGGGGGATGAGCAGGTGTCCTTCGAGGTCAACCTCGACTCCGTCGCCCGCAGCGGCGTGCGCATTCATCCAAGCGTGCTGCAATTGTCGCGTCGCAAAGCGGCGGCACCATGAGGCTGTTCACATCGAAAACCCGCCCGACCCTGGGCTCGGTCATTGGCCGTGGACATCTGATCGTCGCGCTGGTGGGGGTCGCGATGGCCAGTGTTTCGCTGACCTTGCTTGGCGTGTTGGCGTTACGGGTTTACGCCGATCACAATCTGCACCTTATCGCTCGCTCGATCAGCTACACCGTTGAGGCCGCTGTAGTTTTCAACGACAAGGCGGCAGCCACTGAAGCGCTGGCCCTGATCGCCGCCACCGAGGAAGTGGCAGATGCCAGGGTGCTGGGCGCTCAAGGCCAATTGATTGCGCAATGGCAGCGAGCTGAAAGCGGTCTGTTCTCCGAGCTGGAAATGCAGATCACCCGCGCCGTCCTGGAAAAACCGGTCAGCCTGCCGATCGAGCATCAGAATCGCGAAATCGGCCGGGTATTGCTCATCGGTCACGGCGGTAGCCTGATGCGCTTTCTGCTCAGCGGCCTGGCCGGCATTGTGCTGTGCACCGCGATCAGCGCCTGGGTTGCGCTCTATCTGGCGCGGCGGCAGTTGCGCGCCATCATCGGCCCGTTGCACGGCCTTGCGAAGGTAGCGCATGCCGCGCGCAGCGAACGTGCGCTGGATCGGCGTGTGCCGCCGGCGCAGATTGCCGAACTCGACAACCTCGGCAACGACTTCAATGCCCTGCTCGATGAACTGGAGTCCTGGCAGACCCACCTGCAAAACGAAAACGAAACCCTTGCCCATCAAGCCAGCCACGACAGCCTCACCGGTCTGCCGAACCGGGCGTTTTTCGAAGGACGGCTGATTCGTGCCTTGCGAAACGGCAAGAAACTGAATGAGCGTGTCGCCGTGTTGTTTCTCGACAGTGACCGTTTCAAAGGCATCAACGATAACTTCGGCCACGCCGCCGGCGACGCGGTGTTGGTCGCTGTCGCCAATCGCGTCCGCGCGCAACTGCGGGAAGAAGATCTGGTGGCGCGGCTGGGCGGTGACGAGTTCGCCGTGTTACTCACACCGCTGCACTCGGTCGAAGACGCCGAGCGCATTGCCGACAAAATCCTCGCCAGCATGGACATGCCCATTGCGCTGCCGGGCGATAGCAGTGTCGTGACTTCGCTCAGTATCGGCGTCGCGGTTTTTCCCGATCATGGCACCACGCCCGGTGCTCTGCTCAATGCCGCCGACGCAGCGATGTACCAGGCCAAACGCCTGTCGCGCGGTGCGCAATTCACGGCCGGGTCGGAGGACCCGGTCGATCCCGTTCAATCCAGGAGCTGAACCCGTGTTTATAGTGTCCAAGCGATCTTTTTTTGCGTTGCTGCTGATGGCGGCGCTGGCCCTGAGCGGCTGCCAAAGCACGCCAAAAGGCCTTTCTCCTGCACAGATCGCCGTGCTCAAACAGCAAGGTTTTGAACTGACCGACGAAGGTTGGGAATTTGGCCTGTCGGGCAAGGTGCTGTTCGGCAGCGACGTCGAAAGCCTGAATGCGCCCAGCACGCAAATCGTCGAACGCATCGGCAAGGCCTTGCTGGGCGCCGGCATCGAACGCGTACGGGTCGACGGTCATACCGATGCGTCAGGCAAGGAGATCTACAACCAGCAACTGTCGCTGCGCCGTGCCAAAAGCGTCGCCAACGTGCTGGGCACAATCGGCATGAAACCCGAGAATATCCAGCTGCAGGGCCTCGGCAGCAGCGAACCGGTGGCGCCCAACGACACCGCCGCGGGTCGCACGGAAAACCGCCGGGTGTCGATTGTGGTCAGCGCCGGTTAATCGGCAAAGCGCATTTCTCGCGTCTGCCCCATCAGTAACGCCTGATTACGCTCAGTCACTTCCCGGATGTAATCCCACAACAGGGTGATCCGTTTCAACTTGCGCAGATCCTCCCGGCAGTACATCCAGAACTGCCGGGTGATATCGATTTCCTCCGGCAGCACCGGTAGCAGACGCCGATCTTGCGCGGCGAGGAAGCACGGCAGAATCGCCAGCGAGCGCCCCTGCTGCGCCGCAACGAATTGCGCGATCACGCTGGTGCTGCGCAAATGCGCACTGGCACCGGGCAGCACGTTGGCCAGGTAAAGCAGCTCCGAGCTGAACGCCAGATCATCCACATAACTGATGAATTGATGCTTGCTCAAGTCAGTCGGGCGGCGGATCGGTGGGTGTTTGTCCAGATAGTCTTGGGTCGCATACAGCTGCAAGCGGTAGTCGCAGAGTTTGCAGCAGACATACGGCCCGTGTTCCGGTCGCTCCAACGCAATGACGATGTCGGCCTCGCGCTTGGACAGGCTGATGAAGTGTGGCAGCGGCAGGATGTCCACTGAAATCGCGGGGTAGGCGTCGACGAAATGGCTCAATTGCGGCGTGATGAAAAAGCTGCCGAAGCCTTCGGTGCAACCCATGCGCACATGCCCGGACAGCGCCACGCCTGAGCCGGAGACCTGCTCGCAGGCCATGTGCAGCGTGCTTTCGATCGACTCGGCATACCCGAGCAAACGCTGGCCCTCGGCTGTGAGGACGAAGCCGCTGGTGCGGGACTTTTCGAACAACAGCGTACCGAGCGCCGCTTCCAGTGAACCGATCCGCCGCGACACTGTTGTGTAGTCGACGGCCAGGCGTTTGGCGGCGGTGCTGGCCTTGCGGGTACGGGCGACTTCGAGGAAAAACTTCAAGTCATCCCAGTTCAGCGAGCCTAATGAGGTGATGTTTTTTTGCATGATGGACGGGCTTTTATGTGCGTTCTTATTAGAAGTTTGCACATCTATACTCCAAAAACAGTCCGACAACCAATTCGTGACACACGCCTCATCTCAAGGCGAACCTTTCGCCTTGGCTCCTACGATAAAAACAAGTTTCGGAGACCAGCATGAACGCATCGCTTACGCCCAACGAAACCACGGTCCAGAAGGTCAAGCTGTTGATCGACGGCGAGTGGGTCGAATCGCAGACCGCCGAATGGCACGACATCGTCAACCCGGCGACCCAGCAAGTGCTGGCCAAGGTCCCGTTCGCCACCGCCGCTGAGGTCGATGCCGCTGTCAGCGCCGCCCAGCGTGCCTTCCAGACCTGGAAACTGACCCCGATCGGCGCGCGGATGCGCATCATGCTCAAGCTGCAAGCGCTGATCCGCGAACATTCCAAGCGCATCGCCGTGGTCCTCAGCGCCGAGCAGGGCAAGACCATCGCTGACGCTGAGGGCGATATTTTCCGTGGCCTGGAAGTGGTCGAACACGCCTGCTCCATCGGCACCCTGCAAATGGGCGAGTTCGCCGAGAACGTCGCGGGTGGCGTCGACACCTATACGCTGCGCCAGCCGATCGGCGTCTGTGCTGGCATCACGCCGTTCAACTTTCCGGCGATGATTCCGCTGTGGATGTTCCCGATGGCGATCGCCTGCGGTAACACCTTCGTGCTCAAGCCTTCGGAGCAGGATCCGCTGTCGACCATGCTGCTGGTCGAACTGGCGATCGAGGCCGGCGTTCCTGCTGGCGTGCTCAACGTTGTTCATGGCGGTAAGGATGTGGTCGATGGCCTGTGCACGCACAAGGACATCAAAGCCGTGTCGTTCGTTGGTTCGACCGCGGTCGGCACTCACGTTTACGATCTGGCCGGTAAACACGGCAAACGCGTGCAGTCGATGATGGGCGCGAAAAACCACGCCGTGGTGCTGCCGGATGCCAATCGCGAACAGGCGCTGAATGCCCTGGTCGGCGCCGGTTTCGGTGCCGCCGGGCAACGCTGCATGGCCACCTCGGTGGTGGTGCTGGTGGGCGCGGCGAAACAATGGTTGCCGGACCTGAAAGCACTGGCGCAGAAACTCAAGGTCAACGCCGGCAGCGAGCCGGGCACCGACGTCGGTCCGGTGATCTCGAAAAAAGCCAAGGCGCGGATCCTCGAGCTGATCGAAAGCGGCATCAAGGAAGGTGCCAAGCTTGAACTCGATGGTCGCGACGTCAGCGTGCCGGGCTACGAACAGGGCAACTTTGTCGGTCCGACCCTGTTTTCGGGCGTGACCACCGACATGCAGATCTACACCCAGGAAATCTTCGGCCCGGTGCTGGTGGTGCTGGAAGTCGATACCCTCGATCAAGCGATTGCCCTGGTCAACGCCAACCCGTTCGGCAACGGCACCGGTCTGTTCACCCAGAGCGGCGCGGCGGCGCGCAAATTCCAGAGTGAAATCGACGTCGGTCAGGTCGGCATCAATATTCCGATTCCGGTGCCGGTGCCGGTCTTCAGCTTTACCGGTTCGCGCGGTTCGAAACTCGGCGACCTCGGCCCGTACGGCAAGCAAGTGGTGCAGTTCTACACGCAGACCAAAACGGTCACGGCGCGCTGGTTCGATGACGACAGCGTCAACGACGGCGTGAACACCACCATCAACCTGCGCTGAGGAATCGATCATGAAAATCGCATTTATCGGGCTGGGCAACATGGGCGCGCCTATGGCCCGGAACCTGATCAAGGCCGGCCACTCGCTGAACCTGGTCGACCTGAACAAAACCGTGCTGGCGGAGCTGGAACAACTGGGCGGCACTGTCCGCGGATCGGCGCGCGAGGCGGCGGAGGATGCCGATCTGGTGATCACCATGCTGCCGGCCGCTGTGCATGTGCGCAGCGTCTGGCTGGGCGAAGAGGGCGTACTCGCCGGGATTCGCCAAGGCGTACCGGCGGTGGATTGCAGCACCATCGATCCGCAGACCGCCCGCGATGTCGCCGCCGCGGCGGCGAAACATGGCGTGGCCATGGCCGATGCGCCAGTCTCCGGCGGTACTGGCGGCGCGACGGCCGGGACGCTGACCTTCATGGTCGGCGCCACCCCGGAACTGTTCGCGACGCTGCAACCGGTGCTTGCGCAAATGGGCCGTAACATCGTGCATTGCGGTGAAGTCGGCACCGGGCAGATCGCCAAGATCTGCAACAACCTGCTGCTGGCGATTTCCATGGTTGGCGTCAGTGAAGCGATGGCCTTGGGTGATGCACTGGGCATCGACACTGGCGTGCTGGCCGGAATCATCAACAGCTCGACCGGGCGTTGCTGGAGTTCGGAGATGTACAACCCGTGGCCGGGCATCGTCGAAACGGCCCCGGCTTCACGCGGTTATACCGGCGGATTCGGTGCGGAACTGATGCTCAAGGATCTCGGGCTGGCAACGGAAGCGGCGCGGCAGGCGCACCAGCCGGTGGTGCTCGGCGCGGTGGCGCAGCAGTTGTATCAGGCGATGAGCCAGCGCGGTGACGGCGGGAAAGACTTCTCGGCGATCATCAACAGCTATCGCAAGCCGCAGTAATCGCGATCAGACCTTTGTGGCGAGGGGATTTATCCCCGTTGGGTTGCGCAGCAGCCCCCTACATTGTGTCAGGCAAACCGAGTGTTCAGGTTTCGCGACTGCTGCGCAGCCGAGCGGGGATGAATCCCCTCGCCACAGGGTTCTCTATTTCCACAGGTAACACTGGGGTGTGTTAAAAAAATTGCAGTAGGTGTTGCCGGGAAATCACGTCGGGTGATCTCCCGGCTTTTTTTGCATCAAGCAAAGACGAAATACTTGCGCACGGTCTCGACCACTTCCCACGTGCCTTTCATGCCAGGTTCAACCACGAAGATATCGCCAGCGCGCAGGTGAATCGGCGCCATGCCGTCCGGGGTGATCACGCAGTAGCCCTCCTGGAAATGGCAGTATTCCCATTTCACATATTCGACGCGCCACTTGCCTGGTGTGCAGATCCAGGTGCCCATGATCTTGCTGCCGTCTTCGCTGGTGTAGGCGTTGAGGTTGACGGTGTGCGGGTCGCCTTCGAGTTTTTCCCACTTGCAGGCGTCGAGTACCGGCAACGGGTGAGTGTCGCGCAGAACGGTGATAGGGGCGGTCGCGGTCATGGGGACTCCGGGGCTAGTGGACTTTAGAATTGAAGTCGCACCCTATAGCGCCCGGTTAGCGTCCGGTTGTCTGGGGTCGACATCGGGGTGCTCAGAAACGCGCGCATCGATGAGCGCTTGTAACAACGCCTGGGCATAACCTGGCAGCGCCGCGAAATCTCTCGCGCAGAGCAACAACGTGCGGCGGGCCCAAGGCTCATTGAGTGTCACGCGCTTGAATCGGCCGACTGTCGCGCGCTGCACCGCTGCCAGCGGCACGATGCCCAGACCGGCACCACGCGCGACCATGCGCATCACGCCATCGAAACCGTCAGCGCGGATGCGCACCTGCATCCGCGCGCCGCTGTGCAGCGCCTGTTCTTCCAGATAAATCGCCAGTGCACTGTCGGCGCTCAGTCCGACGAAGTCGTGTTGCAACGCATCGCTGAAATTGACCTCCTCGACGTCAGACAACGGGTGGTCGAGCGGCAGAATCAGCACCAGCGGATCGTCACGAAACGCCTGCGTCTGTAGGCCGTTGGTGTCGACCGCGTCGGAGACTATGCCCAGGTCCGCTGCGCCTTCACGCAAGGCATGGGTAATCCGCGCGCTCGGCAATTCCTGTAAATCGATGTCGAGATTGGGATGGTCACGCAGAAAATCAGCGAGCACTTCCGGCAGGTATTCGGTGATTGCCGTGGTGTTGCACAACAGCCGCACCTGACCTTTGACGCCTTGGGCGTATTCGGCGAGATCCTGCTGCATGCGTTCGGCCTGTTGCAAAAGGATGCGCGCGTGGTGGGCGAGGGCCTTGCCGGCCGGTGTCGGGGTGACACCACGGCGGCCGCGCTGCAGAAACTCGGTGCCCAGCGAGGCTTCCATCGCACGGATTCTGGCGCTGGCGGCGGCGAGGGATAAATGGCTGCGCGCGGCGCCGGCGGTGATGTTGCCGGTGTCGAGGATGTGCAGGTAGAGGCGCAGGTCGGTGAGGTCGAAGTGCATGGGTTTGCCTGTGGTTTTTAGCGTCTGGGCTGGCCTCATCGCGAGCAGGCTCACTCCTACAATGGATCTGCTGCGAACACGAAACTGTAGGAGTGAGCCTGCTCGCGATAGGGCCAGCCCAGACGAAAATATCAGCCTCTTGCGTAAAAAGAGGCACCCTCAGTATATGGCAGATTTTCAGCCAGCCCCGATCAGCGCACATTACCCCCATGCACACGCTGACCAACTTCTACCAAACCCTCGGCCTGACCCTATCCCTGCTGGTCATCGGCACCTTCCTCCTCGCCGGTATGATCAAGGGCGTGATCGGCCTTGGCCTGCCCACCGTCGCGATGGGCCTGCTCGGTCTGGCTATGGCCCCGGCGCAGGCAGCCGCGCTGTTGATCATCCCGGCAACCCTGACCAACCTCTGGCAGCTAGCCTTCGGCGGTCACCTGAAAAGCTTGATCAAACGCCTCTGGCCAATGTTGCTGCTGATCTTCCTCGGCACCGGCCTCGGCACACTGTGGATCGGCATGTCCGGCGGCCACTGGGTCGTACGCGGACTCGGCGCGGCGCTATTGCTGTACGCATTGAGCGGACTTTTCCTGCCCACGCTGCACGTCAAACCGGTTCAAGAAGCGTGGCTCGGCCCGCTGTGTGGCTTGATCACCGGCATCATCACCTCAGCCACCGGCGTGTTCGTGATTCCAGCGGTGCCGTATCTGCAAGCCTTGGGACTGAGCCGCGATGAACTGGTGCAGGCGCTCGGTCTGTCGTTTACCGTCTCAACGTTGGCGTTGGCGGTTGGGCTGCTTTGGCACGGCGCACTCGGCGGCGGCGAGTTGAGCGCCTCGCTGCTGGCGTTGATCCCGGCCATGCTTGGCATGTGGCTCGGCCAATGGCTGCGCCAGCGCATCAGTGCGGCGTTGTTCAAGCGCGTGTTCTTTGTCGGACTGGGCGCGCTCGGCGCCCATTTGTTGATCAGCGGCTAGCCGAGGAGTCGCTGAGCATGTCGATCGGGCGGATATCGAAATCACACTCCAGATACTCCATGCGTTTGGCGAAAAACGCCTTCATGTGCGGTAACGCCGAGTGCACATCCAGATGCGCCTGGCTCTCCCAGATCTCGTAAAAGATAAACAGCGTCGGATCTTCCTTGTCGCGCAGCATGTGGTACTCGATGCAGCCGGGTTCGGCGCGGCTCGGTTCGACGTAGGCGCGGAATAGCGCTTCAAACGCGGCGGCTTTTTCCGGGCGGGTCTTGGCGTGCAGGATGAAACCCTGGCGTTCACTCATCACAACTTCCTCGAATTCAGAAAGCGGCGAATGCTACGGCAACAATGCGCTGTCGATTCGTGCGTTTTTATCAATTGTATTTTGCGTCGGCGTGGCTGTTTCCGCGCGAGGTCGATGGTTAATCTGCCGCCATTCCATTTCCTGATTCCAACCAGCTCAAGGGCTGCGCCGAGGTTTTCCGATGAAAAAAGTCCTGTTGCTCAATGGCGGTAAAAAATTCGCCCACTCCGATGGCCGCTATAACACCACCCTGCACGAAACCGCGCTGAGCGTGCTCGATCGCGGCGGTGTCGACGTCAAGACCACCTTCATCGATGAGGGCTACGACGTTGCCGAAGAAGTCGCCAAGTTCCTTTGGGCTGACGTGATCATTTATCAGATGCCAGGCTGGTGGATGGGCGCGCCGTGGACGGTGAAAAAATACATCGACGAAGTATTCACTGAGGGCCATGGCAGCCTCTACGCCAGCGACGGCCGCACCCGCTCCGACGCTTCGCAGAAGTACGGCAGCGGCGGTCTGATTCAGGGCAAACAATACATGCTGTCGCTGACCTGGAACGCGCCGCAGCAAGCCTTCGATGACCCGACGGATTTCTTCGAAGCCAAAGGCGTGGACGCGGTGTATTTCCCGTTCCACAAGGCCAACGAGTTTCTGGGCATGACTGGGCTGCCGACGTTCCTCTGCGTCGACGTGATGAAGCGTCCGAATATCGAAAATGATGTGGCGCGGTATGAACAGCATCTGCAGCAGGTGTTTGGTCTCAAGGCGTAAGGCGATTCAGCTACTATCGAATAGCTTGACCCACTCTGTGGCGAGGGAGCTTGCTCCCGCTGGGGTGCGCAGCGCTCCCTGTTCTTGCGTTCAAAACAGGGGGCTGCTTCGCACCCGGCGGGAGCAAGCTCCCTCGCCACAATGAATATGTATTCGATTAGAGAATTTCTGTGAAAGCCAGATCCGATGAGTTGCAGATTTTCGTCTGCGTGATCGAGTGCGGTTCGATTTCCGCCGCCGCCGAGCAGGTCGGGCAGACGCCGTCGGCGGTGAGCCGCACGTTGTCGAAACTCGAAGCCAAGCTCGACACCACGCTGATCAACCGCACCACGCGGCGCATGGACTTGACCGAGGAAGGGAAGTATTTCTTCGAACAGGCCAAGCTGATTCTCGATCAGATGGAGCAACTTGAAGAACGCCTGTCCTCGCGGCAGCAAACCCCGTCCGGGCGTCTGCGGATCAACGCCGCGTCGCCGTTCATGCTCCACGCCATCGTTCCCTACATCGACGAATTCCGTGGGCTTTACCCGGACATTCAGCTCGAACTCAACAGCAATGACCTGATCATTGACCTGCTGGAACAAAGCACCGATGTCGCCATCCGCATCGGCACCCTCGCCGATTCGACACTGCACGCGCGTTCGCTCGGCTGCAGTCCGTTGCTCATCGTCGCCAGCCCCGCGTATTTGAAAAAACACGGTGCGCCACGGCAGGTCGCGGATCTGAGTGAGCACACGCTACTCGGCTTCACCCAGAACGAAGGCCTCAATCAGTGGCCGCTGCGCTACGTGCACGGCGACCGCTGGCCGATCACCCCGGCGATCAGCGCCTCCAGCGGCGAGACCGTGCGCCATCTGGCGCTGGAGGGGCAGGGCATCGCCTGCCTTTCTCACTTCATGACCATCGACGACATCCGCGCCGGCCGTCTGAAGGTTTTGCTCGGCGAATTCAACAGCGGCTACCGCCAGCCAATCAACGCGGTGTACTACCGCAACTCGCAACTGGCGTTGCGCATCCAGTGCTTCCTAGACTTTATCCAGGGCAAACTCGCGGCCTACGCCAACGCCGATTTCAAAGGCTGATTCGTGATCCCTGCGCAAGATTGAATTGGCCTGTGGCGGGTTTTTCGCCGAGGTTCATCGGTCGATACTCGCTGCATCAATTATTCACGCAGGGAGTTTCTCCATGAACGTATTTATCACCGGCGCTGCCGGATTTATCGGCGGTTCCATCGCAACCGGTCTGGTGCAGGCCGGGCACAACGTTACCGGTCTGGTGCGCAGTGCCGAGCAGGCTGACGAGCTGAAGGCATTGGGCATGAATGCCGTGATCGGTACCCTTGAGGACAGCCAATTGCTGGCTGAGCAGGCGCGTGTCGCTGATGCGGTGATCAACGCTGCCAGCAGCGATCATCGCGGCGCGGTTGAGGCGTTGCTTGGCGCCTTGCGCGGTTCCGGCAAAGTGTTTCTGCACACCAGCGGTTCGAGCATTGTCGGCGATGCCTCGGGCGGTAAATCCAGCGACGATATCTACTACGAAGACAACCTGCCCGAACCTACCGTCGACAAGGCCGATCGCGTGGCCATCGACAACCTGGTACTCGCGGCGGCGAAGGATGGCGTGAACTCGGCGGTGATCTGCAACACGCTGATCTACGGCCACAGCGTGGGCGTTAAACGCGACAGCGTGCAATTGCCGCGACTGCTTAAACAGGCGCGCAAAAACGGCGTCGTTCGCCACGTCGGCAGCGGCCAGAACATCTGGTCCAACGTGCACATCGAAGACGTCGTCGCCCTGTATCTGCTGGCGCTGACCAAGAACGTGCCGGGCACTTTCTACTTCGTGGAAAGCGGTGAAGCCTCGTTCATCGACATGACCACCGCCATGGCCGAAGCGTTGAACCTGGGCAAACCGCAAGACTGGCCACTCAAAGACGCCGAAGCCGAATGGGGCTATGAAATGGCCAACTACGGCCTCGGTTCGAACAGCCGAGTACGCGGCCAACACGCCCGCGAACTGCTGGGCTGGGCACCGAAACGCACGTCGGTGGTTGGATGGATTCGTAACGAAATGGTGTGATTTCAGCTAGCACCGAGTGAAGCCATTCGCGAGCAGGCTCGCTCCCACAGATTGACCGCGTTCTGCCTGAAGGAATGCGATCAAAAACTGTAGGAGTGAGCCTGCTCGCGATAGCGTTGTGTCAGTCAAATATCCTGTTCTGACCCA
>NZ_JABWQQ010000004.1:0-289069 GCF_014268555.1 Pseudomonas sp. SWRI111 | reverse complement strand
TTTCAGAAATACAAATGCCCCGACAAGTCGGGGCATTTGTATTTAACCGGGGCAGATTGCGTTTTCACACAGTCTGCTAGTGCCCGGTTTTTTGTGTCTGTAGGAAATGCGCGGTTCGTACAAGCTTCTGTCATTGTTCTGGCGTCACTATGTGCCGGGAAGCTTAATTAGAAATTATCTATCGATGTCCGCAAGTTAATGAATTTGTGGCCGTCGCGCTGATGATCGATACTCCCCCCAAGCCGATTAGCCGGCAGTTTCAAGACTGACAGAGGAAGAAGACCGCATGAGCCAGATCAAAACGCTTACGACCGCCAGTGGCGCACCTGTCGCTGATAACCAGAATTCTCGCTCCGCCGGCCCACGTGGCCCGCTGCTGCTCGACGACTTCCATCTGATCGAGAAGCTTGCCCACTTCAACCGTGAAAACATTCCCGAGCGTCGTGTCCACGCCAAGGGCTCGGGCGCTTATGGCACGTTCACCGTGACCCGTGACATCACCGAATACACCAGCGCCAAGTTGTTCGAAGCGGTAGGCAAGCAAACGCCGACCTTTCTGCGCTTCTCTACTGTGGGCGGCGAGCGCGGCTCGGCGGACACTGAGCGCGACCCACGCGGTTTTGCGCTGAAGTTCTACACCGAAGAAGGCAACTGGGACATCGTTGGCAACAACACCCCGGTGTTCTTCATCCGTGATCCGTTGAAGTTTCCTGACTTTATCCACACGCAAAAGCGCTTGCCGCAAAGCAACCTGAAAAGTGCGCAAATGATGTGGGATTTCTGGTCGCATTCCCCCGAAGCGCTGCACCAGGTCACGATTCTGTTCTCGGATCGCGGCATTCCGGATGGCTACCGCCACATGCACGGCTTTGGCAGTCACACCTACAGCCTGGTCAACGCTCGTGGTGAGCGCCACTGGGTGAAATGGCACTACAAGACCAAACAGGGCATCAAGAACCTCGCACCGGCAGACGCTGCACGTCTGGCAGGCACCGATCCGGATTACGCCCAGCGTGACCTGTTCGAGGCAATCGAGCGTGGCGATTTCCCAAAATGGCGCGTCTGCATCCAGATAATGACCGAAGCCCAGGCAGCGGCTCATTACGAAAACCCGTTCGACGTCACCAAGACCTGGTCGCAGAAAGAGTTTCCGCTGATGGAAGTGGGTGAGCTTGAGCTCAACCGCAATCCGCTGAACTACTTTGCAGAAGTCGAGCAAGCCGCGTTCGGCCCAAGCAACATGGTCCCAGGCGTGGGCCTTTCGCCGGACCGGATGCTGCAAGGGCGCGTATTCGCCTACGCCGATGCCCACCGCTATCGTGTCGGTACCAATCACCAGCAATTGCCGGTGAACGCCCCGCGCAGCCCGGTAAACACGTACCAGCGTGACGGTTCGATGGCCTTCGGCAGCAATGGCGGCGCAGCGCCAAATTACGAGCCGAACAGCTACATCGAGGCGCCGAAACAAGCGCCGCATTATGCCGAGCCTGCGCTGGCTTTGAGCGGTGCGGCTGATCGCTACGACCACCGCGAAGACACCGATTACTACAGCCATGCCGGCGCGTTGTTTCGGTTGATGAGCGACGAGCAGAAGGCCTTGTTGGTCAGCAACATCGCCGGTGCGATGGCGGGCGTTTCAAGCGACGTTGTCGACCGTCAGTTGCAGCATTTCTACAAAGCCGACCCGGCGTATGGAGAAGCAATCGCAACGCTGCTCAACGTACAGCTTAACGAAGTCTAAACGAGAAGCAGAACCGCCCTCATTTGGGCGGTTTTTGCGTTATTTAGCCCTGTTTTCTCAGAAAATCTTCGCTTTTATTGCGCCAGGCGAGTGACCTTCCGGTCAGCTTGGTTCAAACTACAGACTTTCAAGTAGGGAGATGTAGGGCGATGCAAGGCCACCCAGACGTAATCGATTACCTCAACACGTTGCTGACCGGCGAACTGGCCGCGCGTGATCAATATTTCGTTCATTCGCGGATGTATGAGGACTGGGGGTTCACCAAGCTCTACGAGCGAATCAACCACGAAATGGAAGAAGAAGCCGGTCACGCGGATGCGTTGATGCGCCGGATTCTGATGCTCGAAGGCACACCGCGCATGCGTCCGGATGATCTGGATGTCGGCACTACTGTGCCTTCGATGCTCGAAGCCGATCTGCGCCTCGAATACAAAGTCCGCGCGGCGCTGTGCAAAGGCATCGAACTCTGCGAGCAGCACCAAGACTACGTCAGCCGCGAGATCCTGCGGGTCCAGCTCAACGATACCGAAGAAGACCATACCTACTGGCTGGAAAAGCAGTTGGGTCTGATCAAGTTGATCGGTCTTGAGAACTACCTGCAATCCCACGCGTCCTGATTGCAACGGCTACAAAAAAGCCCCTGTCACGGTTGAAGTGACAGGGGCTTTTTCATGCCCGGCGTTTAAGCGCGGTCGCGGATCAGCAGTGGCTTGAGGTAGTGGCCAGTATGAGATTGCTTCATCTCGGCCACTTCCTCCGGTGTACCGGTTGCGATGATCTGACCGCCCTTGGAACCGCCTTCAGGACCGAGGTCCACCAGCCAGTCAGCGGTCTTGATCACGTCGAGGTTGTGTTCGATCACCACCACAGTGTTGCCGTGGTCGCGCAGGCGATGCAGGACGTCGAGCAATTGCTGGATGTCCGCGAAGTGCAGGCCGGTGGTCGGCTCGTCGAGGATGTACAGGGTCTTGCCGGTGTCACGCTTGGACAGCTCGCGCGACAGTTTGACCCGCTGCGCCTCACCACCGGACAAGGTTGTCGCCGACTGCCCGAGCTTGATGTACGACAGGCCGACATCCATCAAGGTTTGCAGCTTGCGCGCCAGCGCCGGCACCGCATCAAAAAATTCCCGGGCTTCCTCGATGGTCATTTCGAGGGTTTCGTGGATGCTCTTGCCCTTGTATTTGATCTCAAGGGTCTCGCGGTTGTAGCGCTTGCTCTTGCACACATCGCAAGGCACGTAGATGTCTGGCAGAAAGTGCATTTCCACCTTGATCAAGCCGTCGCCCTGGCACGCCTCGCAGCGACCGCCCTTGACGTTGAACGAGAAGCGCCCCGGGCCGTAGCCACGGGAGCGCGATTCGGGAACGCCAGCGAACAGTTCGCGGATGGGTGTGAACAGTCCGGTATAAGTCGCCGGGTTGGAGCGTGGAGTGCGACCGATCGGGCTCTGGTCGATATCGACGACCTTGTCCAGATGCTCCAGGCCCTTGATGCTGTCATGAGCCGCAGCTTCCAGCGTGGTCGCGCCATTGAGTGCCGTGGCGCTGAGCGGGAACAGCGTATTGTTGATCAGCGTTGACTTGCCCGAGCCGGATACGCCGGTGACGCAAGTCAGCAGACCAATCGGGATTTCCAGGTCGACGTTGCGCAGGTTGTTGCCGCGTGCGCCCTTGAGCGACAGCGTCAGCTTCTTGTTGCGCGGCGTGCGCTTGGCGGGCACTTCGATCTTGACCCGGCCCGACAGATATTTACCAGTCAGGGAGTCCGGGTGGGCCATGACTTCGGCCGGTGTGCCTTCGGCGACAATCTGGCCGCCGTGCACACCGGCGCCCGGGCCGATATCCACGACATAGTCGGCCAGACGGATCGCGTCTTCGTCATGCTCGACCACAATCACGGTGTTGCCGATGTCACGCAGATGCTTGAGCGTGGCCAGCAAACGGTCGTTGTCCCGTTGGTGCAAACCAATCGACGGTTCGTCGAGGATGTACAAGACCCCGACGAGGCCGGCACCGATCTGGCTGGCCAGACGAATCCGCTGCGCCTCGCCACCAGACAGCGTGTCGGCGCTGCGATCCAGCGACAGATAGTCCAGGCCCACGTTGACGAGGAACTGCAAGCGCTCGCGGATCTCCTTGAGAATCTTGTCGGCAATCTCGCCGCGTCGCCCGGTCATCTTCAGCGCGCCGAAGTATTCGCAGGCATCGCCGATAGGCAGATTGGTCACCGCCGGCAGGGTTTTCTCGCCCACCCACACATGCCGTGCTTCGCGACGCAGACGGGTGCCGCGGCAATCCGGGCAGGCCTGATGGCTGAGGAACTTGGCCAGCTCTTCGCGCACGCTCGCCGATTCGGTTTCGCGGTAGCGGCGTTCCAGATTCGGCACGATGCCTTCGAACGGGTGCGAGCGCTTGACGATATCGCCACGGTCGTTCAGGTATTTGAAGTTGACGTTCTGCGAACCGCTGCCGTGCAGAATGAATTTCTGCTGGTCGGCCGGCAGTTCGTTGAAGGGCTTTTCCAGGCTGAAACCGTAGTGCGAAGCCAGCGAGCCGAGCATCTGGAAGTAATAGACGTTACGCCTGTCCCAGCCGCGAATCGCGCCCTCGGCGAGGGTCAGGTCGCCGTTGACCAGTCGCTTGATATCAAAGAACTGTTTAACGCCCAGGCCATCGCAGGTCGGGCAGGCACCGGCAGGGTTGTTGAAGGAAAACAGCTTGGGTTCCAGCTCGCTGATCGCATGGCCGCAGACCGGGCAGGCGAAGCGCGCGGAGAAGATCATTTCTTCGCCCGGCTCGTCGTCCATCGGCGCGACCAGGGCAATGCCGTCGGCCAGCTTCAGCGCGGTTTCGAATGACTCCGCGAGGCGCTGCTGCAGGTCGGCGCGGACCTTGAAGCGGTCGACGATCACATCGATCGAATGCTTCTTCTGTTTATCCAGCTTCGGCAACTCGTCGAGCTCGCAGATCCGTCCATTGACCCGGGCGCGAACGAAGCCTTGCGCACGCAGCTCTTCGAAGACCGAGAGGTGTTCGCCCTTGCGCTCGCGGATCACCGGGGCCAGCAGCATCAGCTTGCTGCCTTCGGGCTGGGCCAGTACCAGATCGACCATTTGGCTGACGGTCTGCGCTTCCAGCGGGATATCGTGATCCGGGCAGCGTGGCGTACCGACGCGTGCATAGAGCAGGCGCAGGTAGTCGTAGATTTCGGTGATGGTGCCGACCGTGGACCGCGGGTTATGCGAGGTCGACTTCTGTTCGATGGAGATCGCCGGCGACAGGCCTTCGATGGTGTCGACGTCGGGTTTTTCCATCATCGACAGGAACTGGCGGGCGTAGGCCGACAGCGATTCGACATAGCGACGCTGACCTTCGGCATACAGCGTGTCGAACGCCAGGGACGACTTGCCGGATCCGGACAGGCCGGTGATGACGATCAGTTTGTCCCGTGGCAGGGTCAGGTCGATGTTCTTCAGGTTGTGGGTACGGGCCCCACGTATCAGGATCTTGTCCAAAGTGGCCTCGCTTGGCGGGCGTCGAAAACGTAGGAGTATACGGCCAAATACTGGATGGATGCACACTATCAAACAGCGGGTTTTTTGCACTGGATGAAGAGAGTTTCATCTATACGCGTCATAGCGTCGCGATCTACCCCGTCTTTCGATGGGACTGGTAGAATCGCCGCCGGTTCACACGAGGTTTTTCCATGCACGATCCCCACAGCGAACGCATGAGTGGCAGCGAGACCCGCGCGGCGAGCGGTCTGGCTCTGGTGTTCGCGTTCCGTATGCTTGGCATGTTCATGGTGTTGCCGGTGCTGGCGACTTATGGCATGGACCTGGCGGGAGCGACCCCGGCCCTGATCGGGTTGGCGATTGGCGCTTACGGCCTGACCCAGGCCATTTTCCAGATTCCGTTCGGGGTCATTTCCGATCGCATCGGCCGTCGGCCGGTGATTTACCTGGGGCTGATCGTGTTCGCTCTGGGCAGTGTGCTCGCGTCTCAAGCCGATTCGATCTGGGGCGTGATCGCCGGTCGGATCCTGCAAGGTGCCGGAGCGATTTCCGCGGCGGTCATGGCGCTCCTCTCAGACCTGACCCGCGAGCAGCATCGCACCAAAGCCATGGCCATGATCGGCATGACCATTGGCCTTTCGTTCGCCGTGGCCATGGTGGTCGGCCCCTTGTTGACGAGCGCGTTCGGGCTGTCCGGATTGTTCCTCGCCACCGGTGGGATGGCGCTGGTTGGCATCCTGATCATCATGTTCATGGTGCCGCGCTCCACCGGGCCATTGCAGCATCGTGAGTCCGGCGTGGCGCGACAGGCACTGATGCCGACGCTCAAGCACCCCGACCTGCTGCGGCTCGATCTGGGGATCTTTGTGTTACATGCGATGTTGATGTCGAGCTTCGTCGCCTTGCCCCTGGCGCTGGTGGAAAAAGCCGGTTTGCCCAAGGAGCAGCACTGGTGGGTCTATCTCACCGCACTGCTGATTTCTTTCTTCGCGATGATCCCGTTCATCATCTATGGCGAGAAGAAACGCAAAATGAAACGAGTTTTGCTCGGCGCCGTCATGACGCTGATGCTGACTGAGCTATTCTTCTGGCAGTTCGGCGACAGCTTGCGGGCTCTGGTGATCGGTACGGTGGTGTTCTTCACTGCGTTCAATCTGCTGGAAGCTTCATTGCCATCGCTGATCAGCAAGGTTTCACCGGCAGGTGGCAAGGGCACGGCCATGGGCGTGTATTCCACCAGCCAGTTCCTCGGTTCGGCACTTGGCGGGATACTCGGCGGCTGGTTGTTCCAGCACGGCGGTCTGTCGGTTGTGTTCCTCGGATGCGCCGCGCTGGCTGCACTTTGGCTGGCCTTTGCTGTTACCATGCGCGAACCTCCCTACGTGACGAGCCTGCGCTTGCCGTTGTCGCCCGAAGCGATCCGCGAAGCGGGTCTGGTCGAGCGCCTCAAGGCCCTGGTAGGGGTAACAGATGCAGTGATAGTCGCTGACGAAGCGGCTGTTTACATCAAACTGGACAAAGAATTAGTGGATCGCACCACCCTCGAACGCCTGGTGAACAACCCGGCCGGAGCTGCGTGCGACGCTTAGGAGAACGTTATGGCCCGTGGGGTTAACAAAGTCATATTGGTCGGCACTTGCGGCCAGGATCCCGAAGTTCGCTACCTGCCGAACGGTAACGCCGTGACCAACCTGAGTCTGGCCACCAGCGAACAATGGACCGACAAGCAAACCGGTCAGAAGGTCGAGAAGACCGAGTGGCATCGTGTGTCGATGTTCGGCAAGGTCGCCGAGATCGCCGGCGAATACCTGCGCAAGGGTTCGCAGGTTTACATCGAAGGCAAGCTGCAGACCCGCGAGTGGGAAAAAGACGGTATCAAGCGTTACACCACCGAAATCGTGGTCGACATGCAAGGCACCATGCAATTGCTCGGCGGTCGTCCACAACAGGGCGAGCAGCAAGGCGGCGGCAATAACTACCAGCAGCAGGCGCCACGTCAGCAGGCACCACGCCCGCAACAGTCGGCTCCACAGCAGCGTTCGGCGCCGGCCCCTCAGCAGGCTGCACCGCAACCGGCTGCGGATTTCGACAGCTTTGATGACGATATTCCGTTCTGATCCGCAGCTTTCAGAACCGTAGACATAAGAAGCGAAGCCATTCATTTGGCTTCGCTTTTTTATTGGCTTGCAGATACGTCCGCGTGTACGGCAGGTGACTGCACTCTGGAAATGTGATGTCGAGGACGAAGCCTTCGGCCAGCTCTGTTGCCATGCCTTCGCTTCAGCAGAACTTCCCCGATTCCTTGAACTGTTCGGTCGCCTCGATCAACGCACTGACAATCCCCGGCTCCGATGGCGAATGTCCGGCGTCGTTGATGATCTTCAGCACCGAGTCTGGCCAAGCCTTGTGCAAACGAAAAGCTGAATTGGGCGTGGCGATCATGTCGTGCCCACCCTGGATAATTTTGCACGGGAGATGTTTGATTGCCTCAAGGTTGTTTATCAGTTGGTCTTCCTCAAGAAACAGACGGTTTTTGAAGTACCAGACATCAAGACGTCCCAGACCGGTACTGGTTTGTTCATCGGCGGCCTGGTCTTCGACGCCGTCGGGATCGTGGCGCAACAATGAGCAACTGGCCGAGTAGCGGACCCAGCCGCGAATGGCTTCGCCGCTCAATTTCTCGTCGTCGCCTGTCATCCGCTCGAGATAGGCCTGTAGCAAATCTTGCCGCTCTTCCTCGGGGATGAAGTTCACGAAATCCTCATGGGCACGCGGAAAAAACCGACGCATGCCGTGGATGAACCAGTCGATCTCGTCTTCGGTGCCAAGGAACACGCCGCGCAAGATGAAACCCAGGCAGCGCTGCGGATGGGTCTCGCCGTAGGCCAGCGCGAGGGTAGTGCCCCATGAGCCTCCGGTTATCAGCCAGTTTTCGATGTTCAGATGTTCGCGCAGTTTTTCCAGATCGTCGACCAGCGCCTGCGTCGTGTTGTTTCGCAGCTCGCCCAGGGGCGTCGAACGAAGGGCGCCGCGTTGATCGAACAGCACGATGCGGTAGTAATCCGGATCCCAGAACTGACGCTTGCCCGGCGGAGCCCCTTCGCCGGGGCCACCGTGCAAGTACACGACGGGAACACCGTCAGGGTTGCCGCTTTCTTCCCAATAGAGGGTATGGATTTCATCGACTTCCAGCGTACCGCTGCGTCGCGGTTCTTCGATTGCAGGGAACAGGCTGTAGGTGACTTCACGAGGGGCTTGCATGTTTCATCCTCACGAATCGCAACGGCGGGGTGCCTGAGCGTTTGCGGATTGATGGAGGGTCGCTCGACGTGGCCTTGTGAGGTCGCGAGCGGCCCTGGATAAAGAACATGTTCGTGCTCATCGCCCGCGCAGGCTGCGCGGCGAGGCCAGGACATGCTCCAACTGCGGTTCTGCCAGTGCCATGTGCATGGCCAGCTCCTGCGCCTGCTCCCATTGCAGATCGGGACGTAGCCACACCCGTGCGTCCTCGGCAGTAAATGCCAGCAGGCGTTGCTGCTTGGTGGCGCTGTCATCATGGGTGACCAGGGTGAGTCCGTCACAACCATTGAATTGTTCACTGGCCTGCGCCAGCGCCGCGAGAAAAATCGGTGCGCTCTGGCGCGAGGTGGTGTAGCTGAGGCGGTGGTTGTTTTTCGATTGCTCGGGTTCGCAGGCTTCATACCAGCCGTCGACAGCGATGAGCATGCGCCCGTCGCGCTTGACCCGGTCGAACACCTTCGAACGCATCACCAGATGCAGAGGCAGGTGAGTCATCGGCGGCATTGTTCCCATCGACCAGAAAGGCTTCCACCCCCAGCGAACCTTGATGCATTCCAGAACCCCGTTGCGGCTGCGTATGGCATCGACCTGCATGTTCGGCTTGATCACGTGTTGGCTGTCCTGCGGTTCGCAGGTTCGGTGCAGGCTGCTGTCCGCCACCGCAATTGCACTCCCGATACTTTGATTCTGCGTTGCGGCAAGCAGCGCTTCGAACCCCTCGGCGACATCATGTTGAACAATGTACTCACACATCGCGAAAACTCCTGGCAGTGGCACTTCAAAGGATCCGCCGCGTCGCGTCTTATCAGTTTTTACGGATTGAATGCGGCGGGTCATGTAAATGCGAGCCATGGCGTTGCGACGTGGTTCGAAACTGCTTCGCCTGAGCAGACGAGCGGAAAAAAAGCTGCATTTCATCGACTTACGTTACCGCTCATCGGACGTTGCCGTTTGCGAACGGAGGTGATCGCGCGATCTGTCTGTCGTCAGTCAAGCGGGGTCAGAAAACATTCAGGAGGGCAGGCCATGTCAGTTAATCCAGACGAATATCGCAAGGTTTTTGATCGCCCCGAATCAGCCTCTGCCAAGGCCGATCATGTCGACGTCGATTGCCTGGTTGTTGGTGCCGGCCCCGCAGGGCTGACCACGGCGGTTTATCTGAGCCGCTTCCACCGGCGAGTCGTGGTTGCCGACGGCGGGCAAAGTCGTGCGAGCCTGATTCCGCTTTCGCACAATTACCCCGGCTTCCCGCCAGGTATATCGGGTCACGACTTGCTCCGCCGATTGCGCGAGCAGGCGGTGTCTTACGGTGCGACGATTGAAGCCGGGCGCGTGGAAAGTCTGCTCAAGAACCGCACCGGTTTCGTTGCGCAACTCAACGGCCGAACGCTGAGCGCGCGCCGCGTGGTGCTGGCAACGGGAATCGTCGATACCCTGCCGCAAATGGATCGCCCTTACGACGGCATCGCACAGTCGGTCATTCGGCTATGCGCCATATGCGACGGCTACGAAATCAACGGTGACAACGTCGCGGTGTATGGCGAAGCACACTGCGCGATTAATCACGGACTGTTTTTGCGCAACTTCACTGACCGCGTAACGGTGCTGGTCGAGGGTGATAACCCAGCGTGTGAGGAGGCAGTCGCGGCAGCGCGGCACGCCGGGATACGCCTGATCGATGGCCGGGTCGTGGGCATCGAAGTGAGCGATGGCAAAGTTCTCGTGACGGTGGGCAAGGGCGAAGCCTTTTGCTTCGATATCGTCTATCCGTCGCTCGGCTCGCAATACCGCTCGGAGCTGGCGGTGCAACTGGGTGCGCGGGTCGACGAGGAGGGCGCTGTGCGCGTTGACAGCCACCAACGCACATCGATCGACGGGCTTTACGCGGTCGGGGATGTCGTCGACTCGCTCAAGCAAATCAGCGTCGCTACAGGCCAGGCGGCAGTTTGCGCAACGGCGGTGCATAACAGCCTGCAAGTGCGTTTGTGGGATCGTGCACAGGATGAACGAACCGCTCAGGGTACCGCTTGAGTGTGGGCGCTGGCTTGCCAGCGATGGCCCGGATCAATCAACCAATGAGGCGACCGAGGTCCGTCATCGCCGCCAAGCCGACACTGGGATATAAGTGCTTCAGTCGAGTATCAGGTGCGGTAAGAACCGGCTGGAATCCTTGGTGATCAGACTGTTGTCCTCGCGCACGCCAATCCCCGCCGCCTGATCGCCAATCACCCAGGAGCCGATCAGCGTGTAGCTGTCGCCAAACTTCGGCAACGGCGCGAACTCTTGCAGGATGAACGGCGCATCGGTGTAAGGTCCGTCCTCTTTTACGATCAGACCGTCCGCTGTTTGCAGTTCGATGTTCGCGCCTTCCCGGGAAAAGTACGGCTTGCGCACCCAGCCCCTTGGCACGGCGCCGGCCGGATTCGGATCGAGGTGCGCGGCGAGCAGGTTCGGATGGCCCTTGTGCAGTTCCCACAGCAGCGGCAACGCACCTTTGTTCGACAGGATCGCCTTCCACGCCGGCTCGAAAAACTGCGTATCGCACTCGGCAATCGCCGCGCCAAACGGTTCGTGGAAGATGAATTCCCAGGCGTGCAGCTTGAACAGGTGCGGGATCCAGCGATCCTGCAGGTCGACAAAACGACCTTCAGCCGTCAGGCCGATGTCCTCGATATCGATGTGCCGCGATTCGATGCCGACCTTTTCTGCGATCAGCCGCAGGTAGTCGGTGGTGCCTTTGTCCTCGACCGAGTCTTTCATTGATGCGAAGTAGAACGGCCGCTTCAATTGCAACTCGGCAAAGGCTTGATGCAGCCGGGTGTCGATGCTGTTGAACTGGTCGGCATGGCGCGGCAGGGTACCGCGTTCGATGCATTGTTCCAGCCAGCCCCACTGGAACGCCGCCGCTTCGTAGAGGCTGGTCGGCGTGTCGTAGTTGAGCTCCAGCAGTTTCGCCGGGCCGCTGCCGTTGTAGGAGAAGTCCATGCGACCGTACAGATGCGGATGACCTTCACGCCAGGACGTGCGGATCATGTCGTAGTACGCCGCCGGGATGCTCAGGCGATCCAGCAACTCTTCGCTGTTCACTACGCGCTCGACCAGGTCCATGCACATCTCATGCAGTTCGGTGGTCGGATCTTCGAGATCGTTTTCGATCTGCGCGAGGCTGAACTGGTAGTAGGCGCTTTCGTCCCAATAGGGTTCGTCGTCGATGGTGTGGAACATGAAACCGAGGCTTTCGGCGGTGTGTTTCCAGTCGGGGCGCTCGGCGCAATGGATCTTTTTCATGTCAGCTGCTCGAGCGCCCGGAGCTGCTGCCCCAGCCACCCCAACCGCTGCGCGCGCTGGACTGGCTGCCGAAGCCGCCGCGCGAAGTCGATGAAGCCACGTTCACCGGTTTGCTTTTGCTGCTCTCGTAATCCACCTGACTGCGCGTCGTCGTTTCGGCTCTGCGGTATTGCGTCGAAGTGTTGTACGGCTGGCGCGTTTCACGGTCGCGGTAGACGGTGCGGTTGGCGTTGTTGCTCATCGCGTTGCCGATCAGCCAACCGGTGAGCCAGCCGTTGCCGCCGCCAGTGGCAACCTGCGACGTGTTCGCACCCTGCACTGATGCGGCGTCACCCGCCGGCATCTGCGCATCGGCGATGGCGTCGAGATTCTGCGGCGCGTCACCGCTCTGCGGCACTTTGAAACCGCCGAGTTTCGGCACGAAACGGCCATCGGAATTTTTCTGACACCAGCCAGCGGCAAAGTCTGCGTCGCACTTGGCCTTGTCGGTGTAGGCCGGGGCGATGCGCCGGTGTTCGGTCAGAGCGGCGACGTAGGCGTTGGAGCAGACATCGGCGGCCAGTTCGGCATCGACGCATTGTTCGACGCTCTGGAAACTGCGCGGCTGATCCACCGCCGCGGCTTCACCGGAAATGGCCATCGCCACCGACGCGGCGAGGGACAATTGCACGTATTTGCTGCGTTTCATCGAAGGCGTCCTGCCGATCAGTTGGAGGGGGTCATGCACGCGGCATTGAGCATGCCGACGCTGATCGCCACGGCGGCCACGTAAATGCCGGCGGCGACTTCGCCATTGGCGATGCGCTGGGACGTGCCCTTGAGCACCAGCCCCGTAGCGACGAACGCCAGCAATTGCACGACCGCCGCTATGACTGCCCAGAGTACAAAGTCGAGCACGTTGACCGAGTAGGCAATCACGTTGCTCGCCGGAATGGCGAAGCCGATGATCGCTCCGGACAGGGCAATAGCGGCCGCGGTATTGCCAGCGCGGATCAGCTCGAATTCCTTGTGCGCGGTGATGCGCGTATAGACGAATTGAAACAGCATGAACAGCAAAACGGCGCCGATCAGGTAGACGACAAAACCGACCAGTGCGGTTTTGTTCAGGGAAACGGCCAGCACTTCCAGCATGAAAAACTTCCTTTTTTAAATGGCGCTCAAATCAGTCGTGTACAGCGAGATGCCCAGCGAGGTACTCAGGCTGACGGTGCCTTCTTCGTCCTGTTCGACGGAAAACAGCAGCAGTTCGCGGCGATCGGTCAGGCCGGTGTCGCGGGCATAGAGTATCGAGTGGTGTTTGATGGTGTAGGACTCGTCCGGGTTGGCCACGTGTTCGGTCATCGGCACCAGTTCGGTCTGGCCCTGTTCGGTGCCCCACTCGCGAGTGTATTCGACACCGTCGTGGGTATAGCCCGGCAGACCGATCAGGCTGTTCGGGCCGGCCAGACGCTGGAGTTCGGCGTCACTGTTGACCGTCACGTAGCTGAGGTAATTGAAGAGGGTGACCGACTCGATCTGGTCTTCACCAGTGACGTGGATCTGCACCCAGAAATCCTCGTCGTTCATGTAATAGCGGTGCAGTTTGTTGGACTGGCCGAGATCGACCCAACCGGCGCTCCACACCGCTTGATCGAACGGCACCCGCACCGAGGTCGAGCCTTCCAGCAACAGCGCCAGGGTCGTGTCGAACCGTACGCCTTTGCCTTGCGCCATGCCCAGCGGGCCACTGGCAGTGGTGGTCGTTGGCGCAGCGGTCTGCCAGGTGCTGGTGCCCAGCAAGTCTTTAAACCATCCCATGGGTACGTTCCTTGAAGCGGGTGGAGGTGTTCGGTGTAAAAAAGTGGCGCTAGTGTACCGGTCGCAGCGGTGTACGACACGCCGCAAACCCTGTCGGAGCGGGCTTGCTCGCGAATGCGTTGTGTCAGGCAGTAGAAATTTGACTGACAGTACGCATTCGCGAGCAAGCCCGCTCCCACAGTTACGATTGCGGAGTTAGTGCGTGGACTTCTGCTTCAGCCGCTCAAGAATCGCATTGGCGCTGCCTTCGTTCGGCGTGATGCCGGCGTCGCGCAGTTTGCGTTCCAGGTCGTTGCCGGTGGAGGCGTCTGCCAGTTCGTCCGCCGCGCTGAGTTCGGCCGCGCGTTGCTGCTGTTTGGCTTGCAGACGGTTCAGCGTGCCGACGGCGGTTTCCAGTTTGCCGTTGGCGCCGCCGCTGGCAATCGAAGCGCTGACCTGCGCCTTCTGCACGCTGTCGCGGGCCTTGGCCATGTCCACTTGCTGGCGCAGGCTTTTGATTCGCGACTCGGCCTTGCTGATGTCTTTGCGCATGTTCTCGGCGTAGGCGCCGAACTCATCGCTGAGCTTCTTCTCGGCATCCAGGTCGTTGGTCAGGGTCGAAATCGCTTCGGCCACTTCCAGGGCCAGATCTTCGCGGCCGGCGTTCAGCGCGGCAACGGCCTTGGCTTCGAGGTCCTTGATCTTGGCGTCGTATTCGCTGACGCGGTCGGCGGCCAGTTTGTGCTTGGCCATGATAGTGACCAGTTCGCGACGAGCGTTGGATAGCGCGCTGTCGGCGTCGCGGATTTCCTGATCGAGGATGCGCAGGGCCTGCTGGTCGGCGATGGCTTCGCCGACTTCATTGGCGCCGCCGCGCAACGCGGTGAACAACTTGCTCCAGATGGACTGAGTCATTGGATATTCCCTGTTGATTACTTGAAGAAGTGTTCGAAGGCTTCGCTGGCGCGCTGCACATTGTCGACCAGGGTTTTCACCTCGGTGACGATGTTGGTCAGGCTCGAATCGGCGCTGAGGGCGCCGAACATGTTGTAAACGGTCTGGCCGTTGGGCATCGACTCGATACCGATCGACGACAGCGGGAACATTTCGCGGCTGCGCAGTACGGCATCGTTGAAGGCGTGCACATCGCTGATCGAATCGATGTCCACCAGCACGGTGTCGACAATGATCTGTTGGCCGGCGAGGGCGATGTGAATCGGCAGGCCGCCGAATTCATTCATCTCCAGCTTGATGCTCGGTTCGGAGCTCTGGATCAGGGACAGCGAAATCTCTTGGGAAACCACCTCGTCCAGGGCCTTGAGGGCATTGAAGAGGCTGTCGATGGTCCAGTTGTTGCCTGCGCTCATGTAATTCTCCGACATGAAAGAGCCAGCCAGAATCGGTTGGCGTAGCTGTTGCTCCATTTGCTTGAGCAAGCTTCGGTTTTCCGGAAGCACCCAAGTTTCGTGTTTGACATAACCGGCGGCGGCCAAGCCTGCGCGCATCTGCTTCATGTAGAAGCTCGACGGTTTTTTCGCGGACGCCTTGGCTCGCTCGCCCTTGGGGCTTGCGGCGGCAGTCGTCGTAGAGCGGCTTTTCATGGCTATGACCCGGTTATGAACATCTCACGCGTGGGCCACACTACAACCAATGCAAAGTGCCATCAATGACTCACGCGTGAGATTTTCATGACAGACGCAAAAAGGCCCGCAACGCGGCGGGCCAGTGGGTTTTGCAGTTGTTGCTAGGCGTTGCTGCGCAGGAACTCGTCGGTCGACACCACGCTGGCGTAGGCGAAACCCAGTGCCGACATAAATGCTGCGTGCACCTGTGCGGCCGGCACGGTCAGGCCATTGAATTGCAGATCCCGGCTGGCGCAGGCATCGTGAATCACCGTCACGCCATAGCCCATGTCTGCCGCCGCGCGAGTGATGCCATCGATGCACATATGGCTCATGCTGCCGATCACCACCAGATCCGTGATGCCTTGTTCGTCGAGAACCGATTTCAGTTCGGTTTCACGGAACGAGTTGACGAAGTGCTTGAGCACCACAGGCTCGCCAGCCTGATTGAGCACTTTGGGATGCAGTTTGGCGCCCTCGGAGCCCGGGGTGAAAAACGGCGCATCTTCGGAGGTGAATTCGTGGCGAATGTGCACCACCGAATCCCCCGCTTCGCGAAAGGCCGCGATCAGCCGCGCGGCGTTATCGGCAGCAGCGTCGGCGCCGACCAGCGGCCACTTGCCTTGGGGGAAGTAGTCGTTCTGGATATCGACTACGATGAGCGCTTGCTTGGCCATGGGAGTGTCCTCGGGGTTGTGATGGGGTGTGGCTTCAGTATTGGCGCTGGCCGACGATTCGAGGATTGGCCGCACCGACAATAGACAGGGGAAAACTGACAATGCCTGCAGAAAAAGCCGCCACGGCTGAATTGGGCGTGCTGATTTATCCCGGCGCGCAACTGGCGGCGGTGCACGGGTTGACCGATCTGTTCGCCGTGGCCAACCGCATCGCCGGCGAATATGCGGCGGTGCAATTGCCCGTGCTGCGGGTCAGTCACTGGCAGGTTGAAGGCGAGCAAGTGCCGACGCCGGTGTATGACAGCCACCCGGGCAGCGAAAACGCTTTGCTGGCCGTACTGATTCCACCGTCGCTCGGCGGTTTCAGCGCGGCGCAGATGCCTGCCAGTCTGAAGCAATGGCTGCGCGAGCAGCATGCCCGCGGCGCGACGCTGGGCGGTGTGTGCGTGGGGTCGCTGATGCTTGCCGAAAGCGGCTTGCTCGATGGCCGTAGCGCCACCACCCACTGGACCTCGGCCGAGGCGTTTGCCGAGCGTTACCCGCTGATTAAACTCAAGGCGGATACGCCGATTGTCGACGACGGCGACCTGATCACCACGGCCGGTCTGATGGCTTGGTCCGAGTTGGGATTGCGTCTGGTCGATCGCTTGCTCGGCCCGAGCATCGCCACCGCGACCGCGCGATTTCTGGTGATGGAACACAGCGACAGCGCCAGCGAATGTGGCAGCAATTTTGCGCCGATCCTCAGCCACGGCGACGCGGCGATTCTAAAGGTCCAGCACTGGCTGCAAAGCACCGGCGCGACGGAGGTCTCGCTGACGGCAATGGCTGAGCGAGCGGGGCTGGAAGAGCGTACTTTTCTCAGGCGTTTTCGCGCCGCGACCGGTTTGAAACCGACCGAGTACTGCCAGCACCTGCGGGTGGGCAAGGCGCGGGAAATGCTCGAGTTCACCAACGGCACCATCGATCACATCGCCTGGACGGTGGGCTATCAGGACCCGGGCGCGTTTCGCACGATCTTCAAGAAAATTACCGGGCTGGCGCCGAGTGATTATCGCGCACGGTTCGGCCTGACACGGTAGCTCAAGCAACGATATTCCACTGTAAGAGTGAGCCTGCTCGCGATAGCGGTGTTTCAGTTGCCAGTTGAGTTGAATGACACACCGCTATCGCGAGCAGGCTCACTCCTGCAAGGGGAGCGGTGTGTCGCGTGTAATCGTGCAATTTGCCGGACTTTCGCGCGCCGTCGTGCAGTTTGAAACAGGCGCGGTGCCAGCACCGTTTCGCCAACCGCCCGGTTACCGGGCGTTTTCTGCGGATCAGCCATTGGCCTGATCTCTGCACTTTTCCTTGCTGAACCCACGAACCGATGCAAGGGGAACGCATGACCCCGACACTCAGTAGCAAAATCGTCGTCGCGCACTCGCTGCGTGCCGACGCGCCGCAACATGAAGTCCAGACCAACAAGGCCCTGGCCCGCTGGCTGGCGCAGATTCTCGGCTGCACATTCGGCGGCAGCTACGATCCCGAAAAGCATCAGGGGCGCGATGTGTATTGGCTGCCGACACAGACCGTCGTCGGTGCGGCCAATGCGCAAGCGCTGGGGATCAAAGGTCCCGATGATCTGTGGGGCGGTTACGTCGAATACGATTTCATCTGCACCAAAGCCATCAGCCACGGTTTACGCAGCCATCTGGCCCGGGCGCCGCAGGGCTGGTCGCCGCTGTTCTCCGAGCGCGTGCGCAACGTGGTGCTCGACGGCCTCAGCGTATTTGCGCTGGAGGATGCGCGGCCGGCCGCCGAGCATTTGCTGTACGCCGGGCCGATCCGCTTGAAGCCGATTCACGCCTGTGCCGGCCGAGGCCAGGAAGTGATCAAAAGCCTCGACGCGTTCGACGAAATCCTCGCCCGCCCCGAGGCGCCAAAGATTTTCAGCGAAGGCGTGGTGCTGGAGCAGGACCTGAGCAACGTCGTCACCCACAGCGTTGGTCAGTCATTCATTGGCGGCAGAGTGCTGAGCTACTGCGGTGACCAGTACCTGACCGAAGACGGTCAGGGCGAAGAGGTCTACGGCGGCTCGAACCTGCTGGTGGTGCAGGGCGGTTATGACGCGTTGCTGGCGCTGGATCTGCCCGACGATGTGCGTCTGGCGATCGAACAGGCCCAGGTGTTCGACAACGCCGCCGATGAAGCCTACCCACGATTCTTCGCCTCGCGGCGCAATTACGACATCGCTCAAGGCCTGGATGCCAGTGGCAACAGGCGCAGCGGGGTGCTTGAACAATCGTGGCGCATGGGCGGGGCCAGCAGCGCGGAAATTGCCGCGCTGCAAGCTTTCGTCAACGATCCAGGGATACGCGCTATCCGCGTGTCGTCCGTGGAAACCTACATCGATCAGACGCTGCCGGCGGACGCCATCGAGGTCTACCGAGGCCCGGCCGAAAACAGCGCCTTTCTTCTCAAATACGTAACGGTCAAACCCTATGACGGCTAGAAGCGAAAGCATTCAAATCGACATTGATGATGAACAGATGAGCGGGACGTTTCTCAGTCCCAAATCGAAGGTGCCGGGGGTGTTGTTTGTCCACGGTTGGGGCGGCAGTCAGGAGCGCGACCTTGAGCGTGCCAAAGGTATCGCCGGTCTGGGCTGCGTGTGTCTGACGTTCGACCTGCGCGGGCATACCGGCGGCACCGGCATCCCGCTGAGCCGCGTCACCCGTGAGGACAACCTGCGCGACCTGCTGGCGGCCTACGACCGCCTGCTGGCGCATCCGGCGCTCGACACCTCGGCGATTGCCGTGGTGGGCACCAGTTACGGTGGCTATCTGGCCTCGATCCTCACGTCCTTGCGGCCGGTGCGCTGGCTGGCGCTGCGAGTGCCGGCGTTGTATCGCGACGAACAATGGCACACGCCCAAGCGCGATCTGGACAAGGCGGATTTACGTGACTATCGCGGCACACTGGTGCCCGCCGACAGCAACCGTGCGCTGCATGCTTGTTCGCACTTCACCGGGGATGTGTTGTTGGTGGAATCGGAAACCGACGATTTCGTGCCGCACGCGACGATCATGAGTTACCGCGCCGCGTGTCAGCAGACGCACTCGCTGACGCACCGGATTATCGACGGCGCCGACCATGCGTTGAGCGATCCGGTGTCGCAGCAGGCCTATACCTCGATTCTGGTGGACTGGATTACCGAAATGGTGGTGGGTGAGCGGTTGAGCATTATTCAATCCAGATAATGGGTTGTTTCCTCGGGCCTCTTCGCGAGCAGGCTCGCTCCCACAGGTAGAACTCATTCCAAATAGGGGTGCGGGTGGGGCGGGGAAGGGTTGAGCATTACTCAGGCCTGGTGATTTCCGGGGCTTTTGAGGACGCTATCGCGAGCAGGCTCACTCCTACATTTGGAATGCGTTCCCCTTGTAGGAGTGAGCCTGCTCGCGATAGCTATTTCCCACTCAACAACAATCTCAGGAAGGTTTCTTCTCGATCCGTAGCGCCTTCGCCTTCGCCTCCACCACCAGATACATCACCACCGTAATCAACAACGGCAGCAGAAAGTAAATTGCCCGGTACGCCAGCAGTCCCGCCACCAGGCTGCCCCGCGATGCCTCATGCTGCAGCAGCGCCACAAACACCGCTTCGAGTACGCCCAGCCCCGCCGGAATATGGGTGATGACCCCGGCAATCGCGCTGATCAGCAGCACGCCAAGCACCAGCGGATAATCCAGCTTGCTCGGCAACAGCGTGAAGATGACCGCCGCCATCAACGACCAGTTCAACGCGCCCAGCAACAGTTGCAGCACCGCCATGCGCAGCGACGGCAGGTTGATTTCCACGCCACGAATCGTCCATTCGCGACGCTTGGAAAACTGACACGCCGCCAGGTAACCGGCGCTGATCAACAGCAACAGCACGCCCACCCACTGCAACGCATCGCTGCTCAGTTTCCAGCCCGGCGGCATGCGCACCAGACCACTGCTGAACACCACACCGGCGATGGTCATGTAGCCGAACCAATTGGTCGCCAGACTCAGGCCAAGGATCTTGGCGATGTTGCCTTTGCTCACGCCCAGCCGCGAATACAGGCGATAGCGCATGGCGATCCCGCCTACCCAGGCACTCAGGTTAAGGTTGAACGCATAGCTGATCACGCCCACCGGCAGGATCTGTTTCCAGGTCAAATCCTGACGAATGTAGGTGCGACCGATCAGGTCGAAACTGGCGTACACCAGAAAACTCAACAGCGTCACGCTCGCGGCGATGAGCAGCGTGCGCACCTTGAAATCGGCGAGGGTCTGCAGCACTTCGGCCCATTCGATGCGCGTGGCGAACATCGTCAGCAGAACGATCAGGGCGAGGAAGAACAGCAAGGTCAACGGGCGCTTCCAGCGGCTCCATTTCGAGTGGTTGGCTGGCGCCGAATCAGCGGTGGACTGTGCTTGGGTTCGGCTCATTTAAACTCTCCTCGAAAAGGCTTGAGCCGCGGTTTATGCGCCGGCAGCCAGCCGGCGATTGCCGGGAAATGCCGTAGAAAGTGGAACACCAGAAAACCCACGGTCATGTGCCAGATTCGTCCACGGGGCAGGCGCTTGGGATCCATGGCTTTGCAGTGGTTGCGGCTGAGGTCTTCGAGGCGTTCGAACAAGTGCTGATTGAATGCGCGGTCGCGGATCAGCACGTTGGCTTCCAGGTTCAGCGACAGGCTCAACGGGTCGAGATTGCTCGAGCCGACGGTGCTCCAGTCGTCATCCACCAAGGCGACTTTGCCGTGCAGGGGGCGCTCGCAATATTCATGAATCTGCACGCCCGCCTTGAGCAGGTAATCGTAAGTCATGCGCGCCGCCAGTTTGGCCACCAGCATGTCCGGCTGACCTTGCAGAATCAGCCGCACCTCAACACCCCGGCGCGCCGCGTTACGGATCTCGCGCAACAGGCGATAGCCAGGGAAGAAATAGGCGTTGGCGATGATCACGCGGCGCTTGGCTTGGCGCAGCACCTGTAAATAGACATCCTCGATATCGGTGTTGTGCTGGTCGTTGTCGCGGAATACCAGGCGTACCTGACCATCGTGTTCGCTGAACGCCATTTCTGCGCGACGCTGACGCCGACGCTGCCACCAGAACCGCGCACGTCCCGGACGGCCGCTTTGCAGCAGGGCGAAATGATGGATATCAGCGACTACTGGGCCCTGAATCTCCACGGAATAATCCTGCTTGGCTTCCGGGCCGAAATCGGCCAGGTGATCGCCGGAAAAATTGATCCCGCCAATGAACGCGATCAGGCCGTCGACCACCACGATTTTGCGATGCAAACGGCGGAACCAGTTGGTGCGGATCCCCAGATGTTTCGGCGCCGGATCGAAGATTTGCAGGTGCACGCCGGCGTCGCTCAGTGCCGTGAGGTATCCGGGGCTCAATTCGCCACAGCCGAAACCGTCGAGGCTGACCGTGGTGCGCACACCGCGCTGGGCCGCTTCGATGAGGATCTGTTGCAGCTCGGCACCGACCTTGTCTTCGAAAACGATGAACGTCTCCAGGAGAATTTCGCTCTTGGCCGCGCGCATCGCTGCGAACACCCTGGGGAAATATTCCTCGCCGTTCTCCAGCAATTGCACGCGGTTGTTGCCCTGCCATTGGTATTCGACATCAACGTGACCGGGCTCGCGAACCGGCGGGTTGAGCGGGACGGAGTCCACGGTGGATTTCTCCAGTGGCGCACTGTTCATAGTTCAATCTCCACCGATAACGGGACGTGGTCGGACAGGTGCGACCAAGGGCGGTTGGTCAGGACTTTTGGCCGGCTGGCCTTGAGGTTGCGCACGTAGATGCGATCGAGCCTGAGCGCCGGCAATCGCGCCGGAAAGCTGCGCGCCGGTTTGCCATTGTGCTCGGCGAACACTTCACGCAGGCCGCAGGGCGTGAGCTGCGCATCGGCGCGCTGGCGCCAGTCGTTGAAGTCGCCGGCGACGATGACCGGCGCGTCGGCGGGCAACTCGCCGAGACGTTGCATCAGCAACGCCAGCTGCGCGTTGCGATGGCTTTCACGCAGGCCCAGGTGCACGCAGATCGCGTGGACTTCGGCGCCGTCACCGGGCAGGCGCAGCACGCAATGCAGCAGGCCACGGTTTTCATGGCCACTGATCGACACATCGAGGTTGTCGTGGCGGATGATCTGGAATTTCGACAGCAGGGCATTGCCATGATCGCCCGCCGGGTACACCGCGTTGCGCCCGTAGGCGAACTGCGGCCAGAGGCTGTCGGCGAGGAACTCGTACTGCGGCATCGTCGGCCAGTTGTTGTAGCGCTTGGGGTGCTGCTCATGGGTGCCATGGACTTCCTGCAGAAACACCACGTCGGCGGCGACGCTGCGTACCGCTTCGCGCAGCTCAGGCAAGATGAAACGCCGATTGAGGGCGGTGAAGCCCTTGTGGGTGTTGACCGTCAGCACGGTGAAGCTGCGCACCGATGGCGCGACCACGGCGCCTTCATCGGTGAAACCGACCGGTTCGGGAATGCTCATGACAGCACTCCTTCGGCCGCGACTTGCCCCGGTGTGGTGGCAAGGTCTTTATCGAGATCGAAACGATGCAACAGGTTACGCGCGTCATAGGGCGCGCGGACCTTGATGTCGTTGTCGAAGTAGCAGAACACCTCGCGGGATTTGCGTGCGCGCGGTTTCAAACGTGGCGCAATCAAGTGTGCATCGGCGGGCTGCCGGCCGTGGTGCCAGGCATCGATACGCTCGGCCCAGCGCTTGAGCGCGTCCTCGGAATAGCCGCTGGCATAGAGTTCTTCGGCACCGTGCAGGCGCAGGTAGACAAAGTCACTGGTGAGGTCTTCGCGGTAGGGCCATTTGCCGGCGGTGTCGGCAACGACCAGGGCGGTATTGTGACGTTTGAGCAGGCGGACGAAATCCGGGTCGATGAAGCTTTCATGACGAATTTCCACGGCATGACGCAGGGGTTGCTTGCGCCACGCCTTGACGCTTGCACGGCCGGGCAAGTGTGAATCGTGCTGGCGAGCGAGGGCGGCGGCCGCCTCGGTATCGTGGGGCAATTGCGCAAGAAACTGGTCGAAGCGCTCGGCGTCGAACTTGAAGTTCGGCGGAAACTGCCAAAGGATCGGGCCGAGTTTTTCCTTGAGTTCCAGTACGCCTGAGGCAAAGAAATTGGCCAACGGTTTTTCGATTTCACGCAGGCGCCGCACATGGGTGATGAAGCGTGGGGCCTTGACGCTGAAAACGAAGTCGGCGGGTGTTTCGGCGTACCACTGGGCATAGCGTTCGGGCCGTTGCAGGGCATAGAACGATCCATTGATTTCGATGCTGTTGACGGCCCGCGAGGCGAACTGCAATTCGCGTTTCTGAGCCAGTCCTTTCGGGTAAAAATCCCCGCGCCACGGGGTGTAGCGCCAGCCTGAAATACCGATGTGAATCGTCGCCATCCCGTCCTCCTGTGGTCAGTCCTCGTGTTGCCGGTGTTTTCTGCTGACTGCGCGAGGTTCGCGAAAGTTTCGATGGCGTTACGGACGGTCGCGATTGAGCATTGCGCCTCCATCCATTGTGGGAGCGAGCCTGTTCGCGAAAGCGCACTGTCAGTAGAGAACCCCTCGACTGACCCAGCGCTTTCGCGAGCAGGCTCGCTCCCACAGCGATATGTCCCACACGAGGCATGTGTGGTGTCAATGGCTGAACTTGCCGCGCAATTACCGATCAGTTCCTTACACGGTTCAGTCACGGGAGACCGCAGTTTTGCTCAAGTTCAGGATCGCCATTGTGCTGGGAGCGCTGTTATTTCTCGGCGCCAACGAACTGGAAGCCGCGGCGTTGCCGGGTGTTCCCGCCAGCGCCGAGAAACCCGCCGAACCCGAGCCGCTGGTGCAGGGCGGTCTGCTCGGGGCGATCAGCACGAGCATTGACGATGTGCAGGACAAACTCGACCTCAACGAGCACCTCGTCGACGCCTGGCGCCTGCGCGCTGACCGTGCGGCGGACGAGGTCGACAAGCTGGTCAATCAGCCATCGAACCGCTCGGGCTGGAGCATCGCTGTCGATTTCCTCACGCTGTCGGGCGCATGGCTGGGCAGTTTTGCGCTGCTGACGGTGCTTGGCGGGCTGCTGGCCAGGCGATTGCGCGAACGTCGCTGGCTGCGCACGCGCCAGCGCAGCCAGGATCTGCTGGGTTACGTGCTGCCGTATACCGTGCCGGCACTGATCAGCCTGCCGCTGACCCTGTACGTCAGCCATTTTCTGCAAGCTTCGGTGGGGCGAGCGCTGGCGCTGTGTCTGGCGTATGCGACCAGCAGCGGGATTTTTTCCACCTCGATGTTGTTGTGCGTGGTGGTGATGTTTAACGTCGGCCACAAGCGCACGGCCGCGCGGATCATCCGTGAGTACTGCCCGCGGCCGCTGTTCCTGATCGGCTTTCTCGCCGCCCTCAGCGATGCGTTGACCAGCCCGCAGATCGCCCGGCAACTGGGCGGCAATATCACCAGTAGCATCGCCGTGTTCACCGGGCTGATTGCTTCGGTCATTTTCGGTTTGCTGGTGATTCGCCTGCGCCGTCCGGTGGCGCACCTGATCCGCAATCGTTCACTGAGCCAGCGGCTGAAACAGCCATCCTTACAGGAGTCGCTGCGGATTTTTTCCGGGCTGTGGTATTGGCCGATCGTGTTGATGGTGCTGGTGTCGGCGGTCAACCTGATCGGCATCGGCGAGGACAACCAGAAGACTCTGCGTTGCGCGCTGTTCACCACGGTCTTGCTGATCGCCACGGTGTTTCTCAGCACCGTGCTGCAGCACCTGTTCAAGTCGCGCAAGGCCGAAACGATCCAGCGCAGCAGCGCCTACAAGGAGCGTTTTCTCAGCTTGCTGCATGCGTTGTTGCGGATTGTCATCGCGATTGTCTTCATCGATATTCTCGGGCGGATCTGGGGCGTGTCGTTGCTCGACTTTGCCCAGAGCAGCACGGTCGGCCGGGCGATCAGCAATGCCTTGAGCAGCATCGGCCTGATCTTTCTGGTGACATGGCTGCTGTGGGTGGTCCTCGACACAGCGATTCAGGAGGCGCTGAAACCGCCGCTCAACAAACGCGCCGCGCGCCAGCCGAGCACGCGGGTGAAAACCATCCTGCCGTTGCTGCGCAACGCGATCAAAATCATTTTGGTGGTGATCTGCGCGATCACCACCATGGCCAACCTGGGGATCAACGTGGCGCCGCTGCTGGCCGGTGCCGGGGTGGTCGGTCTGGCGATCGGTTTCGGTTCGCAGCAATTGGTTCAGGATGTCATTACCGGGCTGTTCATTATCATCGAAGACACCCTGTCGATCGGCGACTGGGTGGTGCTCGACTCCGGGCATGCCGGCACCGTCGAAGGCCTGACCATCCGTACGCTGCGTCTGCGCGACGGTAAAGGCTTCGTACACTCGGTGCCGTTCGGCCAGATCAAGGCTGTGACCAACCAATCGCGGCAGTTTGCCTTTGCGTTTTTCTCGGTGCAGTTCACCTACGACACGGACGTGGACAAGGCCATCGAGCTGATCCGCGAGACCGGCGACTCGATTCGCGAAGACCCGTTCCTCAAGTACAACCTGCAAGGGCCGCTGGACGTGTTCGGCGTGGACAAGATGGACTTGAACGGCGTAGTCCTGACGGCGCAGTTCCGTACGGTGTCCGGTGGGCAGTATGCGGTGAGCCGGGCGTTCAATCAGCGCTTGAAGAAGCTTGTGGATAACACCCCGAACGTGCATTTTGCGCAGACTTATCCACAGCAGGTCCTTTTGCCGAAGCGGCAGCAGGAGGGGGCGGTGGTGGCGGGCGAGGTGCCGCAGGAGTCGCGGACCTGATCTGAGCGATGCGTTGGATTTTCCGGCCTCATCGCGAGCAGGCTCACTCCTACAGGGGAACGCATTCCAAAATGTAGGAGTGAGCCTGCTCGCGATAGCGGCAGAACAGACACCCTCAATGCCGGATCAATTTCCTGCCTATCTGCTCCATGGCGACTTGATCCAGCGCCACCCACACCTGCTGCTTGCCAGCAACCATCGCCGCCGCCGGAACCCCATCGCGATACACCAGCCGATTGCTCGCCAGCGCCGGCACTTTCACGCCCGGCAACAACGTCCCGGCCAGATTCAACGGATCAACCCCACACACCGCCACCAGAGCACCGTCATGCGGGCGCCGGCGCACTTCGCGCAATAACGGGATCGCCTCAGGCAGCGCAAATTGCTCACCCGCCAAACCGCTGACAAACCGCCCGCCACGAATCTCGCCCCGCGCCTCCAGCCGATGAAACGTGCGCAACAATTCGCGCCAGCTCGGCAGCCAATCCGCTTCCCGCTCCAGCAAACGCCAGAACACCACGCCGTAGCGGCGCAGCAGAGTCTTGGCGACGTGTTCAAGTGTCGCAGTCGCATCAACCGTCGAAGCTCGGCGCAGCAATGCCCAACGCCCGGCGTCGTCCATCCCGCCAATAAATGCACCGCGTCCGCGCCGGCTGCTGCGCTGTTGACGCTTGCTCGCCGGGGTAATCAACGCGCGCAGGCCGGCGAAGCTGTCGGCGTTCACCAGCCCGGCGCCGACGAGTTCCTGCAAGGCGATTTCCAGTTCGGCGCGCAGCAGGTGCGCCTCATGAACCAGCTCATCGAAAAACAATGCGCCGTGCTGACTCAATGCCTCAAAGACCTTTTGCGCTTTCGGCGACAGCTCGCTGACCGGTGTCTGCTCGGCCAACGCACGCCACGTGCCGACCTGACTGCGCGGCAACAACACAATCGGCGTACTGCGCAACGCCGTGCCGCTGCCACCCTGCCGTGCGCTGATACGCGTCCATACCAGTTTGCCGTTGCGGCACAGCTCATCCAGCCAGCTCGGCGAATAATCCTTGAGGCGTGCCGGGAGGATGTCGCTGTCCCACGCCGAAGCCGCCGCCGGATAGCCCTCGAACTGCCCGACAATCGCCGGCAACACCGCGCTGCCCTGGCCTTGCGTGGCCGGCGTCAGATGCTGCCAGTCGAACAGAAAACGCATGAAATCCTGTAGCGCCACCGGTTCGATTTCCCGGCGCAGACGTTTGACCGTGTAGCGATGGATACGCGCGAGCAGATGGCGCTCGCACCACTCTTCAACCGCACGCTTGGGCGTGAACTGGCCGCGCAAGACATAACCTTCGCGCTCCAGTCGGGCGAGGGCCTGATTGACTTGCGCGGCTGGAAGGGCAAGCGGCTCGGCGATGGCGGGCAAGGGTATCGGCCCGAAGGCGCCGAGGCGGGCGCGGATCACTTCGACTAGAGCGTCATCGAATGTCCACGCTTCGTCGAAACCGGGCAGCGCCACCGCTGCGCTCGCCAACGTCGCCTGTGGATAAAGTGCTTGCAGGCAACTCAACCGTTCGCGAGCCAGCCATAGCTGATGGTCAGGGTCTATCTGCAGCAAGCAGGCGCGCCCGCTGGCCATCAACGTTTGTAACCACTCCAGCCAACCCGCATTGGTCTGCGCTTCCGCACCGCTGACGCAGGCGAGGCTCATCAGTGCTTCGTGCATTTCGTCCACGGAATTGGGCGTCGGCCAGGCTTCTTCGCGCACCGCGCGGATAGCGTCGGCGTCCAGCGCGCCGAGGTCATCGGTCGATTGCGGATCGCTCCAGCGCCGATTGATCACGGCCTGGGTTCGGCGTTCCTCAAGCGGCGCATCATCCAGAAAGGTGTACGGCCGGGCGCTGAGAATTTCCGCCGCCAGTGGCGAGGGCGCCGGCAGGTCGCGACTGATCAGGCGCACCTCGCCACGCTCCATGCGCCGCAGCAGGGTCAGCCAGCCTTCGCAGTCCATCGCTTCGTGCAGACAATCGTCGAGGGTCTGTTCGATCAAGGGATGCTCGGGTATTTCCCGTTCGCCAGCGAGGTTTTCCAGGCAGGCAATCTGATCGGGAAACACGCTGGCGATCAGGTCTTCGCTTTTCATTCTTTGCAATTGCGGCGCGACTTTGCGCCCGCCGGTAAAGCGCGGCAGCGCCAGCGCCACCCCGGCATTCCAGCGCCAGCGCACGCCGAACAGCGGCGCATCGAGTACCGCTTGAATCAGGAGATGTTCGGCGCTGTTGCTGTGCAGGTAACGCCAGACCTCATCAAGTTCGAAACTGTGGCTGGTCGACAGCGACAGCACGATCGCGTCCTCGCTGGCGGCGGCCTGCAATTCGAAATTGAACGTGCGGCAAAAGCGCTTGCGCAGGGCCAGGCCCCAGGCGCGGTTGATGCGGCTGCCGAATGGCGTGTGGATGATCAGTTGCGTGCCGCCGGATTCGTCGAAAAACCGTTCCATCAGCAACGTGTCCTGCGAGGGCAGGGCGCCGAGGGCCTGACGGGCTCGGGCCAGATATTCGACCAATTGCTCGGCGCTGGCGAGGTTGAGTCCCAGGGTGGCGGTCAGCCAGTCGAGGGCCGGTTGCAGATTGCCAGGACTGGCGCTGAGCAACCCGTCCAGTTGCGCTTGCAGACGCGCCACGGCGGCCGACAGCTCATCACTGCGCCCCGGCGCTTCGCCGAGCCAGAACGGAATCGTCGGCGGCATGCCCTGCGCGTCCTCGACCCGCACCTTTACCGCTCTCGACGCGCAGGATGCGGTAAGAGGTATTGCCGAGCTGGAACACATCGCCGGCGATACTTTCCACGGCGAAGTCTTCGTTGACGCTGCCAATGTTCAAGCCCTGTGGTTCGAGCAGCACGCTGTAATCGGCATTGTCGGGAATCGTCCCGCCACTGGTCACTGCGGTCAGTTGCGCGCCACGCCGGCCGCGCAGGGTGCGGCTGACAGCGTCGCGGTGCAGGTAAGCACTGCGGATGCCCTGGCGGCCGTTGTAGCCCTCGGCGAGCATGCTCAGCAGCGCCTGATAATGTTTTTCGTCGAGATCGCGGTAAGGCGAGGCTTTGCGCAACATCGCCAGCAAGGCGTCTTCCGACCACTCCTGGCAACTGACCTCGGCAATGATCTGCTGCGCCAGCACGTCCAGCGGCGCCTCGGGGATGTGCAGGGTATCGAGCTCGCCACGGCGCACGCAGTCGAGCAGGGCGGCGCATTCGATCAGGTCGTCGCGGGTGGTGGCGAACAACCGGCCCTTGGGCGTGCCGCCGACCTGGTGTCCGGAACGGCCGACCCGTTGCAGGAACGCGGCAATCGAACGCGGCGAACTGATCTGACAGACCAGATCGACTTCGCCGATATCGATCCCCAGTTCCAGCGACGCGGTAGCGATCAGCACCTGCAACTCACCGCGCTTGAGCCGTTGTTCGGCATCCAGGCGAAACTCCTTGGCCAGGCTGCCGTGGTGCGCCGCCACGGCCTGCTTGCCGAGTCGTTCGCTCAGATGGCGGCTGAGGCGCTCGGCGAGGCGCCGGGTGTTGACGAATATCAGCGTGGTGCGATGCTCGCGCGCCAGTTCGGCGAGGCGGTCATACACCAACGCCCAGACATCGTTGGCCATGACTGCCGATAACGGCACGGGCGGTACTTCGATGCCGAGGTCCCGTGGGCGGGCGTGGCCGATGTCGATGATTTCGCAGGGGCGATCCTGCCCGACCAGAAACTGCGCCACGGCGGCCAACGGCTTCTGCGTTGCCGACAGGCCGATGCGCGTCAGTGGCTCGTTGCACAACGCTTGCAGCCGTTCCAGGCTCAAGGCCAAGTGACTGCCGCGTTTGCCCCCGGCCATGGCGTGGATTTCATCGATGATCACCGTGCGCGTGGTGCCGAGCATCTTGCGCCCGGATTCTGAGCCGAGCAGCACGTACAGCGACTCCGGGGTGGTCACCAGAATGTGCGGCGCGGTCTTGCGCATCGCCACGCGCTCTTTCTGCGGCGTGTCGCCCGTGCGCACGGCGGTGCTGATGGTCAACTCCGGCAGGCCCGTTTCGCGCAACTGCGCGGTGATGCCGGCGAGCGGATTTTGCAGGTTGATCTGGATGTCGTTGGACAACGCTTTCAGCGGCGAGACGTAGACCACGAGGGTTTCGGCGGGCAGGCCGTCAGGGTGTTCCAGGCCTCGGTGGACGAGGTCATCGAGCACGGCAAGGAACGCGGTCAGGGTTTTGCCCGAGCCGGTGGGCGCGGCGATCAGCGTCGAACGGCGCTGGCGGATCAACGGCCACGCGCGGGCCTGGGCGGCGGTGACCGCCGGGAAGGTATTGTTGAACCAGGCGCTGACGGCGGGGTGGAAGCCTGCCAGAGCACTGTTGGCGGGGAGGGGCAGATTCATGGCTAAAGTTATGCGGGCGGGGGCAGCAAGATGCAAGTACCGTTCGGACCCCTTCGCGAGCAGGCTCGCTCCCACCTTGGAATGCGGTCCCCTGTGGGAGCGAGCCTGCTCGCGAAGGGGGCGGTCGGGACGCTGCAAAATCCGCGGATGTACACTTTACGGATGACGGTTGCGCACTAAACCCGCAAAATGCAACGATTCCGGCAATTATCGACGACGGTTCCCCGTGCTCCGTCGCTAAAGCCATCGTTCCAATCAGACTGGGCCTGCTGACTCTATGCGAATGCGCCTTATGTTACTGGGCGGCGGAAATGCCCTTGGGCAGGCGCTGATTCGCCTCGGTGCGGAGGAAGACATCGGTTTCCTCGCCCCCCGCCCGCCCGAAAACGGCTGGGATGCCGCGAGCCTGACCCAATTGCTCGACGACACGCGTCCCGATGCGTTGATCAACCTCGCCTACTATTTCGACTGGTTCCAGGCCGAAACCGTCAGTGAAAGCCGCATGGCCGGACAGGAGCGTGCGGTCGAGCGCCTCGCCGAATTGTGCCAGCACCACAACATCATTCTCGTCCAGCCTTCGAGTTATCGGGTGTTCGACGGCTCGCGCGCCACCGCTTACAGCGAAAAAGACGAGCCCGTGCCGCTGGGGCTGCGCGGCCAGGCGTTGTGGCGGATCGAGCAAAGTGTGCGCGCGACCTGCCCGCAACATGTCCTGCTGCGTTTCGGCTGGCTGCTCGATGACAGCCCGGATGGCACCCTCGGGCGTTTTCTCGCCCGAGCCGAAAAGCCGGAAGAGTTGTTGATGGCCGACGACCGTCGCGGCAATCCGACCCCGGTCGACGACGCCGCGCGGGTGATCATTTCCGTGCTCAAGCAACTCGATTGTGCCGCGCCGCTGTGGGGCACCTATCACTACGCCGGCCACGAAGCGACCACGCCACTGGCGCTGGGCCAGGCGATTCTCACCGAAGCACGCAGCCTGCACGCACTGGCCATCGAAGCACCGACCGCGCAGGCGCACGCCGCCCGTCCGGACGCTGCCGAAGAGCCGCAACACGCCGTGCTGGCCTGCAAGAAGATTCTGCACACGTTCGGGATCAAGCCGCGCGCCTGGCGCGCCGCGCTCCCGGCCTTACTGGACAGGTTTTATCGTCATGGCTGAAGGGACTGTTTTAATCACCGGCGGAGCCGGTTTCATCGGCTCGCACCTGACCGACGCCTTGCTCGCCAAGGGCTATGCGGTGCGCGTGCTGGACGATCTGTCGACCGGCAAGCGCAGCAACCTGCCGCTGGACCATCCGAAGGTTGAACTGCGGGTCGGCGATGTCGCCGATGCCGCGCTGGTCGCGCAGGCGATGCAAGGTTGCGTTGCTGTCGCTCATCTGGCGGCCGTGGCTTCGGTGCAGGCTTCGGTGGACGATCCGGTGAGAACGCACCAGAGCAACTTCATCGGCACGCTGAATGTCTGCGAAGCCATGCGCCTGGCCGGGGTCAAACGTGTGGTCTATGCCTCCAGCGCGGCGGTGTACGGCAACAACGGCGAGGGCGAGTCGATTGACGAAGACACGCCGAAAGCACCGCTGACGCCCTATGCTTCGGACAAACTGGCCGGTGAGCATTACTTCGATTTCTATCGTCGCCAGCATGCTCTGGAACCGGCGATTTTCCGTTTCTTCAACATCTTCGGCCCACGCCAGGATCCGTCCTCGCCGTACTCGGGCGTGATCAGTATCTTCAGCGAGCGCGCGCAGAAAGGTCTGCCGATCACTGTGTTTGGCGATGGCGAGCAGACCCGCGATTTCCTCTATGTCGGGGATCTGGTCGATTTGCTGGTGCAGGCGATTGAAAAGCCTGAAGTACAGGAAGGCGCGGTGAATGTCGGCTGGAATCAGGCGATGAGTCTGAAGCAGATGCTGGGAGCGCTGGAATCGGTGGTTGGCGAGTTGCCCCCCGTGAGTTACGGGCCGGCGCGCTCGGGCGATATTCGCCATTCGCGGGCGGATAACCGGCGCTTGCTGCAACGGTTCGAAATGCCGGCCCAGACGCCTATGAGCGTGGGCTTGGCGCGGTTGTTGGGCCGAGCCTGAAAAAAACGCTCGCCCCAAAGAGCACAAATGAAAAAGGCGCCCTTCAACAGGCGCCTTTTTCACGGCCGGAATATCGCTATCCCTGTGGCGAGGGGATTTATCCCCGATCGACTGCAAAGCAGTCGTCGTCAGTTCTGTGCCTGCCCGCCACCAAGCCTCATTCACCACCACGTGAACGTTCGGCAAATCGACTTAGAACTTATAGCCCAAACCAACCATGTAGATGAACGGATCGACATCCACATTGACCCGCGCACGGGTGCCCGGGGCAACGGCATTGTTTTCGACGGTCGCACGGGTATCGATATCGATGTAGCGCACCTGGGCGTTGAGCATGATGTTGTCGGTGAGCATGTAGTCGGCGCCGACCTGCCACGCCAGGCCCCAGGAGTTTTTCGCCTTGAAGTTACTGAAGCCGTTGGCGCTCGCTTCGCTGCCGACGTGCTCGTCGTAGATCCAGGTGTAGTTGATGCCGCCGCCGACATACGGCTGGAAGGCCGACTTCGAATCCAGCGGGTAGTAAACGACACTAAGGGTTGGCGGCAGGTGTTTCAGGGTGCCGAGCTTGCCGTTGGCCGCTGGCAGGGCAGTGCCCTTGAGCTTGACGTCATGCTCGAACGGCGTGGCCGCCAGCAGTTCGATGCCGACATGGCTGGTCAGCATGTAGGCGAAGTTAAGACCCAGTTGGGTGTCGCTGCTCATGGTCGCCTTGCCGCCCAGATCGGCGCCGCGCAACGGACCCTGATCGACCTTGACGCTGGAGCTGTCGGCCTTCGGGTTGACGGTGATTGCACCGGCGCGAATGAGAATGTCACCGGCCTCGTGGGCGTGGGCGAGCGGGGCCGCGAGCGCGAGGGCAAGCAGCGAGGCGCTGAGCAAGGACTTGTTCATGGGGGCTCCGAAGGACTTGAAAAGATTCGATGTCCTAGGGTACGAAGCCGTCTGATACGGTGTTTTGACTCAGCTCAATGAAACAGTGAAGGGCTGGTTTTTTGTGGCGCCCGTGCTGGCTTTTTCGCGAGCAAGCCCGCTCCCACAGGGGAATGCATTCCAAATGTGGGAGCGGGCTTGCTCGCGAAGGCTATGGTTCAATCAACACAAAACTGCCAGGTTCACTCCGGCAGCTCATACGCATAAATCTTGTCCGCCTCCATCTGATACCCGGCATCGGCCAGCTCACTGCTCGACGCTTTCACCTGCAATGGCCCTTCAACCCAGTACGGCTGATACAGCTCATCGAGCTTCACACCGAGTTCACTTTTCACATGCACGATCTGGTTCGACGGCGGGGGCGGCACATGGATGCAGGCGCCGAAATACGGCACCAGCAAAAAGTCCGTGGTGCGCCCCTCTTCGCTGACTTCCAGCGGCACGATGTAGCCCGGAAGACGGATATTCTGGCCGTCGAGGCTCTGCACCACCGGCGCGTTCGGCATGTCCTGTTTCGCTGCCGGCGCGGCTTCGGCAGACAGCGCGTCGCCCATTTTCGACAGGTCGTGCAGCGGCGTCATGTTGGGCACTTCCGGCGCGGCGTCGGGCGGGATCATCTCCGACCAGGTCAGGTCTTTCGGTGCCGCTGCCCACACGGGCAGGGCGACCAGCATCAGCAGCGCAAGCAGGGCGCGGGGCATGGTGAATGTCCTCATAAACGGATCGACAGGCCATCGGCCAGGGATTGGCGATACGCGCGCCAGGCCGGCACGCTGCCCATCAGCAGCGCGGCTGCCAGAATGCCACCGAGCAGCGTCCATTCATACTCGCTTGGCCACGCCAGCGGCAGATACAAACCGTAATTGGCCTGCACATAACCCTGCGCAGCGGCGATGCCGATGTACAGCAGCGCCAGCCCGGCAATCACTCCGGTCAGCGCTAAAGCAAACGCTTCCAGTACCAGAAGACTTGCAATGTGCCACGGTCGCGCGCCCACCGACCGCAGAATCGCCATCTCGCGGCGACGCTCGTTGAGGCTGGTGAGAATCGCCGTGAGCATGCCGATCAATCCGGTCAGCACGACGAACAGCGAGACCACAAACAAGGCTTTTTCCGCCGTGCTCATCAGGCTCCACAGTTCTTGCAGGGCCACGCCCGGCAGAATCGCCAGCATCGGCTCGCCACGGTATTCATTGATCTCGCGTTGCAGCGCAAACGTGGAAATCTTGCTGTTGAGGCCGAGCATGAACGCGGTGATCGCCTGCGGCGTCAGGTCCATGTTGCGCGCCTGATCGGCACTGATCCGGCCGTTGCCGCGCGCCGGCACGCCGTTGTGCCAGTCGACGTGAATCGCTTCCATGCCACCGAGACTGATGTGCAGCGTGCGGTCTACCGGCGTACCGGTACGCTGGAGAATGCCGACCACGGTGAACGGTTTGTCGTCGTGCTTGACCAGACTGATCGCCGCCACGCCGTGGGCCAGCACCAGTTGGTCGCCGAGTTTGTAGTGCAGCGCTTCGGCGACTTCGGCACCGAGCACCACTTCGAACGGATCGGTGGCAAACGCCCGCCCGTCGGCCAAGGCCAGATGTTGCTGGCGGCCGTACTGGTAATGCTCGAAATAGGCTTGCGTGGTGCCCATCACGCGGTAGCCGCGATGGGAGTCGCCGAGGGACATCGGGATGGCCCACTTCACTTTCGGGTTACTGGCGAAGTATTCGAAGCTGTCCCAGCGGATGTTGTTGGTGGCGTTGCCGATGCGGAACACCGAATACAACAGCAGATTCACCGAGCCGGAACGGGCGCCAACGATCAGGTCGGTGCCGCTGATGGTGCTGGCGAAACTGGCTTTGGCTTCGGTGCGCACGCGCTCGACGGCAAGCAAAAGGCACACCGACAGGGCGATGGCGAAAGCGGTGAGCAACGCGGTAAAGCGGCGGTTGGCCAGGCTGGCCATGGCCAGACGAAACAGATACATCTCAGACCTCGGCGGACGTGGCGGCGCGATTGAGTTCGGCCAGGGACAGGTGACGGTCGAACAGCGGCGCCAGACTCTGGTCGTGGCTGACGAACAGCAAACTTGATCCGGCCTCGCGGCATTCGGCAAACAGCAGCCGGAGGAAATTCTCCCGGGCATCGTAATCCAGCGCCGAGGTCGGCTCGTCGGCGATCACCAGTTCCGGCTGGCCGATCAACGCGCGCGCTGCCGCCACCCGTTGCTGCTGGCCGATGGACAACGAATCGGCACGACGGCCGAGCAGGCTTTCATCTTTCAGGCCGAGGTGGGCGAGCAGGGTCGCGGCGGCCTGATCGATGCTGCCGTGGCGCTGTTTCGCCCGTTGCGCACGCAGCCTGGAAAAATGACACGGCAGCTCAACGTTTTCGCGCACCGAGAGAAACGGCAGCAGGTTGAATTGCTGAAAAATGTAGCCGGTGTGATCAACACGAAAGGTGTCGCGCTTGCCGGCAGAGAGTTCGGTCAGTTCCTGGCCGAGCAGACGAATGCTGCCGCGACCGGGTTTCTGCACCCCGCCAAGCAGGCCGAGCAGGGTGGTCTTGCCACTGCCGCTGGGGCCTTTGAGAAACAGGGTTTCGCCGGCTTCCAGGCGAAACGCCGGGATGTCCAGCAACGGCGGGTGACCGGGCCAGTTGAAGCCCAGGTCGGACAGTTCGATGAGTGCTTGGGTCATTTGAAACCGATCGGGTAGTTGCGTGGCCCTTGTGTAGGAGTGAGCCTGCTCGCGATGGCGGTGGGTCAGTCAGCACAGTTGCTGAATGTGCTGGCCTCATCGCGAGCAGGCTCACTCCTACAGGGGATCTCTACAATATTCAGAATTTAAGGGCCGCAGCCTTCGCCGTCACTTCCGTGCCTTGCTGGCCGCTGGCGCTGATCAGTTGTACCTGAATTTTCTGCGTCGCCGGGAAGGTCTTGAACAGGTTCGCCAGATCCAGGGTTTTCAACGCGCCCGGGGTGGCGCAACTGAACTGATAGTGCGCATGGATTTCGCTGTGGTCGTCATGATGCTCATGCCCGTCTTTGTCCGCTTCGTCTTCGTCGTGATCGTCGGCCTCCGGCTTGTCGCCGAACAGCGGGCTTTCGAGTTCCTGGCTAACCACTTTGCAACCGGCCGCGGCCGGCAGGCTGAACAAGGCCAGCGGTTTCTCAAGCTGCGCGCGGGCAGCAGCAACTTTTGCCTTGTCCGCGTCGGATGTGGCGGCGTGTTCAAAACCCACCAGGTTCATCGCCGGGCTTTCCAGTTCCAGCTCCAGGGTCTGACCGTCGAGCGCGGCATTCAAGCGGCCCACGCCATGTTCATGGGCGCCAAGGCTACCGTGCTCATGGTCGTGATCATGATCGTGCTCATCAGCCGCATGGGCGATGGCCAGCGGCAACAGGGCAAACGGCAAAGCGAGCAGCAGACGACGCATGGCGGACTCCGGGAGGTAAAGTGAAGAGTTTGTTATGTAATCTTATAACGAAAGTACGCAGAGTGTGCCCGTGCGCTTGGGTTTGCGCAAGACATGACTAAGCACCGCCCGGGATGAGTTCTCGGGCGGTGCGTGGATTGGATGTCACAATTTTTAAATCAGAAACCGGCGCCGGGATATTCGAACCAATAGTGTCCCGATAGGACATCGTTGATCAGATTTGCATCGAGCAGGCCTGGGGCATCGCGACTGAAACGCTGTCGCCAATTCGGAAGCCACCAGTAGTTGATGGCTGTTCCGCGCGGAAATACCACCAGCGTCATCACTTCCTTATCCATTTTGCCCTGCGTGTAGAGTTGATGACTGCGATCCATCAAGGCCATGTACTGGTCGATTGGCAGTCTGAACATCAGTGCCATGGTGAAGATTTTTTCACTCTGATTGAACGCCGGACTCTGCAATACCCGCAATGCTTCGCAAGTATGCGAAGTCGGTTGACTCGCTATGCTTTGGCCTTCGGGGGTTGAAAGTATGTCGAAACGATCATCCATGTCTCGCCAGTCGGTCCGGCTGTTGCGCTCAAAGTAACCCCGAATGACAAGGGTCAGTGGACCTGCAGTTTCCCCGTCAGCGGGACAAGCTGAAAGATCGGCAGGCACCCAGAAGCGCCATGCCACGATGAGCAAGAACGGAGTTATGAGGAGGAACCAATAAGGGCGCTTCATTGTGGGGTGCTGTGCTTGTAACGTCGAAAAATAGTGAAGTCATGGTCGCTGGTATTTGCGTTACCGGTCGCGTGGCGAAAACCCGCGTCGTTAACTTCCACTTTTTCCCAGCCCGCAGAAATGCATACGCCCTTCGTTAGAACGAAGCCGACATGGCCGCTGGCGTCGGAATAATTCATCGCGTATGCACCGACGTCTCCGGGCAACGGTGAGCGCTCGACATTCCAGCTATTGAGCAATCGTTGTCCGTCCGCCCATTCACCAGCGAGCGGAGGGCTGACCTTTGAAAAATACGGCAGGTATTTCGACTTGCCATGTTCAATCAACGCCACGTTGACGCCAATTGCGGTCAGCACGTCGTAGACGAACAGATTGCATTTATTTGTATTTGGCGGAAATTCCACGCTCTGTTTGAGGGTGGGGTGTGGCAGTGACTGTTTGCTTTTATTGCCTGCCCATTGTGTGGATCCTCGGTGCGACAGCGCCTCCATCAGTATTCTGCGCGGCATGTCCTGAATCACGACTTTTACCGTGCGGGTTTCATTCTTACGTTTCACACCGTATTCGACTTCGTAAAACGTGTCGTTCGAGACAGCGCCGCTGGTCGTCAACGGCACTTTTACCCACGGTGATATCGCTACGATTGAAAGAGACTTCCCTGGATTCAACGTCGCGGTGTGCATACTTTTTTTTGTACCGGAGTTCCCCACAATCTGAACCGTCACTTCGTGGGTGGCTCGGGTTTTGATCGAAGGTAGTTCCTTGCCCGCGAGCGTTATAGCGATCTGGCCGTTGTTGGACATCAATGAATAAATGCGAGGCCTGTCATCGTTTTGAACGATGTTGTCATCTACGACCTGGCCGTCGATAAGCAGCTGAAATTTTACGCCTGGCGGTGGCTGCATCAGAAAGTCTTTAAAGATGAGTTTGATTTCCGATTTCATGACAAATCCTGTGTCAGGGGCTCTTCATAGGCATAGAAAGTCCATTCGGAATCTTCCCCTACCAACAGGGTGTCGTAATCCGAAGCGTTTTTTACCGGGTGTTCGCAGCCTTCGCCTGTGAGGTTGCAAGTGCTGTCTTGTAAAACGGCCACCTTCGCCTTGTCCTTGAGTTTGTAAGCCAAGCCTGGCTTTTCCGTGTCATCGAGGCGTTCGATGATGACCTGCAAGTAGCGATAAGAGGTCAGGGCCGCAATCGGTGGCCCCATGTCAATTGGAGCGGGCCGGCCAGTTCCTGCAAAACCACTATGTTGCTGAGTGAGCAGCTTATTGCTCATGGGCGGGCAACCGCAGGCGACGTAGTCACCCTCTAGCGCAGCTGGTCCGGCAGGAAGAATCAGCGTCCTTTCACCCACTGCTACGATGGGGCCTTTGCCAGGCCCACAAATCGGACAACTGGCGAGTTGCCCAATGGAAGCGATTATTCTTCCTTCGATATTGAGGTTTTCATTCCTTCAAGTATCACGCCACCTGTAGAGGTCGGGCCTCCTTTAGAGGCCAGTTTTCGTCCTGAAGACATTGGGAATCCTTTCCGCAAAAAGAGATTAATTTAGCCGATTAACCCGGAATTACCAGATGTGTTTGGCGCCCTTTACTTGGCGTTGCACAAGTCCCGTGGGAGCATGCAGGTCAGAAAAGTGCAGGAGCGAACTCGATGTTGCGGATACGCGGAACGGTCGGCGAGGTGCCGGTGGATTTGACGGTGGAGCTGGATGACAGCGATTGGGCCAGGCTCGGTTCGGCGCTCAGCGGGCAGGCGCCGATTGCGCAGTCAGAAGCGGTTGCGCCAGTCCCGGCGGCGAAGCCGCAGAATCAGGACGATGCGTTGTGGCAGGTGGCGAAAGACTTGTTGCGCAAGGCCGGCCAGCTCAGTGGGCCGGATCTGCTCGATCAGTTGGAAGCGCTGACGGGCAGCGCGGCGGCGGGCAAGCGTTTGCTGGTGCGTTTGCGCCACAGTTCCGATGTGAAAGTGGCGAGCGGCGGGGATACGCCGCTCTACAGCTGGATCGAGTGAGCGCTTAGTACAACGCCGCGAACATTTTGCGGCGGTAAGCGGTTACCAGCGGGTGATCATTGCCCAGCAGCTCGAACACCTGCAGCAAGGTCTTGTGCGGCAAGCCTTCGCCATAGCTGCGATTGCGGATGAACAGCTTCAGCAGGGCGTCCAACGCTGCTTCGTATTGCTGGCGCGCCAGTTGCTGGATCGCCAGTTGATACACCGCTTCATCGTCCTGCGGATTCTGCGCCAGGCGGCTTTTCAGATCGGCGGCGTCCGGCAGGTCGCGGGCCAGACCGAGGAACTGGATCTGCGCCTTGGCCCCGGCCAGCGCAGCTTTGTGTTCGTCGCTCTTGACCGCGTCGAGCACGGTTTGCGCTTCGCCCAGCTCACCGCGCTCGGTCAGGCAGCGCGCGTAGAGGATCAGCGCCTTGGCGTTGCTGTTGTCTTCATTGAGCATCGCCACCAGCGCGGCTTCGGCGTCGGCGAAACGACCCTCGTCAAACAATGCCTGCGCCTGTTCGAACGGATCGGCGGCGGCCGGTGGCGGCATCTGCACATGCGGCTCAAGCAAGGCGCGCACGGCAGATTCCGGCTGCGCACCGGCAAAGCCGTCGACCGGTTGACCGTCCTTGAACAGCACCACGGTCGGCAGGCTGCGGATGCCGAAGCGGGCAACGATGTCCTGCTCGATGTCGCAATTGACCTTGGCCAGCAGCAGCTCGCCCTGATAGCTCTCGGCAATGCCTTGCAGCATCGGCATCAGCGCCTTGCACGGCGCACACCATTCGGCCCAGAAATCCACCAGCACCGGTTTGTTGAAGGAGGCTTCGATCACCGATTGGTCGAAATCGGCAGTCGTGGCGTCGAAGATGTACGGCGTTTGCTGACTCATGGGAGTTCTCGTCGAAGAAGCTTTGATGGGGCAACTATACGGGTTGGTGGGGGGTGGCCGGAAGGCAGAGATGTGTTGTCTGGCAGGACGCCTTCGCGAGCAAGCCCGCTCCCACATTTGGAATGCGTTCCCCTGTGGGAGCGGGCTTGCTCGCGAAGCTCTTAACTAACGCCGCGCGTGGTACAGGCTGACATGCCGAAATTCTTCCGGCTCCGCCAGATCGGGGAGGGTCATCGCCTCAAGCACTTCAATCCGCTCATACAACGGATGGCGGAAATCCTTCACCCGCGAATCCGCCACCAGCGCCTCGCGGCCGCGACTGAGAAACGCGTCGAGCAGCGGCAGATTCGCCCGGTCGTACAACACGTCGGCGACCAGAATCAGATCGAAGCGATCGGCCTCGGCAAAGAAATCCGTCGAATAGCCCATCTGCACATTATTGAGTTCGGCATTTGCCCGGCACGCTGCGATCGCCAGCGGGTCGAGATCGCAGGCCACCACTTCCAGCGCGCCGGCTTTCACCGCCGCGATGCCGGCGATCCCGGAACCAGCGCCGAAATCCAGCACGCGTTTGCCGCGCACCCATTCGGGAAACTCGGCCAGATAACGCGCCACCGCCAGACCGCTGGCCCAGCAAAAGCTCCAGTAGGGCGGCTCATGCAGGATGCGCCGGGTTTCTTCCTGGCTGAACTCGCGGGCCATGTTGTCGCCGTCGATCAGCCATAACTGCAAGTCACTGCCTGGCAACGCACAGGCTTTCAGTCTGGCGTCGCCGAGCAATTCACCCAGAGCCTGTTGCAGGTCGAGCGGTGCCTTCATGGCGCTTTGACAAATTGCAACTGGCCCAGCGCTTGAGTGGTTGGCTGGGTGATGGTCTGCGACGGCAGATGCAGGATCAATTGGCCGGACTGACTGGCGCGACCGCGCAGTTCAACCCGCGCGCCGGCCGGGAAGGCCTGCGGGTTGAAGCGCAGGCGGAAGGGCAGGATCTGGTTGTTGCCGATCAGGCTGGAACTGGCGAGCAATTGCTGCGGGCGGTCCTTGTCATCGATCACCAGCAGCGCCAGTTCGACTTCGGCGCCGGCCGGCACGCCCTGCAGGGTGCCGCTCAGTTCACGCTGATGCGCCGGCAGCGGGCCGAGTTCGGCGGCCTCTTTGGCTTTTTTCTGGGCCTGCTGTGGGGCCGGGCCGGGTGTTGGCGGTTGCGGCTTGGGCGCATCGCTGCCACAGGCCACCAGCAGGCTGAAAAGACTGAGCAAAACGAGCGGACGTAACGGCATTGGAAGCTCCGGCAAAATGAAATCCATGGATCAGACGATCATGCCGTTCTGTATACCGCAAAGCCTATGGCTTGTCTTGCCACCGGGATGCGCTACCATGGCCCTCCCATTTTTTGTTGCCAGCCACCATGCACTGTCCCTTCTGCGGTGCCAACGACACCAAGGTCATCGACTCGCGTCTGGTCGCCGAGGGCGAACAGGTGCGCCGCCGGCGTGAATGCCTGGCCTGCGGCGAACGGTTCACGACGTTCGAGACGGCCGAACTGGTGTTGCCGCGCCTGATCAAAACCGACGGCAGCCGCCAACCGTTCGACGAAGAAAAACTCCGTGCCGGCATGCAGCGCGCCCTGGAGAAACGTCCGGTGAGCGTCGAGCGCCTCGAATCCTCTCTGGTCCACATCAAGCACAAGCTGCGCGCCACCGGCGAACGCGAGGTCAAATCCCTCGTGGTCGGCGAGTTGGTCATGGCTGAATTGCAAAAGCTCGATGAAGTCGCCTACATCCGTTTTGCTTCGGTGTACAAGCGCTTCCAGGACCTCAATGAGTTCCGCGAAGAGATCGACCGCCTCGCCCGCGAGCCGGTGAAAGAATGACCACTGCCGCCGAGCAAGCCATCTTCGACGCCCACTTCATGGCCCGCGCGCTTGAACTGGCGCGCAAGGGCCACTACACCACTCATCCCAATCCACGGGTCGGCTGTGTGGTGGTGCGTGACGGGCAGATTGTCGGCGAAGGCTGGCATGAGCGCGCCGGCGAACCCCATGCCGAAGTCCACGCCTTGCGCGCCGCCGGGGAGCTGGCCCGGGGCGCCACCGCTTACGTGACCCTCGAGCCGTGCAGCCATCACGGTCGGACGCCGCCGTGCGCCGATGCACTGGTCAACGCTGGCGTGGGACGGGTGGTCGCGGCAATGCGCGATCCGAACCCGCAAGTTGCCGGACGCGGTTTGCAGCGCCTGGCCGAGGCCGGCATCGCCACCGAAAGTGGTGTGCTCGAAGGCGAGGCGCGCAAGCTCAATCAAGGTTTCCTGAAACGCATGGAACACGGCTTGCCGTTCGTGCGGGTCAAGCTGGCGATGAGCCTGGACGGGCGCACCGCAATGGAAAACGGCGAGAGCCAATGGATCACCGGCCCGGCCGCGCGTTCCGCTGTGCAGCGTTTGCGCGCTGAGGCTGCCGTGGTGCTGACTGGCGCCGATACGGTGCTGGCCGATGGCGCGCGATTGACCGTGCGCGCTGACGAGTTGGGCCTGGATGCCGGGCAAACCGCTCTGGCCATGAGCCGCCCGCCGTTGCGCGTGTTGATTGACGGTCGCCTGCGGGTGCCGCTGGATGCGCCGTTCTTCAAGGCTGGCCCGGCGCTGGTTGCTACCTGCGTCGCCGTCGAAGAACAGTACGCCAACGGCCCGGAATGCCTGATCGTGCCGGGTGAAGACGGCCAGGTCGATCTGCATCAATTGCTGATCGAACTGGCCAGTCGCGGCGTCAACGAAGTGCTTGTCGAGGCCGGCCCGCGCCTGGCCGGTGCCTTTGCCCAGCTCGGCCTGGTCGATGAGTTCGTGATTTTCATTGCCGGCAAGTTTCTCGGTTCCACGGCGCGGCCGTTGCTGGACTGGCCGCTGGCCCATATGAAAGACGCCCCAGAGCTGAAAATCACTGAAATCCGTGCGGTGGGCGATGACTGGCGAGTCACTGCCATCCCTGCCTCCTCGGCCCGCGTATAATTCCCGGCCATTGCGTAAGCGCAGGCCCCGTTCTCAAGGAGAACCCCATGTTCACCGGCATCATCGAATCCATCGGCAGTATCCGCGCACTGACCCCAAAGGGCGGTGACGTGCGGGTGTATGTCGACACCGGCAAGCTCGACCTGAGCGACGTCAAACTGGGTGACAGCATTGCGGTCAACGGCGTCTGCCTGACTGCGGTCGAGTTGCCGGGCGACGGTTTTGCCGCCGACGTCAGCCGCGAAACGCTGGACTGCACCGCCATGAATGACCTGAAAAGCGGCAGCCCGGTCAACCTGGAAAAAGCCCTGACCCCGACCACGCGTCTGGGCGGGCATCTGGTCAGCGGTCATGTCGACGGCGTCGGCGAAGTGGTCTCGCGCAGCGACAATGCCCGCGCCGTGGAATTTCGCATCCGCGCGCCCAAAGAACTGGCCAAGTACATCGCTCATAAAGGCTCGATCACCGTCGACGGCACCAGCCTGACCGTAAACGAAGTCGATGGCGCCGAATTCATGCTGACGATCATTCCGCACACCCTCAGCGAAACCATCATGGCTTCGTACAAGCCAGGGCGCCGGGTGAACCTTGAAGTCGACTTGCTGGCGCGTTATCTGGAGCGTCTGCTGCTGGGTGACAAAGCCGCCGAGAAAACCGCCGGCAGCACCATCACCGAAAGTTTTCTGGCCCAAAACGGCTACCTCAAATAATTTAAAAGAAGGGGGTGCCTTGTGGCGCTCAATAGCATCGAAGAACTGGTTGAAGACATCCGCCAAGGCAAGATGGTCATCCTCATGGATGACGAAGACCGCGAGAACGAAGGCGACCTGATCATGGCCGCCGAATGCTGCCAGGCTGAGCACATCAACTTTATGGCCAAGCACGCCCGTGGCCTGATCTGCATGCCGATGAGCCGCGAGCGCTGCGAGCTGTTGAAGCTGCCGCTGATGGCGCCGCGCAACGGTTCCGGTTTCGGCACCAAGTTCACCGTATCGATCGAAGCCGCCGAAGGCGTGACCACCGGCATCTCCGCCGCCGACCGCGCGCGCACCGTGCAGGCGGCTGCCGCCAAGGACGCCAAGGCTGAAGACATCGTCAGTCCGGGCCACATCTTCCCGCTGATGGCCCAGGCCGGCGGCACCCTCGCTCGCGCCGGTCACACCGAAGCCGCTTGCGACCTGGCGCGCATGGCCGGTTTCGAGCCGAGCGGGGTGATCTGCGAAGTGATGAACGACGACGGCACCATGTCCCGTCGCGCCGAGCTGGAAGCGTTCGCCGCCGAACACAACATCAAGATCGGCACCATCGCCGACCTGATTCACTACCGGATGATCCACGAACGTACCGTTCAGCGGATTGCCGAGCAGCCACTGGACAGCGAACTGGGCCAATTCAACCTGGTGACCTATCGTGATTCGGTGGAAGGCGACGTGCACATGGCGCTGACCCTGGGCACCGTGTGCGCCGAAGAACCAACCCTGGTCCGCGTGCACAACATGGACCCGTTGCGCGATCTGCTGATGGTCAAGCAGCCGGGCCGCTGGAGCCTGCGCGCCGCCATGGCCGCGGTGGCCGAGGCCGGCAGCGGTGTGGTGCTGTTGCTCGGCCACCCGCTCGATGGCGACGTGCTGCTGGCGCATATTCGTGAAACCGCTGATCAGGCGCCGACGAAAAAACCGACCACCTACAGCATCGTCGGTGCCGGTTCGCAGATCCTGCGTGACCTCGGCGTACGCAAAATGCGTTTGATGAGCGCACCGATGAAATTTAATGCGATATCCGGTTTCGATCTGGAAGTTGTAGAATACGTGCCCTCCGAATAATGACCCGGAGATTCGTATTGCTGGTGTACACCGATTGTGGCGAGGGGATTTATCCCCGTTGGACTGCGTAGCAGGCCAAAAAACAGGGGCCGCTACGCAGCCCAGCGGGGCGGTGCGACGTTTCGCTAAATCCCCTCGCCACAGGTTTATCATCAAGCGGCAATGCAGTGTTTCCGGCCATGAAATCGTGGCTAATATTATCGAGGGATGCGTACGAAACGCGTCCCGGCTCTTTAAGAGAACTGACGAATGACCCTGAAGACCATCGAAGGTACCTTCATCGCCCCCAAAGGCCGCTACGCTCTGGTAGTGGGCCGCTTCAACAGCTTCGTGGTTGAAAGCCTGGTCAGCGGTGCCGTGGATGCCCTGGTTCGCCACGGCGTGAGCGAAAGCGACATCACCATCATCCGCGCACCGGGCGCCTTCGAAATCCCGCTGGTTGCGCAGAAAGTCGCCCAGAAAGGCGAGTTCGCCGCGATCATCGCCCTCGGCGCGGTCATTCGTGGCGGTACTCCGCACTTCGAATACGTCGCTGGCGAGTGCACCAAGGGCCTGGCCCAGGTGTCCATGGAATTCGGCGTGCCGGTCGCGTTCGGCGTCCTGACCGTTGATTCCATCGAGCAAGCCATCGAACGTTCCGGCACCAAGGCCGGTAACAAAGGTGCCGAAGCTGCCCTGTCCGCTCTGGAAATGGTCAGCCTGCTGGCGCAGTTGGAGGCCAAGTGATTAGCGACGAAAGCGATCGTTTCAACCCGCGCGATCCGAAACCTGCGGATGCCGGCAAGCCCTCGAAAAGCGTCAAGCGTCGCGAAGCCCGTCAGCTCGCCACTCAAGCGCTGTACCAGTGGCACATGGCCCGGCAATCGCTGAACGAGATCGAAGCGCAGTTTCGCGTTGATAACGATTTCACCGATGTCGACGGCGCCTATTTCCGCGAGATCCTCCACGGGGTTCCGCAGTTCAAGACCGAAATCGACACCGCCCTGACGCCTTGCCTGGATCTGACGATCGAAGAGCTGGACCCGGTTGAGCTGGCGGTTCTGCGCCTGTCGACCTGGGAACTGCTCAAGCGCGTCGACGTGCCATACCGCGTTGTGATCAACGAAGGTATCGAGCTGGCCAAGGTGTTCGGTTCGACCGACGGCCACAAGTTCGTCAACGGCGTGCTCGACAAGCTGGCCCCGCGCCTGCGTGAAGCTGAAGTGAAGGCGTTCAAGCGCTGATTGGCGCTTGAGCACTTTTTCTCAGCCATGGGCGAGTTTGAGCTGATCCGCAATTTCTTCGCCGCCGCGCCTTGTGCGCAGGGCGGCGAAGGCGTTGCTCTGGGGATTGGCGACGACTGCGCCTTGCTGGCGGTTCCCGCTGGGGAGCAGTTAGCTGTTTCCACCGATACGCTGGTGGCCGGCGTGCACTTTGCCGACCCCTGCGATCCGTTTCTGCTCGGTCAGCGCTCGCTGGCCGTCGCGGTCAGCGATCTGGCCGCCATGGGCGCCACGCCCGTAGCCTTTACCCTTGCCCTGACTGTGCCGACGGTAACCGCCGATTGGCTGCAAGCCTATGCCCGAGGCTTGAACCGCATGGCGCAAACCTGCGGCGTGGCACTGGTCGGCGGCGACACCACGCGTGGGCCGCTGAGCCTGACGGTCACTGTGTTCGGTCGCGTACCCGCGGGCCAGGCCTTGACCCGCAGCGGCGCACAGCCGGGCGATCTGCTCTGTGTCGGCGGCGAACTGGGCAATGCGGCCGGCGCCTTGCCGCTGGTCCTCGGGCAACGGGACGCCGCACCGCAAATTGCCGGGCCGTTGCTTGATCATTATTGGTCGCCACAACCGCAACTCGCCCTCGGTCAGGCCCTGCGAGGCAAGGCCACGTCGGCGCTGGACATCTCCGATGGCCTGCTCGCCGACTGCGGCCATATCGCCCTCGCGTCGAAGGTTCGGCTTGAGATTGAACGCGAGCGCGTACCGTTGTCGGATGCTTTAGTCGCGTTTCTCGGTCAGCGCGGCGCCGAGCGTGCGGCGTTGAGCGGTGGCGATGATTACGTCCTGGCGTTCACGTTGCCGTCCGCCGAGTTACCGGCGCTGCTGGCCGACGGCTGGCCGATCCATGTGATCGGTCGCGTGGTGCCGGGCGAGGGCGTGGTGCTGCACGACCGCGAAGGGCACGACATCACCCCGCACATTCGCGGCTACCAACATTTTCAGGAGACACCGTGACAGATCACCCGAAACAGGTTCCGGCCGAATTCGTGCCGCCGTCGGTCTGGCGCAATCCCTGGCATTTCCTTGCGTTCGGCTTCGGCTCGGGCACGCTGCCCAAGGCGCCGGGCACCTGGGGCTCGTTGGTGGCCCTGCCGTTCATTCCGTTGTGGCAGATGCTGCCCGATTGGGGCTACTGGCTGATGCTCGGGATCACCATGCTGTTCGGCTTCTGGCTGTGCGGCAAGGTCGCCGACGACCTGCGCGTGCACGATCACGAAGGCATCGTCTGGGACGAAATGGTCGGCATGTGGATCACCCTGTGGCTGGTGCCGGAAGGCTGGTATTGGTTGCTTGCGGGTTTTCTGGTGTTCCGCTTCTTCGACATTCTCAAGCCCTGGCCGATTCGCTGGATCGACAAGCATGTGCACGGTGGCGTCGGGATCATGCTCGACGACGTGCTGGCCGGTGTGTTCGCCTGGCTGGCAATGCAGGGGCTGGTGTGGGTGTTCGCCTGATCCGAATCAGGATTGAGTGAGGGGCAGATTGATGGTGCGACATTGGTTGGCGCTGCTGGTGCTGGTAGTGCAGGGCGCCGTTGCTCAAGCGCAGGAGGCCGCGCCTTTGCCTGCGGTGATCCATCTGGCCAGCGAAGACTGGGAAGACTATACGGCTGCCGACGGCCATGGTCTGGCCTGGGACGTGTTGCGCAAGGTGTTCGAACCGGCCGGGGTCCAACTGGACATGCGCACGGTCCCGTACACGCGCTCGGTGGGGCTGGTGCAATTGAAGGAAGTCGACGCGCTGGTCGGCTCCTACCGTGACGAAGCCGAGCACGTCCTGTACCCGCAGTGGAATTTCGACTCCGACCATATTTACGCCCTCGGCCTGGCAAGTCATCCCCAGCCGACCCCGGCCACGCTGGGCCAGTATCGGCTGGCCTGGGTACGCGGTTACCGCTATGAAAATTACCTGCCGAACATCAAACGCTACAACCAGATCGAACGGCGTAGCGGCATTCTGTCGATGCTCAAGCAGGGGCGCGCGGATTACTACATCGATGCGCTGACCGAGGTGGAAGCCGTGGTGCGCAACGCCGCCGACCCGGCTCAGTATCGTTATTCGCATCTTGCCGAGTTGCCGCTGTTTCTCGGATTCGCCGACACCTCGCAGGCCCGGGCGCTGATGGCGCTGTATGACCGGCGCATGGCAGAACTGGTGAAGAGCGGGGAGTTGAAGCCGATCTTCAAGAAGTGGCAGCAGCCGTATCCGTTCAACCCGAACTGAAGCTGACCACATCCCCTGTAGGAGTGAGCCTGCTCGCGATAGCGGTCTGTCAGTCAGATACAGATGATAAGTCAGACCGCTATCGCGAGCAGGCTCACTCCTACAGGGGGGCGATCAGGGTGGCATTGTCATCAAACTTTTTGATCGTTATGCCCGATAATTCAGCCTAAGCGTCGGCAGGAAGCTGCTGTTACAATGCCGGCCTGCGAATTTTCAGAATTTTTAGATCAGGAGCACACTGGTGCCTGTCGTCTTTGTTGCCGCTTGCAAGCTGCCAACGCCTTATGCGCAATTCACCATGCACGGGTTTCTCGATGAAAGCACCGGCCGCGAGCACGTCGTGCTGAGCCTGGGTGAAATTGCCGACGGCGCTCCGGTACTCGGCCGTTTGCATTCCGAATGCCTGACCGGCGATGCCTTGTTCAGCCAGCGTTGCGACTGCGGCTCGCAACTGGACGCCGCCCTGCAGGCGATCGCCCGCGAAGGCCGTGGCGTGCTGCTGTACCTGCGCCAGGAAGGGCGCGGCATCGGTTTGCTGAACAAGATTCGCGCCTACGAATTGCAGGACGGCGGCGCCGACACCGTTGAAGCCAACGAGCGTCTGGGCTTTGCTGCCGATCAGCGCGACTATGCGATGTGTCTGCCGATGCTCGAGCACTTGGGCGTGAAATCCCTGCGTCTGATGACCAACAACCCGCGCAAGGTCAAAGCTTTGACTGACATGGGCATCGTCGTCGCCGAGCGCGTGCCGCTGCACACCGGCCATAACCCGCACAACAAACTCTATCTGGCGACCAAGGCCAGCAAGCTCGACCACATGATGGGCAACGAGCATCAGGGCGAGGTCGATCGCGCGTGACTCGCGGTCAGGTTCGGCGGCGGTTGTCGGTGACCTGGTGGCAATACCTGGCGCTGGCCCTGCTGCCGCTGTTCGTGCTCAACGCGCTGTTCGGCGAAGGCCAGGGCCTGCTGCCGGTGCTGGCGATGCCCCTGTTTATCGCCGGCGTCGCCTCGATGTTTGTCAGCCTGAAGTATTTCGGTCGCTACAAACACGCACTGATCGCCACGCAAAAAGCCCTCGATACCACCGATGAACCCGCCGCCTGGATTGCCCTCGCGGCGTGCCGGCGCACGGCGTTCCTGGTGGCATCTTTGCCCGCGTGGATCGGTGCTCTGGCGGTGTTCGTCGGTCTCGAAGCCGTATCGCTGATGCTGCTGGCGTTGTCCACCGCCGTGCTGTTCTACCTCTACCGTATTCCGCGTCAACTCGGTTGATGCACCGTCTGTGCCTGGCGATTCTGCTGCTTGCCCTGAGCAGCCCGGCGCTGGCCGCGTTGCGTGTGGTCAGCCTCGCACCGTCGCTTTCCGAAATCGTCGTTGAGCTGGATTCCGCCGACCTGCTGGTCGGTGTGCTGGACGCTGGCGAGCGGCCGGCACCGATTGCCGATATTCCTTCTGTGGGCCGCTATGGCCAGCTCGACATGGAGCGCTTGCTCAGCCTCACACCTGATCTGTTGCTGCTCTGGCCCGGCAGCGTCGGCCCGGCACAGCGTGATCAATTAAAGCGTCTGGGCATCCCGACCTTCGTCGCCGAGCCGCACACCCTGGACCAGCTCACCGCGCAGATCGAAGCCATTGCCCGACAACTCGGCCGGCCTGAGCGTGGCGTCAAGCGCGCAGCCGAACTGCGCCAGACACTCGATGCCCTGCGCCAACGCTATCGCCGTGACGTGCCGTTGCGGGTGTTTTATCAGGTCTGGGACAAGCCGTTGTACACCGTCGGTGGCGGGCAGATCATCAGCGATGCGTTGCAGGTGTGCGGGGCGCGCAATGTGTTCGATGATCTGAATTTGCCGGCGCCGCAAGTGAGTGTGGAAGCGGTGTTGCAGCGTGATCCCGAGGTGATTCTGGCTGGCGATCAGGCGCAGCTTGAGGCGTGGAAGGTGTGGCCGCAGGTGGCGGCTGTGAGGCAGGGGCGGTTGTTGCGGGTCAGCGATAAAGGTCTTGAAAGACCGAGTGGTCAGATGATCGAGGCAACGGCCAAGCTTTGCCGGTTGATCGCGCCTGACCGGTAGACCGCGTCGCCTCCATTCGCGAGCAAGCCCGCTCCCACATTTGATTGGTTTCAACCATGAATCTGAGGTGCAACCGAGATTCATTGTGGGAGCGGGCTTGCTCGCGAAAAGGCCAGTCAATCCAGCACAAATCAAGGATCAGAGTTCAGGTGTCCAGGTCACGCCGAACATCCACGCCCGGCCTTCCTCGCGATAGCCATACTGTCCGCCGTCATAACTGTAATTCGCCCGGCTGTAACCCTTGTCCAGCAAGTTATCCACCTTCAAATCGAGCTTGATCTCACGGTTCAGCGCCCAACTGCTGCGCAGCCCGAGCGTACCGTAGCCGCCCAGCGGCTGGGTGTTGTTCAAATCGTCGTAACTGCCGCTGACCAGTTGCCAACTGGCGCCCAGCCCCAATCGATCAAACTGCCGATCCAGATCCCAACTGGCCGTACGCCGTGCTCGTCGCGCCAAGGTATGGCCGCTGTCACGATCACGCGGATCGATGATCGACACGCCGAGATTGCTCTGCCAGCCGAACAGCTCCTGTTTCAGCGCCGCTTCAAAACCGTTGATTCGTGCCGAAGCGACATTCTGCGGACGTGAGTTGCTGCCGAAGATGATCGCGTCTTCCAGGTCGGTGCGATAAATCGAGGCTTCCAGGCGGGTGTTGTCATTCAACTGACTGCGCCATTGCAGCTCGTAGCTCTTCGAGGTTTCCGGTTTCAGCTTCGGGTTGCTGAAATCGGGGTAGTACAAGTCGTTGAAGGTCGGCGCACGAAAACCTTCGCTGTAGCTCAGCAGTACGTCATTGTCCGGATTCAGCGGCAGGGTGAGGGTGCCACTCCAAGTGTTCTGGCTACCGAATTGTTGATTGTCGTCATGGCGCAGGCCGATCTCGGTGGAGAAACTGTCGGCCTGATAGCGATGCTGGATAAACGCTGCGCGATTCCAGCGGCTGTCCTCGTCGAACGCAGTGCTGCTGTTGACCCGGTCTTCGTACCAGTCGCCGCCGAGGATGAGGCTGTTGCGTGCGTCGAGCGTCAGGTCGTTCTGCCAGTTCACCGAGTCGCGGTAGGTGTTGAATACGGTGCGCTCGTCGCTGAGCTTGTCGAACGTCTTTTCGCGGTTTTCGCTATGGCCGAACTCGAGGCGGGTTTTCCAGGTTTCGTTGACACGGGCATCGATATAACTGCTGAGGCTGCTGACATTGAAATCGCTGTACGGCTGCTGTTGCACCGACTCGAATGTGTCCATGTCGAAGCGGCCGAACGGGTTGTCGAATTCGCTTTTGCCACGGTTATCCAGCAGATTGGCGCCGACTTCGATGTTCTCGGTCAGCGCGTGGCTGAGGCTCAGGCTGAGGGATTTGTTGCGGTAGGCGTCGTCATCGCCGTCGCTGGGATATGAGTCGTGCGTGCGATCGATTCCAGCGGTTTCATCGAGGCTGGCGCCGAGGTTGAAACGGGTTTTCTCATCGCCGCCGGACAGGCCGAGGCTGCGCTCCCAGGTTTGATGGCTACCGAAGCCGAGGTGCAGGCGCGGCTGCAAGCCTCGCTCGGTGCCACGCCGGGTGAAAATTTGAATCACCCCGCCAATCGCATCGCTGCCGTAAATCACCGAGCGCGAGCCGCGCAGCACTTCGACGCGTTCGATCTGCTCGATGTTCAGATGTTGCAGATTGCTGTCGCCGGACGTTGAGTTGCCGATGCGCTGGCCATCGACCAGCACCAGGCTTTGCGCCGACTGCGTGCCGCGAATGTAAACCCCCGGCAGACTGCCGCGCCCGCCAGCCTGCGCTACTTGCACGCCGGGAACGCGGCGCAGCAGATCAGGCACGTCGCTCGGTTGCAGGCGATCAATGTCTTCGCGGGTGAACACGGTGTTGGCGGCGCTGCTGTCGTTGCGCGCTTCTACCTGACGGTTGGCGCTGATCAGTGTGTCGGGGAGCTTCAGCGCCTGATCGCGTTCGAACGTGTCGGCGAGAGCGTTGGCGGCGGGCAGCAGCAGGAAGGGCAGGGCGAGGCGCGAGAGGTTCATCGTTGATCCGTGAGAAGCTTCAGGTGTACACAAAACTTTCTGTTTCCACAAAACACTGTGGGAGCGGGCTTGCCCGCGAAGAGGCCGGCACATTCAAGATCAATGTTGAATGTGCCAACGCCTTCGCGGACAAGCCCGCTCCCACAGGAGATGTGTGTTTTCCGACTTAACGGTTAAGCAAGTCCAGCCGCTGGCGAATCGACGCTTCGATCCCGGCCTCATCCAGCCCGCACTCGGCAAGCATCTGCGCCGGTTTCGCGTGCTCGACATAGATATCCGGCAAGCCCAGATGCAGCATCGACTTGAGGATGTTCTCGCGGGCGAGGAATTCGCTGACCGCGCCGCCGGCGCCGCCCATGATCGCGTTTTCTTCGATGGTCACCAGCAACTCGTGGCTACCGGCAATCTCGCGCACGAGCGCTTCATCCAGCGGTTTGACGAAACGCATGTCGACCACGGTGGCGTCGAGCTTCTCGGCGACTTTCAAGGCTTCGCTCAGTTGTACGCCAAACACCAGCATGGCGACCTTGCTGCCTTGGCGACGGACGCTGCCCTTGCCGATTTCGATCGGCTCGAGGTCTTTGTCGATAAGCGCGTTCGGGCCGCTGCCGCGCGGATAACGCACCGCCGCCGGACCGTTGTAGAGGTGGCCGGTGGTGAGCATTTTGCGCAGTTCGTTTTCGTCGCTCGGGGTCATGATGACCATGCCCGGGATGCAGCGCAGGTACGACAGATCGTAGCTACCGGCGTGCGTCGGGCCGTCCTCGCCGACCAGACCGGCGCGGTCGATGGCGAACAGTACGTCGAGGTTCTGTACGGCGACGTCATGCACCAACTGGTCGTAACCGCGTTGCAGGAACGTCGAATAGATCGCCACCACCGGTTTTGCGCCTTCGCAGGCCATGCCGGCGGCGAACGTCACCGCGTGCTGCTCGGCAATCGCCACGTCGAAATAGCGCTCGGGGAAACGCTCGCTGAACGCCACCAGATCCGAGCCTTCCTTCATCGCCGGAGTGATCCCGACCAGACGGGAGTCAGCGGCCGCCATGTCGCACAGCCACTCGCCGAATACCGCCGAATACTTCGGCCCGCCGGCGGCTTTTGGCGCAGCGGCCGGGGCGTCCAGCGGTTCGAGTTTGGTGATGGCGTGGTAACCGATCGGGTCGACTTCCGCCGGGGCGAAGCCTTTGCCTTTCTTGGTGACGATGTGCAGGAACTGCGGGCCTTTGAGATCGCGCATGTTGCGCAGTGTCGCGATCAGGGTCGGCAAATCGTGGCCGTCGATCGGGCCGATGTAGTTCCAGCCCAGTTCTTCGAACAGCGTGCCCGGAACCAGCATGCCTTTGGCGTATTCTTCGGTGCGCCGGGCGATTTCCCAGGCGCCGGGCAGGCGCGACAGGACTTTCTTGCTGCCCTCGCGCATGCTCGCGTAGGTGCGGCTGGAAAGGATCTTCGCCAGATAATTGGACAGCCCGCCGACGTTGCGCGAGATCGACATGTCGTTGTCGTTGAGGATCACCAACATGTTGGCGTTGACTTCCGGCGCATGGTTCAGCGCCTCGAAGGCCATGCCCGCGGTCAGTGCGCCGTCGCCGATCACGGCGATGGCCTTGCGCTCGCTGTCTTGCAGGCGGGCGGCAATCGCCATGCCCAGCGCGGCGCTGATCGAGGTGCTGGAATGACCGACGCCGAAGGTGTCGTACTCGCTCTCGGAGCGACGCGGGAAAGCGGCGATGCCGTCCTTCTGACGCAGGCTGCCCATGCGTTCGCGACGGCCGGTAAGGATTTTATGCGGGTACGCCTGATGACCCACGTCCCACAGCAACCGGTCGTCCGGCGTGTCGAAGACGTAATGCAGCGCGATGGTCAGCTCGATCACGCCCAGGCCGGCACCGAAATGCCCACCGGTCTGACCGACCGTGTAAAGCAATTCCAGGCGCAACTCATCGGCCAGGGTTTCCAGCTCGGCTTCGCCTAACCGGCGCAGGCCGTCCGGCGTGTTCGCGCGGTCGAGCAGGGGCGTGGTCGGGCGCTTGCGGGGAATCTCATGAAACGTCGTGGGCATCAGGCGAATCGTTATAGGTATAAAAGATGCGGCAGTTTACCTGATGCATCGTCCCCTGCCCACGCGTTGGTCTTTTTTGGCCGATACGCCGTCAGTTGCGCCGCTCGACGATATACCGGGCCAACTCGCGCAGCGGCTCGGCTGCCGCGTCAAACGGTCGCAGGGCGTGCAGCGCCTGATCGCGCAGTTCCAGCGCGTAAGCCTTGGCGGCGTCGAGGCCGAGCAGGGCCGGGTAGGTCGGCTTGTCCCGAGCGATGTCGGCGCCCTGGCGCTTGCCGAGCGTGGCGGTATCGCTTTCGACGTCGAGGATGTCGTCCTGCACCTGAAACGCCAGACCGATGGCCTGTGCATAGGTCTGCAACGCTTGAAGCTGATCGGCCCCGGCATGCCCGCTGGCCAACGCGCCGAGTCTGACGCTGACTTCGATCAGCGCGCCGGTCTTGTGCCGGTGCATCTGTTCAAGCGCTTTCTGATCGAGTTTGAGGCCGACCGAACCGAGGTCGATGGCCTGGCCGCCGACCATGCCCGCCGGGCCTGCGGCCTGCGCCAGCGCAGTCACCATTTGCAGGCGGACATCGCTGGGGCAATCACTCAGGCGCGGGTCGAGCAGGGCGCTGAAGGCCAGGCTCTGCAAGCCGTCACCGGCGAGAATCGCGCAAGCTTCGTCGAATTTCTTGTGCGTGGTTGGCTGGCCGCGACGCAGATCGTCGTCATCCATCGCCGGCAGATCGTCGTGCACCAGCGAGTAGGCGTGGATCAACTCGACCGCGCATGCCGCGCCGCTGGCCTGTTCGGCCTGGCCGCCGAGCGCCTCGCACGCGGCGTAAGCCAACAATGGACGCACGCGTTTGCCGCCGTTCATCACGCTGTAGCGCATGGCTTCGTAGAGCCGCGCCAGCTCCGGCAACGGCGCGTTGAACAAGGTCTCCAGCGCCGCGTTGACCCGGGCCTGACTGGTCGCCGAATACGCTGCAATCATTCTGGCTGTTCCGCGTCGAAGGGTTCCTCGGCGAGCTCGCCATCGCGCTCCAGCAGCACCTGCACCTTCTGCTCGGCTTGCGCCAGCGCTGCCTGGCAGTCACGGGTCAGGCCGATACCCTGCTCGAAAGCGGTCAGCGAGTCTTCCAGCGACAATTCACCGTTCTCCAGACGCTCGACCAGTGTTTGCAGGTCGGCGAGGGACTGTTCGAAATCCAGTGCAGCTTTTTTGCGGGCCATGGCGGCAATTTCCGGTAGACGTTAAACCGGCGCGACACTAGCAGATAGGGGGGGTATGGGCAAATGAGCGGGCCTTGCCGCGGCTTAACCCTGTGGCGAGGAGCTTGCTCCCGCTGGGTTGCGCAGCGACCCCAGAACCAGCCACCGCGATCAACAGGTGAACCGTGGTTGGCGGTCGGGGCCTGCTGCGCAGTCCAGCGGGAGCAAGCTCCCTCGCCACGTGATTTGTGTTGATTCAGGAACGTTCAGGCTTATTCGGCTCATTTTGTGAGCCGAATAACTTCACTATTCGGCTCACGGCTCTCAACTGTGCAAGTTTCCTACAGCAATCACACCTGTATCCGATTGTTAAAAAACTGCCGAATCGCTAATCTTCGCGCCTTCTACGGCCCGACAGTCTCGGGCTATTCAGACGAAACGCAGTTCACCGCTGTGAAGCGCCGAGGATCGGGTGCAAGGTTTCGTTCAAGGCATGGCAGGAGGCGTCACATGCGTTCATTTCCTTTGCTGCTGATCGGCCTCGCCTGCGCGCCTGCGCTGTGGGCGGCGCCGACTGCAGAATTGTCCGAGCCGGTCGGCGGCTGGCGCTATCACGGCTTGCTTGATCGCTCGGAAAGCCTGCAGGTCGCTTATCCGACGCCGCCGATCGATCGCGGCATTCAGCGCAATCGCACGATGATCCAGGGCCAGCTCAAGGCCATCGGGCACATCCGCCCGCCGCACAGCCTCGCCGTAAACGGCAATCCATTGAATCTGTACACCGACGATCAGGGGCGTTTTGCCCGGCCGTACGCGTTCGGCGCCGGTTCCAACAGCGTCGAAGTGATCAGCGCCGACGGTCAGTCGCTCAAGCGCGTGCAATTTTACGAAGCCAATAACCTGCGCACGCCGGCGCGGATTCGTCTGGTCCTGGGCTGGGACGATCCGAAAGCCGAGCTCGATCTGCATATTGTCACCCCTGATGGCCAGCATGCGTTCTGGGCGCGGCCGGCGCTGAGCAATGGCGGCGGTCTCGATCCGGATGGCGTCGACGGCCCCGGCCCTGAAATGTTCACCATGACCGCGCCGTTGCACGGCACCTATCTGGTCTACGTCAACTATTGGGGCAACTTCGGCAACGGCGGCTATAACTTCGAGGAGACCAGCAACCAGAACGAGGTGATCACCTCGCAAATCACGTTGGTGCTCAACGAAAACACCGTCGACGAAAAACGCGAAACCTTCATCGTGCCCCTGCGGGCGATCGGTGATCTGCTGCTGGTCAAGACTTTCAACTATTAAGCATCCCGCCACGGATGAACTCGGATGTTGTGAACATGAGCGATAACACTGTGACCCAGGCTGCCGCGACACCCGCGGCCAAACCTTCGCGGCGCTGGCCGTTGGTACTGCTTGGCCTGTGCCTGGTGGCCGGCGTGGCGGGCGGTTTCGGCTGGCTGCTGCTCAAGCCCAAGACGCCGCCAGAGGAACTTGCGAGCGACAAGCTTGGCCTCAGCCGTCCGGATGCCTTGCTCGAAACTCGCTCGCTGAGCCAGTTGCCCAAGGACCTGCTGACGGTGCCGTTCCTCAAGGCCACGCTGACCGAAGACTTCGTCTTCTATTACGAAACCCACGCCGATCGCCTCGGCCTGATCGGCAGCCTGCGCCGGATCGTCTACGAGCATGACCTGAAGTTGCAGGACAGCCTGATCGAGCAGCTTTTCGATCAACCGGCCGACGTCGCGCTGTGGCGTGGCGCCGATGGTCGCCTGAAGGATTTTCTGCTGGTGATGGATCGCGGCGGGCTGGCGAAGCTGCTCGAGCCGCTGGCAAAAGTCGCGCTGGATGACACCCAGCTCAGCGTCTTCGCCAATCTCAAGGTCGGCGGCGACGAGGTGCCGTTGTATCAGCTCAGCTACAGCGCCAGTAAATCACTGCTGTTCGCGTCCCGCGGCGACAAACTGGTGGTGCTGTCCAATCCGGCCAAGTACTACGACCCGGAGAGCGGCGTGTCGCAAGAGCCCGGCCACGTCTCGGCGCAAGCGCTGGAGGCGCTGCTCAACGGCGAAAAACTCTTCCCCGAAGCGTTCGGCTTGCCGGCGAAAAGTCCGGAAACCAAGCAGCGCCTGTCGGTCAATTCCAGTGTCCTTGCCATGGGCTACCAGCGCTTCATCCCGAATTTCGCCGGGCTGCGTTTTGACATGGACGACAAGGGCTGGCACAGCTACCTGGCCATGGATGAGCTGGAAAACCAGCCGGACTTCGATTTTCAACCGGTCTGGCAAGCGATGCCATTGGGCGCAAGCGCCTGCGTGACCCTGCCGGTGGCGGCCGAGCCGCAGAAGCCGTTATTGATCAAGCTCGGCGCCGAAGAAGCCGTGGCGCAGACACTCACCGAACACGTGGCCGGCGCGGCGGGCCTGTGCTGGTACGCCGATTCGCGGCTGTACACGCCGTTGCTGGTTGCCAGCCTCAAAGATGAAGACAGCGGCAAACTCGACGGTGATCTCGGCAAACTGTTCGGCTCGATGGTTGGCGCATTCGAGGCCAACGTCGCCGAAAACGTATTTCCGGTGGTTGAGAAACAAGAAGGTCAAAACCACGTCTGGCAGCGTCAGGTCAGCTCCAGTTTCGGCCCGTATGCGGCGAAGACTGCCGAGAACCCGGACGCCATCAGCGGCCGCGCGTTCATGAAAGTCAGCCTCGCCCGTCACGGCTCGACGCTGCTGTTTTCCCTCGACGACAAGCTGATCGACAAAGCCCTCGGCACCCTCGACAAGCGCTTCCCGCCGATGGCCGACGTGTTGCCCAAAGATGTGCTGATGCCGATCTACTTCGGCCCGGACGCCATGGCGCAACTGATGCAGCGCGAAACTCTCGACAGCCTGCCGCAGGACATGGAACCGGTGTTCTATAACGCTGCGCAAACTTACCTGATGCCGAAACTGCGCACCCTCGGCGGCTACGGCAAATATGCCCTGACCTTGCCCGAAGGTAGCGAGCCTGACGGTCACTGGCAATGGTTGCCACTGGAATGGAAAGCGCTGTGACCGCACTGATCCGCAGCCTCGGCCTGCTCGCGCTGCTGTTGAGCGCAGGTGCCCGCGCGGTGCAAGCGCCGGCGCTCGATCCTGCGCAGTCGCAGGTGTTCCGCGCCTGGTTCGTGCGCATCGCCCAGGAACAACTGAGCCAGGGGCCGAGCCCGCGCTGGTATCAGCAGGATTGCGCCGGACTGGTGCGCTTCGCTGCCAACGAAGCGCTGAAAGTCCACGATGACAAATGGCTGCGCAGCAATGGCCTGTCCAACCGCTATCTGCCGCCGGAGCTGTCGCTGAGCGACGAGCAGCGCAAGCTCGCTCAACAATGGCAGCAGGGCGGCGGCAAGGTCGGGCCCTACGTCAACGCGATCAAATTGATCCAGTTCAACAGCCATCTGGTCGGCCGCGATGTGTCGCGGGCGCGGCCCGGTGACTTGATGTTTTTTGATCAGGGCGACGACCAGCACCTGATGATCTGGATGGGTCGCTACATCGCCTATCACACCGGCACCACCACCCCCACTGACAACGGCATGCGTTCGGCAAGCCTGCAGCAACTCATGACATGGAAGGACACCCGATGGATACCCGACGCAGCCAACCCCAACTTCATCGGCGTCTATCGACTCAACTTTCTCTTCCAATGACCGGTGCCCGCATGTTGCGACTCTGCTCCCGAATCCCTTTGCTGCTGGCGCTGTTGCTGCCACTGGCGACCGTGAATGCCGACGATTCGGTCGAGCCCAGCGGCTACACGCCGGTGTCCGGCGAAAGCTTCTTTCTGCTCGCCGACAGCAGTTTTGCCAGCGATGAACAGGCGATGGTCCGGCTTGAAGCGCCGGGTCGCGATTACCGGCGCTTTCGCATGGAACCCTACGGCGGCGCCGACATTCGCGTATATCGCATCGACAAGCCGCTGGACTTTCTCAAGCGCCAGAAGAACCTGCACCGCGTCGTCAGTGACGGCCAGTTCAAGGGCGAAGGCCTCTCCAATACCCTCGCGTATCTGTGGGACAACTGGTACCGCAAATCCCGCCGGGTGATGCAGCGTGCGTTCTCCTACGAATCGCGCAAACAGGTCACTGAAGAAGTCCCGGAACTGAAGATGGGCGACGCCATGGTCGCGCCGACACCGTACGACGCTCAGCCGCAATTCGCCTTGATTCCGGGTCTGCCGGTGGTCAGCCAGTTCCGTTATCCGCTGTGGCAGGCCAAACCGATCCAGCCGCCGGCCGGGGTCAATCTGGCCGGCTCGTCGAGTGATTTTGTCAGCGTTGCGCCCGGGAACGTTTACATCCCGCTGGGCAACCTGAAACCGGGGCTGTACCTGGTCGAAGCACTGATCGGCAAGTACCGCGCGACGACTATGGTGTTCGTCTCCAACACCGTTGCGGTGAGCAAGATCGCCGGTGATGAACTGCTGGTCTGGGCCGCGCGCAAACACGAAGGCAGTTCGGTATCCAGGGTCAATGTGCTGTGGACCGATGGCCTCGGCGTGATGAGCAGCGGTGCCACCGATGCTGACGGCCTGCTGCGCCTGAAACACGTCAGCCCCGAGCGTTCGTTTGTCATCGGCGAGGACGAAGAGGGCGGGGTGTTCGTCTCGGAAAACTTCTACTACGACAGCGAAATCTACGACACCAAACTCTATGCCTTCACCGACCGGCCGCTGTATCGCCCGGGCGATTGGGTGTCGCTGAAAATCGTCGGTCGCGAGTTCAAGAATGCGCGTGATTCGGTGCTGCCGGGCGCGGCGGACGTCAGCGTCAGCGTGCTGGATGCCACCGGCACCGAGCTGCAAACCCTCGACCTGAAGCTGGACTCCAAGGCCGGTACGCAAGGCCGTTTCCAGTTGCCGGACAACGCCGTGGCCGGTGGTTACGAAATCCGCTTCAACTACAAGGATCAGGCCTACAGCAGTGCCTTTCGCGTGGCCGAATACATCAAGCCGCACTTCGAAATCTCGCTCAACCTGGCGAAGCAGGATTACCGCACCGGTGAGCCGGTCAAAGGCAGTCTGGTGCTGCTTTACCCGGACGGCAAACCGGTGGCCAACGCCAAGCTGACGCTGGGCCTGCGCGCTCAGCAACTGTCGATGGTCGACAACGAGCTGCAATACCTCGGGCAATTCCCGGTAGAACTGAGCAGCACCGAACTGACCACCGACAGCAAAGGCAACGCCAGCCTCGACCTGCCAGCGGCGGATAAACCGAGCCGCTACATGCTCACCGTGTTCGCCAGCGATGGCGCGGCGTATCGGGTCAAGACCACCAAGGAAATCCTCATCGACCGAGGCGCCGCGAGTTTCCGCCTGAGCGCGCCACAGCGTTTCAGCGCAGTCGGCGACAAGGTCGCGTTCAGCTATGCCAACGAGGGCGGCACCGAACAAGGCAAAGCGGTTGTCCCGAGTACGTATGGCTGGGTTCGGCTGGAGGACCAAAGCACGGGCGAAGGCAAACTCACCGCGACTGACAAAGGTTTCAGCCTCGCGTTCGAGCGTCCGGGTACTTACAACCTGACGCTGAAGGACCAACACGGCCGCGTCCTCGGCGCCACCGGCCATTCGGTCACTGGCGACGGTGTGAAAGCGGTGCCGGGTACGGTGGAAATTGTCCTCGACAAGCCTGAATACAAGGCCGGCGAAGAAGCGCTGGCGCTGATTACCTTCCCCGAGCCTGTCAGCGATGCTTTGCTGTCGCTGGAGCGCGACAAGGTCGAAGCCACCGCGCTGCTGGCCAAGGGCGGCGACTGGCTGAAGCTGGAAAAACTCAGCGACACTCAATACCGCGCACGCATCCCGGTGAAGGACAACTTCGCCCCCAACCTGACCTTCTCGGTGCTCTATACCAAGGGCGGCCAATACAGCTTCCAGAACGCCGGGATCAAAGTGGTCGCGCCGCAAATCGACGTGGTGATCAGCACGGACAAAGCGGTATACCTGCCGGGTGACACCGTTACGGTTGATCTGACCACTCAGTTCGCCGGCAAAGCCATTCCCGCGCACCTGACCGTCAGCGTGGTCGATGAAATGGTCTACGCGCTGCAACCGGAAGTCGCGCCGACCATCGACCAGTTCTTCTATCACCCACGGCGTAACAACGTGCGCACCAGCGCCAGCCTGTCGTTCATCAGTTACGACGTGGCGCTGCCGGGCAGCCCTGGCGCGCCGGGCAAAGCCAATCGCAGCGAGCGCGGAGTAAAAGTGCTGGAGCGGCCGCGTCGCGAAGACGTCGACACCGCTGCGTGGCAACCGGAGTTGCTGACCGGCGCCGACGGCAAAACCCGCTTCACCTTCAAGATGCCGGACTCGCTGACCCGCTGGCGCATCACCGCCCGCGCCATTGCCGATGACGGTCAGGTGGGGCAGAAGAAACAGTTCGTCCGTTCGGAAAAACCGCTGTACCTGAAATGGAGCGGGCCGAGCAAATTCCGCAAGGGCGATCAGCCGCAACTGGGCGTGTTTGCTTTCAGCCAGGCCGAGAAACCGGTCAAGGCTGAGCTGGTCACTCACTACGCGGGTGCCGAACAGCGCCTGCCGGTGACCCTGAACAGCGGCATCAATTACCTGCCACTGCCGGCGTTCGCCCTGGCCTCTGGCGAGTGGACCGCGCAACTGGTGCAGGACGGCAAAGTCGCCGATGCCCTGGCCGTGCGTCTGAGCGCGATTGGGGATGGCTGGCAAATGACCCAGACGCAAAGCCTCGATGTGGTCAGCGGCGACACGCCTTTGCATCTGGCGGCGGATGCCACGGACATTCGCCTGCGTCTGGACGACAGCCCGCAAGCGCTGTTCCGTTCGGCCCTCGACGATCTGCTCAGCTACCCGTACGGCGGCGTCGAACAGACGGCCAGCCGTTTGCTACCGCTAAGCATCGCCTACCCATCGTTGGCCTCGAATCCGCAGACTCGCGATCGCTTGCGCCTGATCATGCAGAACAGCCGCTTGCGTCTGGTGCAACTGGCCGGGCCGTCGGCGAGCTTCACCTGGTGGGGCTACGACGGCGAGCCGGATGCATTCCTCACCGCGTATGCCTATTACGCCGACTGGAACGCCAGCCGCGTACTCGACCTGACCCTGCCGCCGGAGCATTGGCAGCGGGTGCTGGAGGTGTACGCCAGGCAGGCGCCGAACACGCCGTTGCTGCAACGGGCGCTGATTCTGTCGTTCGCCAAGCAGATGCAGTTGCCGGTGACCACGTTGCTCAGTGGTCTGATCGACGATCTGGCCAAGGCCGGTGAAGGCAGCGCCGAGACCTTGCTCGACGATGGTCAGGACAGTCTGGTGATGAACGATCCGGATTCGGCGCTGGGTCTGGCGGCGGCACGGGTGTTGACCGCTGCGTTGGCCACGCAGGCGAAAGTCGCTTTGCCAGATGCGTTCAATCGTCAACTGGGCGCAGCGCAACAACGTCTGGCGGTCAGTTCGCAGCCGTTTGTCGAAGCGCTGAACCTGTCGCTGCAGCCGTTCGATCAGGCTCGCGCAACGGCGTTGCTGCAACGACTGCTGCCGCAGCAATCGACGCTGGAGCGGGCACTGGCGCTGACTTGGCTGCAACGCAGCATCGCCCAGGCGTCGCCGACCATCGCGCTGATGCCCGGTGAAGGCTGGAAGAAAAATTACGGTGCCAGCGGCGAGATGTACTGGACATGGCAGGGCGCGACGCCGCAGCCGAGCGTGCTGACCGTGTCCGGTACTCAAGAGCGGCCGCTGCGCGCGGCGCTAAGTTTCCAGACTCAACAGCCGCCACGCGATCCGATGGCCGTGACCATCACTCGGCGTCTGTCTCGACTGGTCCCGGGCGACGAAGCGTTCACCTTCAAACTGGAGCCGGTCGGCAGCAAGCCGCTGTCCAGCGACAGCCTGTACCTGGACGAAGTGATCCTCACCAGCAAAGCGCCGCAACCCCTGCGCTACGGCATGCTTGAAGTGCCGCTGCCGCCCGGCGCCGATGTTGAGCGCACCACGTGGGGCATCAAATTGCAGGGCAAGGACGGTACCGAACCGACTGCGCTGGAGAAAGCGAAATTCGAACCGGGACAACTGGCCTACGCGGTGCCGGTGGATGCGCTGAGCGGCGAATTGCGCCTGCGCCATCTGGTGCGCTTCTCGCAGAAAGGTCAGTTCAACCTGCCACCGGTGCGCTTCAGTCAGGTTTACGCACCGCAGCATCAGGCCCAGGAAGCGAAAGCCGCCCTCGGTCAGGTCACGGTCAACTGACATGCGCCGGCCGCTGCTGTGGCTGTTGTTCTGGGCGATGCCTGCGTTGGCAACGGCGCAGGACGCGCCGTTGCGCGTCGCTTATAAGGGCGAGCTGTTGTCGTTGAATCAGACGCAAGTGATCGCGCGCGAAGCGTTGCCAGCGTCGTTCGATGCACCGTTGGGCAGCTTGTGGAAGCTGTTTGTCTACGCGTGGCTGGTGGACAACGGCGCGCGTGAGCCTGCTTACGAATGTCGCGGGCAGTCGAAGGAAGAGGTTTATTGCTGCTCGGCGGGCGGCCGGATCGAGCGTGATCAGGCGCTGGTGAAGTCCTGCGGTTTGTATTTCGAGCCGGCGCGATTGGCCATTGCAGCGACAGACTGGCGCGCGTATTGGCAGGCGCGGCAGGCGCCAGCCTGGCTGCTCGACTTGTCGTCGGTGCAACCGGCTACTCGGGTCACTGTCGCCGATTTGCTCAAAGTGCTGGCTTCGATGCCGGCTCAAGATCAGATGCGCCGCGTGCTGCTTGATGTCGTGCTGAGCGCAGCGGACGGCAATGTCGTCGGTGAGTTGGGCGGGCGTTTGCGGGTGAAAACCTGGAGCTGGCTCGGCGATCAGGATGCGCAATCGCGCCAGGGTGGATTCGCTGGCTGGACCCACGACGGCGCGCCAATCTGGGCGGGTGGGCGTGGCACCAGTCAGAGAGTGTTGCGGCATTACGGGCAGGCGCTGGCGAGCGTTTTGCCGACGGCTTGGCCAGCGGACGCAGGGCGTTGTGTGGAAGTCGGGCTGTTCGCGAAATATCCGCTGTCCAAGGTTCTGGCGGGTGATCGTGTGGCGACGGCTGGTCCGTTGCGCGGCGACTACCGTGTCGAATTCGCCAATGGCAACGCGCTGGATATCCACAGCGACGGCGAACTGTTTCTGCTCAACGACAAACTCGTCGCGAGGCTTGATCGCGAAGAGTACGTCGCTCGCGTCCTCGAACGCGAAGCCAAACCCGAACCCGCCGAAGCGGCCAAAGCCCTCGCCGTCGCCATCCGTACCTACCTGCTGCAAAACGCCACGCGTAACGGCGAATGCCTGAGCATCGACGACAGCAGCAGTCGCCAACGTGTCGCCCCGCGCCCGGCCTCCAGCGAGTCACGCCGCATCGCCGCCTGGACCGCCGATCTGGTCCTGGCCGGCAGCACCGTCACCTATCACTCCGACCAGCCCGGCCCGGACAAGCTCGCCTGGCAGCAAGCTGTCGCACAAGCCAACGCTGGGCAGCGCTACGACGCGATTCTGGTGCACGCCTATCCACGCGCCAGTCTCAGCCGCTGGGACAACCCGGTCGCCTCCTGCGAAGCGTTACCCGCCGCGCAGGACTGGCTGCAGAAAAAACGACGCGGCTGGCGTCCGAAGCTGGAAAGCGAAACCGGCTACAACGAAGTCAGCGCGTTCGCCGTGTGCAAACTCGCCTTCGGCCGGCCCTTTGTCGACCGCGAACGCCAGCGCATTTACGTGCGCGGCGTGCTGACTCTGCAAGATCGCCTCGATCTGACCCACGAATATCTGCACCTGGCCTTCGAAGCACACCCCAACGGCCAGGATGAAACCTACATCGAAGGGCTCGCCCGTCACCTCTTGCTGGAATAGACCATGACACTCCGTTATCCACAGGTCTTGCTGCTGCTCTGTGCCCTCAATGGACTGCCGCAGGCTTTTGCTGCCGACGGCGTCAAACTCGACACCCCGGTCGGCGGCTGGCGCAGCGGCGCACCGGACGGCGAGGGCGAAAGCTTCCGGCAGACGGTCAACTACCCGGCCTCGTCGGTCAACACCCCGCTCGGCCAGTCCAACACCGCGCGGATCAGTGGCCAGATCAAAGCCATCCCCAAGAACAACGAGCCCGGCCGGCTGATCGTCAACGGCGTCAGCATGCCGCTGAAAGTCGACCCAACCGGCCGCTTCGACCGCCCGTTCTCCTTCCCCAACGGCAGCAACAGCGTCGAAGTCCGCAGCCCCGACGGCCAACAGCGCCACCGCACCCAGTTCCTCAACGCCCGCGGCGGCTCCACCCCGGCCAAGCTCCGCGTCCTGCTGGCCTGGGACAGCGACGGCACCGACCTCGACCTGCACCTCATCACCCCTGACGGCGCCCACATCTGGTACGGCAACCGCAGCGCCGCCAACGGCGCCGCGCTGGACGTCGACGTCACCACCGGCTACGGCCCGGAAATCGCCGCCATGCCAGCGCCGATCAAAGGCCAGTACCTGGTTTATGTGAATTATTACGGTGGCGGGTATCGCGGGGATGACGAAGGCGGGGATGAAGCGGTGCAGGCGCTGACGACGGCGCAAGTGACAGTCATCACAGAAGAGGGCACGCCTAGCGAGAAGATGGAGACGTTTCTGGTGCCGATGCGGGCGGTGGGGGAGTTGACGTTGGTGAAGTCGTTTAGTTATCCGTGACGGAATTGGGCAGCAGGTTGCTGCCCAATTTTATCGAGCGTCTTTCAGGCCGCTAATCCAGGCCGGAAAGTACCGGATGTCAGGCGCTTGAGCGCAATATCAAGGGCCTGATCATCGAACAGTTTGCTCTTGCGAGCCGCAGCCCCTGCGCCACCGTCCCAATGCTTCAATGCTTCGCGTAGCGCTGGAACAGTTGCAGATACCCCTTCCTGGCTCAACAACCAATCGACCGTGGCCAATAACTCCATACCGAATGGCGATTCAAAACCGTCAATCAGTTGAGCCGTACGTTCCAACGCTTGCAAATATGCCTTGGCCTCAGTCTTGAGATACGTTTGTAAAAACGCTTTGCGATCTTGATCAAACCAGATCACATCATTAATGCCTGCGTCGCTGATGCGCTTGTCACAGTGCAGATAGCTGCCATCGAGGTTATCAAGCAGGTGTTCCAGCCGGTTGGCGTACGGGCCATATTTATGTGCGACGAACTTCAGGTTCAAAGGGTTCTGGGTATCTGGCAACTGCTCGATAGCGCGCTCAAGAAACCAGGCGAGCTTCTGAATCTCCAGCAGACTGCACTCCATGCCTAAAACCCAGTAGCGACGAACCAGTTCGGCGATAAGCGCTCGGGCTGGCGTGAGCTTTTCTACGCCCGCGCGTTTGGCGACATTCAGGTACTGATTGGACGGCTCGAATACCAAAACATCAGCGTCCAGGTCCCCCAACACTTCGACAATCTGTTCACGGACTTCAGGCCACTTCAAACCGCCGTTACCAGCACCTAACGGTGGAACCGCAACGGATTTCACATCGTTTTCAAGCAGGAACCGCCGCAGGTCATGCAAACCTTCGGTGATCCACGCCATTTGCGACGGCGACCGCCAGTGGCGCTTGGTGGGGAAGTTCACGATCCAGCGAGGGCCATCGAGTTCGTTGGTGGCGGTCACATGCATTTTGCCGGTTTCTACTTCCCCGGCCTTACACGCCGCTGCATACACTCGGTAATTCTGCGCAAAGCGCTCTTTGAACATCAATGCGATGCCCTTGCCCATCACACCCACAGTATTCACCGTGTTGACGAGGGCTTCGGTTTTGGCTTCCAGCAGGTTGCCTTGGGTGAATCTGATCATTGGAAATACCATTTGGGACGCGCATGGACAGGCAACGTCAGGCCTCTGGCTGCGACGTCTGGTTCTATGGATGTACGCGTTGGACTTTTTACAAATGATCAGCCCTTTGCACCTCGGTAGCGTGCGTCCGACAAATGGCATTTTTCGAAATCAGGCTCGGGATGGCAAGCGATCTTGCGCAACCTCATAGGCCGCCTCTCGCTCGCGTTTGCCAATAGCGACCACGAACACCAGGACTTCCTGATCGAGTACCTGATAGATCAAGCGATAACCGGCGCTATTCAATTTGACTGTGTAGCAGTCTGGTAGCTCGCGAAGCCGATTGGCTTCGATTCGAGGATTTTCCAAGACCTCAGCCAGTTTCTTTTTGAACTGTTGGCGAACCGTATCGCCCAGCTTGTTCCACTCCTTTAATGCACGTCGATCAAACTCAAGCTCATAAGTCATCCAGACTCACCTTGACCCGCTGAGGGGATGCAAGACGTTCGGTGACTACGGCAATCAGCGCTTCATCTTCTTCACTGAGCAGCGCCGCTTTGAAGGGTAACTTGCCCCGCTCGGCTACATATTGAAGAGTCTGGCGCAGCAGCTCTGAAGGCGTGACGCCGAGCTTTTCGAGTTCGGCGAAGGAGCGCTGTTTCAGATCATCATCGATGCGGATGTTGATGGAAGCCATGATGGAATACCTGTAATGACGGTTGTCGTTACGGTAACAAGAGCCTCGCGTTCCCGACAAGTGAGAATTCAAGTTCCGGACGGTAGGCGTAGGCTTTCTGCAGGCATTAAAAAGCCGGCTTGTGGCCGGCTTCTCGGGGACTGGCTTGGTTTATTTTTGGTAAACCGCGCCAGCCTTCAAAACGTACATCCGGATCTGCGTCCGGCTGTGGGACTTGGTCAGACGTTGGTCTGCCGCGTCGGGCGTCATCTGAGCCGCTGGGCGGGTCGATGCGCAAATGTGGGGCGCAGGATACTGAGTTTTGCTTTGGATTCCCAGCCTCAAGTGCGGGTTAGAGCGACTGAAGGGGTACGAACTCTGGATTTGTACCGGTTTTCAGGGCCTGTTCGCGAGCAGGCTCGCTCCCACAGGTTCCAGCGCAGAATCATAGAAACGGCACCACCGGCCTGCGCTTGCCAAGCGTTGACCACCAGAACACCCAGCCCAGAATATGGATCCTCTGCTCCTCGATCTGCGCCGGCCGGAAAACCTCGTCGGGGTATTCGGCGCTGTTGTGGCTGCGCATGCGCAGGCCGTTGCCGGGCATGCGGTGAAGGTATTTGATGCGCAGCATGCCTTCGTGTTCGACGGCGTAGATTTCGCCGTCGACGACCTGGGTCAGGCCGCGGTCGATGGCGACGATGGAGCCGTCTTCGATGCGTTCGGCCATGCTGTTGCCGATCATGTGGGCGCAGATGGCGTTGGCGTGTTTGATGTCGAGTTGGTCAAGGTGGGCGCGGGGCAGGCGGATGGACTGATCCGGGTCGAGGATGACCTCGGTTTTGCCGCCGCCGTTGGCAATGGGGGCTTCCTTGAAGAACGACAGGTCGATGTCGCTGGGGTTGACGACCGTGTACACCCCACGAATGGCCTGGGCATCGAACGTGTCGCCATTGCTCGCCGGAGCATGCAGGCGCGGGATGTCCTTGACGCCTTCTCCGGTCTTCAGCCAGTCACTATTGACCGACAGCAGGCGTGAGACTTCTTCCATGCGATACGCCGGGACGCCCCGGGTGTACCAGTTATGAACGTTTTGGGCTTCCGTGCCCCAGAACTTTGCGAAATCCGTGGTGCTGATGTTCGCTGCTTCCAGGAGTGCCCTGAATCGTGGACCGCTAGTGTTCTTTCTCATAAACACGAGTCTACGGGCGGGCTAGAGCGGTTTGAATAAACTCGGCGTTCAAAAAATGGCTGTATTTTGCGACTGGATGTAAGACTTGCTTGTGGGAAATTAAACAGATTAAAACCGTATGCTGAATTTTAAACATTCTGTTTAACGAAGTTTTCCAGGCACAAAAAACCCCGGAGTTCCGGGGTTTTCGTCAAGCCTCACGCGAAGCGCAATGGCTTAGCCTTTGTAGGCGGCAACCGACTTGGTGATCGCTTCGCGGGCGGCGTCTGCACCGGCCCAGCCTTCGATCTTGACCCATTTGCCTTTTTCGAGATCTTTGTAGTTCGCGAAGAAGTGCTCGATCTGCTGGATCAGCAGGGGTGGCAGGTCGGTGTATTCCTTCACGTCGACGTACAGCTGGGACAGCTTGTCGTGTGGCACGGCGATGACTTTGGCATCGCCGCCGCCGTCGTCGGTCATGTTCAGGATGCCGACCGGACGGGCACGGATAACCGAGCCTGGGGCGACCGGGTAAGGGGTCACGACCAGCACGTCGAGGGGGTCGCCATCGTCAGCCAGGGTGTTCGGGATGTAACCGTAGTTGGCCGGGTAGAACATCGGGGTGGCCATGAAACGGTCAACGAACAGGCAATCGCTGTCTTTGTCGATTTCGTATTTGATCGGCGCGTGGTTGGCCGGGATCTCGATCGCGACGTAGATGTCGTTCGGCAGGTCTTTGCCAGCCGGAATCTTGCTGTAGCTCATTGGGCGTTGCCCCCGTAGTTGACCAAAAAAACCTGGTCGGATTGACCAAAAAGTGGCGGCGATTATAGGCATATTCTGCCGCGTACGCCATGTGCCGAAAGTCGTGCAGAACTCAGGCGTGCGCCTGATAGACCGGGTCCGAGGCCTGAAGTTGCCGCAACCTGCCCAACGGGTCCTGACGGTAGAAAAGCTGCAGTTGCGCATACACCCGTGGATAGGCCTCGTGGAGCAGATCCGGGGCGCTGAAAAAGTACTCGCTGGTGACGGCGAAGAACTCGGCCGGGTTCTCGGCGGCGTAGGGATCGATGGCGGTTTCGGCGTCGGGATCGTGGTCGAGTTGGCGGTTGAGGTCGTCGTAAGCCGCTTGCATCACCTCGGCCCATTCGCTGACGCGCATGTCGGCGTGCAGTGGCGGCAGGCCGTTGGCATCGCCGTTGAGCATGTCGAGTTTGTGCGCGAGTTCGTGGATCACCAGGTTGTAGCCGTCCCAGCCACCGCTGGCCATTACGCCGGGCCAGGCCAGGATGACCGGCCCTTGCTGCCAGGCTTCACCGCTGTGTTCGCCGTCCCATTCATGCTCGATGCCGCTGGCATCGCGATGGCGTTGCGGGCTGAGGAAGTCGTCGGGATACAGCACGATCTCGTGAAAGCCCTGATACCAATTCAAGTCGCCCAGCCTGAGCAACGGCAGTTGCGCCTGGGCGGCGAGCAGCAGGCGTTGTTCCTGATGCAGTTCGACGCCGGGCAGGGCGCTCAGGTGCTTGTCGTGGAGAAACAACACGCAGGCTTCACGCAGCCAGCGGTCTTCGTCGGCGTTGATGCCGTCGAGAAAGCTCAGATGGTGGCGTACCCGTTGCCACAGGTCGTCGGCAATCGGGTGTTTCGCCAGGAGGCGCCGGCGACGCCAGGCGCTCAGGGACCACATCGGCTTAGTGCGATTGCACTTTGGTGCCGCCGAAACGGCTGCGCACCACGCCGATGATCATTGGCACCAGCGACAGCAGGATGATGGCCACCACCAGCAGCGACAGGTTTTTCTTGATGAACGGCACGTTACCAAAGAAGTAGCCCAAGGTGACCAGACCGCCGACCCAAAGGATGGTGCCGAGCACACTGAAGCCGAAAAAGCGCGGATAGGGCATGCGTGCCACGCCGGCAACGAACGGCGCGAAGGTGCGGATGATCGGCAGGAAACGCGCCATAGTCACCGTCTTGCCGCCGTGTTTGTCGTAGAAATCGTGGGTTTTTTGCAGGTAGTCACGACGGAAGATTTTCGAGTTCGGATTGCTGAACAGCTTTTCCCCGGCCGTTCGTCCGATTACGTAGTTGGTGCTGTCGCCCATGATCGCCGCCAGCATCAGCAGGCCGCCGAGCAGCACCGGGTCCATGCCGCCGCCCGCTGCCACAGCGCCGGCGATGAACAGCAACGAATCGCCCGGCAGGAAGGGCATTACCACCAGGCCGGTTTCACAGAAGATCACCAGAAACAGGATGGCGTAGATCCACGGCCCATAGTTGTTCACCAGCAAATCGAGGTACACATCGAGATGCAGGATAAGGTCGAGCGGGTTGAAATCCATGGGGGCACCTGTATGACGGCCCGACTCGGCAGGCCTGTGCGGATGACTTCGTGTAAGCCTACAGCCGGGTGTAGTTTTTCTTACAAGCCGGAAAAGTCGGGATTATAAGGTCTGACTGATGAAAAGCGCGTCGGTTTTGTAGCGGGGAATGTCGGGTGTGATTAATTGTCGGGCGCAGGTCAGCTGTGGCGAGGGAGCAAGCTCCCTCGCCACAGAACAACCCCACTGAGGTTCAGAGTTCGTCGCTGATCGGCAGCACGTAGTTCTTGAACTCGGTGTCTTCCTTGAAACCGATGGATTCGTAGGTTTTCTGCGCCACTTCGTTGTTGCTGCTGGTCGAGACGCGCATGCGCACGGCCTGGGTTTCCTTGGCCATCTTCTTTGCGGTACGGATCAAGTTGTCGGCGACCAGTTGGCGGCGCGCGTCTTCGGCGACGTAGATGTCGTTGAGGATCCACACGCGCTTGAGCGACAGGGAGGAGAAGCTCGGATAAAGCTGACAGAAGCCCATGAGCTTCTTGTCGTCGTCATCCGCCAGGGCCAGGTAGATCACCGATTCCTTGCGGCGCAGGCGTTTTTCCAGAAAGGCGCGGGAGGAGTCCGGGTAAGGCAGGGAACCGTAGAACTCGCGATACTTGACGAACAACGGGGTCAGCAAATCCAGATGTTCGAGGGTCGCTTGAATAATCCGCATGATAGGTCTCGTCTTCAAGTGGCTGTCTTCAACTGCTCTGACGGCGATGGGAAACCCTTGGCGGCCGTGCATCGATCCTGCCTGAAACCAGCGCAGAAAGGCAATGCGGAAACGGTTCAGGTTGTAGGTGGATCCAGTAGGAAATTTCTTCGCATGTCGACGCCCTCGTCGGCCTCCAGGGTCTGGACCTGCGCTTCGTCCTTCAGATTAACCCCCGACAACTGCCGCCTGCAGGCTTCGCGCATCAGGTACAGCAAGCGATGCGCAGCCATGCCGTAGCTCAAGCCCTCAAGCCTGACGTTGGAAATGCAGTTGCGATAAGCATCGGTCAGCCCGACTTTCGGCGCGTAGGTGAAATACAGCCCCAAGCTGTCCGGCGAACTGAGGCCCGGGCGCTCGCCGATCAGCATTACGACCATTTTCGCGCCGAGCAACTGGCCGATTTCATCGCCCACGGCAACACGGCCCTGTTCGACCAACACCACCGGCGCGACGGACCAGCCATCGGCGCCCATCTGTTCCTCCAGGCGCGTCAGAAACGGCAACGTGTGGCGATGCACCGCCAGCGCCGACAGGCCGTCGGCGACGACAATCACCAGATCGACGCCGCCCGGGTGCGCCGTGGCGTAGTCGCGCAAGACCTGCGCCGATTCATCGCTCAGCTTGCGCCCCAGATCCGGCCGTTGCAGGTAACTGTTGCGATCCAGTGCGGCGCTGTGCAGCAGCAGACTGTCACGCCCGCGCTCAGTGAGTTGTGCGCTGATTTCGGCGTGATCAAAGGCCAGATGCACGGCGTCCCGCGCCTGGGCGTGGGCAAACTGAAAGTCCAGTTGCGCCCGTGTCGGCAGGCTGGTGCCGGTGCGGCCCAGGGCAATGCGTGCAGGGGTCAGGCGGCGCAGTTCCAGCCACGGGTTTTGCGGATCGACCGGTGGTTTTTCCATATGACTCATCCCAAGTGCGCCAAGGCCTGACGGAAGGCCGGCGGCAGGTTATTGCCAAAGCGAACCTTGCCGTCCGCCTGGGTGAAGATGCCCATGTTCGCCAGCCATTGCTCGAACTCCGGCGCCGGTTTCAAGCCCAGGGTCTGGCGCGCATAGAGGGCGTCGTGGAACGAGGTGGTCTGGTAATTGAGCATGATGTCGTCGGAGCCGGGGATGCCCATGATGAAGTTGATCCCGGCGACGCCGAGCAGCGTCAGCAGAGTGTCCATGTCGTCCTGATCGGCTTCGGCGTGGTTGGTGTAGCAGATGTCGCAACCCATCGGCACGCCGAGCAGCTTTCCGCAAAAGTGATCTTCGAGGCCGGCACGGATGATCTGCTTGCCGTTATAGAGGTATTCCGGGCCGATAAATCCTACGACGGTGTTCACCAGGAACGGCTTGAAATGGCGCGCCACGGCGTAGGCTCTTGTCTCGCAGGTCTGTTGATCGACGCCGTGGTGGGCGTTGGCTGACAGCGCACTGCCCTGGCCGGTTTCGAAATACATCAGGTTCTGCCCGAGGGTGCCGCGCTTCAGGCTGAGGCCGGCGTCGTAGCCTTCCTGCAAGACGTTGAGATTGATGCCGAAACTGGCATTGGCTGCCTCGGTGCCGGCAATCGACTGGAACACCAGATCCAGCGGCACCCCACGGTTGATCGCCTCGATCGAGGTGGTGACGTGCGTCAGCACGCAGGCCTGGGTTGGAATGTCGTAGCGCTGGATGATCGCGTCGAGCATCTCCAGCATCGCGCAGATCGAGGCGATGCTGTCGGTGGCCGGGTTGATGCCGATCATCGCATCGCCGTTGCCGTAGAGCAGGCCGTCGAGAATGCTCGCGGCAATGCCGGACGGTTCGTCGGTCGGGTGATTGGGTTGCAGACGGGTCGACAGGCGCCCGCGCAGACCGAGGGTGCCGCGAAATTTCGTGACCACACGGATCTTTTGCGCCACCAGCACCAGATCCTGCACGCGCATGATCTTCGACACGGCGGCGACCATTTCCGGGGTCAGGCCGGGGGCGAGGGCGCGCAGGCTGGTTTCATCCGCCGCGTCGCTGAGCAGCCAGTCGCGAAAGCCGCCAACGGTGAGATGGCTGACCACGGCGAAGGCCTGCTTGTCGTGGGTGTCGATGATCAGCCGGGTGACTTCATCGGCTTCGTAAGGAATCAGTGCTTCCTGCAGGAAGTGCGTGAGGGGGATGTCCGCCAGCGCCATTTGCGCGGCCACCCGTTCGCCGTCATTGAGCGCGGCGACCTCGGCCAGAAAATCCCCCGAGCGGGCCGGGCTGGCCTTGGCCATGACGTCTTTCAAGCTGTCGAAGCGGTAAGTCTGCGCGCCGACCGTGTGAGCAAAACTGGCCATTCAGCGTTCTCCGTGACGGCGCAGAATGCGTCTGCGCCGTGGTTTTCGACAATCAGTGCAAGGCTTGTTCAGCTTTCTGAATCGCCGCGAATTCTTCTTCCGGCGTGCCCGCTACCAAGTGATGCCGACTGTAGAAAGCAAAGTAAGCAATTAACACTCCATAGATGATCGCCGCGCCGATCACCACCCGTGGATCGACGAGGAAGCCCGCCACCACGGCGATGCACGCCAATACCAGCGCCACACCCGAGGTGAAAATGCCGCCCGGCGTGCGGTACGGCCGGTCCATTTTGGGGCGACGGATGCGCAGGGTGATGTGCGCGGCCATCATCAGCACGTAGGAAATGGTCGCGCCGAACACCGCCACCAGAATCAGCAGGTCGCCCTGACCGGTCAGCGACAAACCGAAACCGATAATGCCCGGGATCACCAGCGCCAGCACCGGCGCTTTGCTTTTGTTGGTCTCGGACAGTTTGCGTGGCAGGTAGCCGGCGCGCGACAGCGCGAAGATCTGCCGTGAATAGGCGTAGATGATCGAGAAGAAACTGGCGATCAGTCCGGCCAGGCCGACCAGGTTGACGAAGCTGCCCATCCAGGTCGAGCCGCCGTAGGCTTTGCTCAGTGCTTCGACCAGCGGGTTGCCGGAGGTCAGTAACGCATTGGCACCTGCGCCGCCGGGGCCAACGATGAGAATCAGCAGGGCGAACATCAGCAGCACCAGCATGGCGCCGATCAGGCCGCGCGGCAGGTCGCGCTTGGGGTTCTTGGTTTCTTCAGCGGCCAGCGGCACGCCTTCGACGGCGAGGAAAAACCAGATCGCATACGGAATCGCTGCCCAAACGCCAACATAGCCGAACGGCAGGAACGGGCTGGCGCCGGCAGCAGCGGTCACCGGGATGTCGAGCAGGTTGGCGACATCAAAGTGCGGCACCATCGCCACCAGAAACACCCCCAGCGCCAGCGCAGCGACGGCGGTAATGATGAACATCAGCTTGAGCGCTTCGCCGACCCCGAAAATATGGATCGCGATGAAGATGATGTAGAACGCCAGATAGATCATCCAGCCGCCGATGCCGAACAACGACTCGCAGTAGGCGCCGATGAACACCGCAATGGCGGCGGGGGCAATGGCGTATTCGATGAGGATTGCGGTGCCGGTGAGAAAACCACCCCACGGTCCGAACGCACTGCGGGCGAAACCGTAGCCGCCGCCAGCGGTGGGGATCATCGACGACAGTTCGGCCAGAGAAAAACACATGCACAGGTACATGGTCGCCATCAGCAACGTGGCGAGGAACATGCCGCCCCAGCCACCTTGGGCGAGGCCGAAGTTCCAGCCGGCGTAATCGCCGGAGATCACATAAGCGACGCCCAGCCCCACCAGCAGGACCCAGCCGGCGGCGCCTTTTTTCAGTTCGCGTTGTTGGAAGTAGTCCGTGCCGACTTTTTCGAAGTCGACGGAGGAAGTTGCCGGTTGCGGATTTGCATGATCGCTTGGCATAAGCTGTTACCTGTTTTTATTGTTTTTATCCAACCTGTTCGCTGGAGTGGCGCATTACCCCTGTGGGAGCGGGCTTGCTCGCGAAAGCAGTGTGTCAGTGACCTGGATATTGAAGGTATGACCGCCTTCGCGAGCAAGCCCGCTCCCACAATGGATGTGTGGTCGCACGCAATTTCCTGTGGGAGCGAGCCTGCTCGCGAAAGCTATATAAGGGGCGATGCAGTAATCACTGCCTCGCCCCGTCCGCTTAAAAGAACCCCAACGGATTGATGTCGTAGCTCACCAGCAGATTCTTGGTCTGCTGGTAATGGTCGAGCATCATCTTGTGCGTCTCACGCCCGACGCCGGACTTCTTGTAACCACCGAACGCGGCGTGCGCCGGGTACAGGTGGTAGCAGTTGGTCCATACGCGACCGGCCTTGATCGCCCGCCCCATGCGGTAGGCGCGGTTGATGTCGCGGGTCCACAGGCCGGCGCCGAGGCCGAACTCGGTGTCGTTGGCAATCGCCAGGGCTTCGGCTTCGTCCTTGAAGGTGGTGATGCTCACCACCGGGCCGAAGATTTCTTCCTGGAACACGCGCATCTTGTTCGTGCCCTTGAGCAGGGTTGGCTGGATGTAGTAACCGGTGGCCAGGCTGCCCTCGAGTTTTTCCACCTTGCCGCCAGTCAGCAGCTCGGCGCCTTCGCCCTTGGCGATTTCCAGGTACGAAAGAATCTTGTCGAATTGCTGCTCCGACGCTTGCGCGCCGACCATGGTCTCGGTGTCCAGCGGATCGCCGCGTTTGATCTGGCTGACTTTCTTCATCACCGCCTGCATGAATTCGTCGTAGATCGATTCCTGCACCAGCGCGCGGGAAGGGCAGGTGCACACTTCGCCCTGGTTGAAGAACGCCAGCACCAGACCTTCGGCGGCTTTTTCGATGAAGCTCGGCTCAGCCTGCATGATGTCTTCGAAGAAGATGTTCGGCGACTTGCCGCCCAGTTCCACGGTGGATGGAATGATGTTTTCCGCCGCGCATTTCATGATGTGCGAGCCGACCGGGGTCGAGCCGGTGAAGGCAATCTTGGCGATGCGCTTGCTGGTCGCCAGTGCTTCGCCGGCTTCTTTGCCGAAACCTTGCACGACGTTGAGTACGCCCGGCGGCAGCAGATCGCCGATCAGTTCCATCAGCACGCAGATGCCCAGCGGGGTTTGCTCGGCGGGCTTGAGCACCACGCAGTTGCCGGCGGCCAGCGCCGGCGCGAGCTTCCACGCGGCCATCAGCAGCGGGAAGTTCCACGGGATGATCTGGCCGACCACGCCCAGTGGTTCATGGATGTGATAGGCCACGGTGTTGCCGTCGATTTCCGCAGCGCTGCCTTCCTGAGCGCGCAGGCAACCGGCGAAGTAACGGAAATGGTCGGCTACCAGCGGGATATCCGCGTTAAGGGTTTCGCGGATGGCTTTGCCGTTGTCCCAGGTTTCGGTGATCGCCAGCAGTTCGAGGTTTTCTTCGATGCGGTCGGCGATTTTCAGCAGGATCAGCGAGCGCGCCTGCACGGAGGTTGCGCCCCACGCATCGGCGGCAGCGTGGGCGGCGTCCAGTGCCTTGTCGATGTCTTCGGCAGTGGAACGGGGGAATTCGGCAATCGGCTGGCCATTCACTGGCGAAGTATTGGTGAAGTACTGACCTTTGACCGGCGCGACGAACTCGCCGCCGATGTAGTTACCGTACTTGCTCTTGAACGAGACTTTGGCGCCTTCAGTACCGGGGTGGGCGTAACGCATGATGATGTTCTCCTTGGCTTTGTACTTATTAGAGAAACGCGCAAGTGCGCTTGCTATAAGCGTAGAGCAAGGCTCGGGCCACTGCCGTGCAGCTCAGGCAAATCAAGGGCTTGGCGGGTTTCTGTCGGACGAGCGGATTTGCGCTGTGACGGTTTCGGTACAGCAGGCGTGACAATTTGTACCGCTTTCGGCACAGCCCGTGACCGGACAGTCTTGCCAGCATTGCAATGCGCCGGTTGCTGGAGGATGCTGGGCCTCACCTCATGCTTTGGGCCCTCGCGCCTCGGGGAGAACAATAAGAAATGCACGACAACCATTTGAGTCGCCACGCCCGTCAGGTTCTCACTGTCACCCAGGGCAAACCGCACCTGCACGGCCCCGGTGCCGATCCGTCGATCGCCCGCTCGTGGCTGCGCTGTCTGGAGGACTATCACCTCGATCCTTCGGTGACCATGGCGCCGACCGTGCTCGAGCACGGACGCGTGCTGGAAAGTCGCGAGCGCTTGCAGCAAGTCCTGCAGATCGCCGGCACCGAAATGAGCAGCCTGCATCAACAACTTTCCGGCGTTGGCCACGCGGTGCTGCTGACCGATGCCCGCGGGGTAATCCTCAACTGCGTCACTGCGCCGGCCGAACGGAAGATTTTCGAGCGCGCCGGGCTCTGGCTCGGCGCCGACTGGAGCGAGGCCTGCGAAGGCACCAATGGCATCGGCACGTGCCTGGTCGAGCGCCAGGCGCTGACTATTCATCAAAACGAGCACTTTCGCGGCCGTCACACCGGGCTGACCTGTTCGGCGAGCCCGGTGTTCGATCCGCATGGCGAACTGCTGGCGGTACTCGACGTCTCCTCGGCCCGCCCGGACGTCTCGCGCCAGAGCCAGTTCCACACCATGGCGCTGGTCAATCTGTCGGCAAAGATGATCGAAAGCTGTTACTTCCTGCGCTGTTTCGACAATCAGTGGTTGTTGCGTTTTCATCTACAGGCCGAGTCCGTCGGCTTGTTCAGCGAGGGGCTGCTGGCGTTTGACGGCGAAGGGCGGATCAGTGCGGCGAATCAGAGCGCGTTGAACCTGCTCGGGCATGTTCGCGGTGGTTTGCTGGGAAAACCCGTCGAGGCGTTTTTCGATTGTTCGCTGGATGACCTGCTTGGCCGAGCGAGCGCTATTGCCAGCGCCAGTTGGCCGCTGCGCACCCGCGACGGACGCCATCTGTTCGCCGTGGTGCGCGGCGAATCGCGCAAGCCGACGCCGGTTTTCCCCACGCCGATCGCGACGCCTGCGCCACGTCTGTCCGGCATCTGCCTTGGCGACGAGGCATTGCAGGCCGATTTCCGCAAGGCCCTGCGCGTGTTCGAGCGCGACGTGCCGCTGTTGATCAACGGTGAAACCGGCTCGGGCAAGGAAGCGTTCGCCAAGGCGGTGCATCAGGCCAGCCAACGCTCAGGCAAAGCCTTCGTCGCCCTCAATTGCGCAGCCATCCCGGAAAGCCTGATCGAGAGCGAACTGTTTGGTTATCGCGGTGGCAGCTTCACCGGTGCGCGCAAGGATGGCATGCGCGGCAAGTTGCAGCAGGCCGACGGCGGCACTTTGTTCCTCGATGAAATCGGTGACATGCCGCTGGCCTTGCAGACCCGTTTGCTGCGCGTGCTGGAGGACCGGCAGGTGGTGCCGATTGGCGGCGAGCCGGAAGCGGTCAACGTGCGGATCATCAGCGCCACCCACCGCAATCTGCTTGAGCGGGTCGCAGACGGCAGCTTCCGCGAGGATTTGTATTACCGGCTCAACGGGCTGGAAGTGGCGTTGCCGGCATTGCGCGAGCGCAGTGACAAGGCGCAGTTGCTGGATTTTCTGTTGGCTGAAGAGGCGGGCGGCGAAACCATCCTGATCGACGAGCCGGCCCGTCAGGCATTGCTGGGGTTCAATTGGCCGGGCAACGTGCGGCAGTTGCGCAATGTGCTGCGCACGCTGGCAGCGTTGTGTGATGGCGGGCGGGTCGGGGTTGAGGATTTGCCGGTGATGATTCGGCAGGCGCGGCCGGCGGTTTTGGCGCAGGAGTCTTGCGCACAGCCGCTGGACGATGCCGAAAGGCTGGCGCTGCTCAATGCACTGGAACAGGCACGCTGGCACATGACGCACACGGCTGAGCAACTGGGCGTGAGCCGAAATACGCTGTATAGAAAGCTGCGCAAACACGGCATAGCCCGCTCTGCCTGATTTCCACCAATCCTGTGGCGAGGGAGCTTGCTCCCGCTGGGCTGCGAAGCGGCCCCAAGACCAGTGCATCCGGTTCAGAAAGATGAACCGCATGTGCTCAATTTACGACTGCTGCGCAGTCGAGCGGGAGCAAGCTCCCTCGCCACAAGGGTCAGGCCGACAAAGCTAAAGAGTGCCATTTCCCCCTCCCTACGCTAACCTGCGGCCATGTTTTACGAGGTCGACTATGCACATTCATATTCTGGGTATCTGCGGGACTTTCATGGGCTCGATGGCGGTGCTGGCCAAAGAGCTGGGCCATCACGTCACCGGTTCCGACGCCAACGTCTATCCGCCAATGAGCACGCAACTCGAGGCCCAAGGCATTCAGCTGACGCAGGGCTACGACCCGGCGCAACTCGATCCGGCACCGGATCTGGTGGTCATCGGTAACGCCATGTCCCGTGGCAACCCGGCGGTGGAATATGTCCTGAACAAAGGCCTGCCGTATGTGTCCGGGCCGCAGTGGCTGGCCGATCATGTGCTGCAAGGTCGTTGGGTGCTGGCAGTCGCCGGTACCCACGGCAAGACCACCACCAGCAGCATGCTCGCCTGGGTACTGGAACACGCCGGTATGAGTCCGGGTTTCCTGATCGGTGGTGTACCGCAGAATTTCTCGGTGTCGGCGCGGCTGGGCGGTACGCCGTTCTTCGTGATCGAGGCTGACGAATACGACAGTGCCTTCTTCGACAAGCGTTCGAAATTCGTCCACTACCGTCCGCGCACGGCGATCCTCAATAACCTTGAATTCGATCATGCGGACATCTTCCCCGATTTGCCAGCGATCGAGCGGCAGTTCCATCATTTGGTGCGCACTATTCCAAGCGAAGGACTGGTCATTCATCCGACCACTGAGCCGGCTTTGCAGCGCGTGATCGAAATGGGCTGCTGGACCCCGGTGCAGACCACCGGTGCCGGCGGTCAGTGGCAGGTCAAATTGCTTAGTGAAGACGGCTCGGCGTTCGAAGTGCTGTTCGAAGGTGTGTCGCAAGGCACCGTCGAATGGGAGTTGACCGGTCAGCACAACGTCGCCAACGCCTTGGCTGCTTTGGCCGCCGCGCGGCATGTCGGCGTGGTGCCGTCGATGGGCATCGCCGGATTGAGCGCGTTCAAGAACGTCAAGCGGCGCATGGAGAAAGTCGCCGAAGTGCGCGGCATCACCATCTACGACGACTTCGCCCACCACCCGACCGCCATCGCCACTACCCTCGACGGCCTGCGCAAACGTATTGGCGATGCGCCGCTGATCGCGATCATTGAACCGCGCTCCAACTCGATGAAGCTCGGCGCGCACCGTGACGGCTTGCCGGACAGCGTGGCCGATGCCGATCAGGTGATCTGGTACGCCCCGGCCAACCTCGGCTGGGACCTGGCGGCGACCGCGGCGTTGTGCACTGTGCCGTCGATTGTCAGCGACTCGCTGGAGGGCATCATCGAGCGCGTGAAGAGCCAGGCACAACCCGGCACCCACGTGGTGATCATGAGCAACGGCGGCTTCGGCGGCCTGCACGGCAAGCTTGCCGAGGCGCTGCAATGAACACGTTCTCGCAGCACGGCGGCCCGGAGCGCATCACGCTGGCGATGACCGGCGCGTCCGGCGCCCAGTACGGCTTGCGCCTGCTTGATTGCCTGGTGCGTGAAGATCGCGAGGTGCACTTTCTGATCTCCAAGGCCGCGCAGCTGGTGATGGCCACAGAGACCGATGTTTCCTTGCCGGCCAAGCCGCAAATGATGCAGGCCTTTCTGACCGAATACACCGGCGCCGCCGCCGGGCAGATTCGTGTGTACGGCAAGGAAGACTGGATGTCGCCAGTCGCTTCCGGCTCCGGTGCGCCAGCGGCGATGGTGGTGGTGCCGTGTTCGACCGGCACGTTGTCGGCGATTGCCACGGGGGCCTGCAACAACCTGATCGAGCGCGCGGCGGACGTCACGTTGAAAGAGCGCCGCCAGTTGATTCTGGTGCCGCGCGAGGCGCCGTATTCGAGCATTCATCTGGAGCACATGCTCAAGCTGTCGAACATGGGCGTGACGATTCTGCCGGCGTCGCCAGGCTTCTATCACCAGCCGCAGACCATCGACGACTTGATCGATTTCGTCGTCGCGCGGATTCTCAATGTGCTCGGCATCCCGCAGGACATGCTGCCGCGTTGGGGCGAGCATCATTTGAGCAGCGATGAATAAACTGCTGGTGATTGTTCTGGCGGCGCTGCTGACTGGCTGTGCCACGGCGCGCACGCTCGATGCGGCTAAACCGGGCGCACCGGTGGTGTACGCCGGGACGCGGCTGGATTTGTACGCGTTGAATGGCGGCTGCTGCGCGGTGGACCGGTTTGGTGTTGAGGCGCCGAGCTATCCGGGCGTGGACCTGCCGGCCAGTGCGTTGCTCGATACGCTGTTGTTGCCGTTGTCGTTGCTCACGGTGATTGGCGTAGGTTTCCAGGCAACCGGCGGATTGTAGGGGAGCGCACAACCTCTGTGGCGAGGGGATTTATCCCCGTTGGGGTGCGAAGCGCCCCCCAAATTTTAAAAGCGACGACTGCTGCGCAGCCGAACGGGGATAAATCCCCTCACCACAAAGTCCCGGAGTTATTTGCCTAACTTGCGCAACTCATCCGACTCAATCACCCGCACCCCATCCTGCTCCTCCAGCGCCAACCGCCACATCGCCCGCGCAAGCTGGCACGCTTCGATACCGCGGTACTTGCCCGGAATCAGTTTCGACAACGGCCCGGCCAATTGCTCGGCCAGACGCGGTTCCGTACGCTCGCCCAATAATAGCGAAGGCCGGCAAATGGTCAGTTGCGGCCAGTCCTGCGCACGCAAGGCCTGTTCCATTTCACCTTTGACCCGGTTGTAAAACACCGAGGATTTCGGATCGGCGCCAATCGCACTGATCACGATCAGGTGCCGCGCGCCCATTTCCCGCGCGCGTTTGGCGAACGCCACGACCATGTCCAGATCCACCGCGCGAAAGGCGGCTTCGGAACCGGCCTGCTTGATCGTGGTGCCGAGGCAGCAGTACGCGATATCGACGCGTCCGGCGAGCTGCGGCAGAAAAGCCTGCGGATCGCCGACCGGGTTTTCCAGATGCGGATGCTCGGCCAGTGGTCGACGGGAAGGGGCGAGGACGCGGGTGATCGTGGGCTCGTTGAGCAAGCGGTCGAGTAGATGTTCACCGGTCAACCCGGTGGCTCCGGCAAGCAATACATGCTGAGGCGTCAAGTACATAAGGTCTCTCCCTTGATACTGTTCAGCTTAGTTGCCTTTTGTTGGCGCGTCGTTCAACACCGCACTTTGCAATGCTTTGCGCGCTTGCTGTTTGCGCAGCAACTGCCAATGCGACAGCACGGTCTTCGGCGCCCAGATTTGCGGCTCCGACGCTTCGAAACCGTCCGCCAGTTCACGCTCGGCGACCGTGGCCCTGGCCAGTTTGAAGGCTTGCTCCAGATCATCGGTCTGGTTCAGCGCCTGGGCAAACAGCGCGTCGCCGAAATAAGTGAAGTTGGCCTCTTCCGAACAGCCGAAGGACACCCGATCGGCGCGCGAGGCGGTCATGATCAGGGTGCGCTGATCTTTCAGCGCCGGGATGAAACCGCCGGAATAGCACGATGAAATGACGATGACCTTGTCGCGGTTTTTCAACGGTGCGAGCACGGCGGCGAGTTCGTCGGCGGGCAGGTCGGCCAGCTCCATTCGCGGCTGGTCCAGTACCAGTTCATGTTCGGCGGTGCCGTGGCTGGTCAGGTAAATGAACAACAAGTCTTCCGGACCGCTGCGTTCGGCGAGGGTCTGCGCAGCGCGGCGCAGGTTTTCGCGGGTGGCCATGGGGCGGTCGCCGAGATGGTCGCGGTGGTTGACCAGACGAATCTGGCCGAAAGCGCCGAAACGCGTGTTGAGCATGTTGGCGACGTAATCTGATTCGCGCAGGAACACGCTTTGCTTGCCGTCGCCGCCCAGAGTCAGGGTGTACAACTCGACCGTTGGAGTCGAAGCGGGAATCGCCGCCAGGGCGTCATCGAGCAGGCGCCCTTGGGCGATCAGGCCGAGTTCAAGGGTATCGGGCAGTAACTTGCCGTCGGCATCGCGCACCCGCTGGCCGTTGATCCAACTGCCGCTGAGCACGCTGCCGTCGGTCAGCACCAGAGTGCCGCGCCCGGAATAGCTGTCGTTGTCAAAGCCGCCGATGTAGAAACTGCCATCGGACAGGTTCAGGCGACCCTGGCCGCTGAAGCGCCAGTCAACGAAGCTGCCGATGTAATGGCTGCCGTCGGCGCCGATCAGTTCGCCCTTGCCGGTCAATGCGCCTTCTTTGAACTGGCCAAGCCAGACATCGCCATCGGCGTTTTCGTAGCGGCCCTTGCCGTGCAATTGATTGTTCTTGAAGCTGCCGACATAGATGTCGCCGTCGGCGCTGTTATAGGTGCCGTTGCCTTCCAGCTGACCGTTGACGAAATGGCCGCTGAACGAATTGCCGCTGGCATCGCCGCGCTGGCCTTCGCCGTTGGGTTTGCCATGGGCGAACTGGCCTTGATAGGAGCTGCCGTCGTCCATTTCCAGACGACCGAGTCCGGAATACTGATCAGCCTTGAACTCGCCGCGATAGGTCATGCCGTTTTCTTTCAGCGTGCCTTCGCCGTCGCGCCGCCCCTGCTTGAAGCCGCCGGTGTAACTGCTGGCGTTGGTGGTCAGGCTGCCCTGGCCGTCGAACAGACCTTGCTGAAACTGGCCGCGATAGACTTCGCCATTGCTGCCGTGCCATTCGCCTTGCCCGTGCCATTGACCCTGATCGAACTGCCCGGCGTACCAACTGCCATTGGGGTAGTCGACGCGGCCCTGGCCTTGCAGCAAGCCATTGACCAGCTCACCGCGATAGCGTCCGCCATCCGGCAGGCGCGCATCTGGCGGCAACAGCGATTCACCGTCGCCGCAAGCGGTGAGCATCAGGGTCAGGGCAAGGGGTGCAAGACGAGCGAGTGAGCGCATAGCGGGATCCGGGCAATTAGGCGACCGAGTATGCCGCAGCTATGCGTCGCATATATAGAGACGTGACGCGAAACAGCGTGTGCTGCTTCGCATACGGAACGATCAGACGAAACAGAGCGACAACGGCTCGGCGATATAGGCCGGTTTGTCCGAGCCCTCTATCTCCAGTGTTGCGGTTGCCTTGAGCAACCACTGGCCGGGTTTTTTCTCGGTCACTTCGACCATGTCGACCTTCAATCGGACTTTCGAATCGACCTTGACCGGCTGGATGAAACGCACGCTGTCCAGGCCATAGTTGACGACCATTTTCACGCCTTCCGGCAGAACGAGGATGTCCTCCATCAATTTGGGCATCAGCGACAGCGACAGGAAACCATGGGCAATGGTGCTGCCAAACGGGGTTTGCGCGGCTTTGATCGGGTCGACATGAATGAACTGATAATCACCGGTGGCTTCGGCGAACAGGTTGATGCGTTCCTGATCGATGGTGAGCCATTCGGAACGTCCGAGTTCCTTGCCGACATAATCTTTGAGCTCTGCAACGGGAACATAGGGCATTGAGACTCTCCTTGGGTTCATCGGTTTTATAGTTTTTCAGGGGCGGATTTGACCGGCCTGCGAACCACTGTAGATCATCATGGCGATTTGCTCAGGTCAACCGACCATGCTTTTGGCGAATGCCGGTCCATAGCGCAGGCATGCTTATAATGCGGGCGGTTTGCGGGTTGGAAAGTCAGACGGAGATGTCAGATGTTGTTACGTGGCCTGACCATGCTGGTGCTGTTTCAGTTGCTTGGCACGGCGCTCAATCACTTGCTGCTGCCGATACTGCCGGGGCCGATCATCGGTCTGCTGTTGTTGCTGGTGTTCTTGATCATGCGCGGTGAAGTCGGCGAGCCGCTGAACCAGGCGGCGGGTAGTCTGCTGCGTTATCTGCCGTTGCTGCTGGTACCGCCAGCGGTGGGTGTCATGGTGTATGCCGGGGCAATCGCTGCAGACTTTTGGGCGATTGTCGGCGCACTGGTGGTCTCGCTGATCCTGTCGATGGCCTTTGCCGGCGTGCTGATGCAGCGTCTGATCAAACGTCACGCGCCGCCGGCGGAGGAGTCCTGATGCTCTTTGACTGGCAAGGTGCCTGGGCTTCGGTCATTCACCATCCGTTGTTCGGCATCGGCATCACGCTGGGTGCCTATCAGCTTGTGCTGGCGGCATTCGAGAAAACCCGCTGGATCTTTCTGCAACCGGTGCTGGTCTCCATGTTGTTGGTGATCGGTGTGCTGGTCGGCTGCGGCCTGACCTACGCCGAGTACCGCAAGAGCACCGAAATCCTCAGCATTTTGCTGGGGCCGGCCACGGTGGCGCTGGCAGTGCCGCTGTATTTGAATCTGCGACGCATCCGCCAATTGTTCTGGCCAATTTTTACTACGCTGGTGATAGGCGGGGTGGTGGCGACAGGCATGGGCGTGGCGTTGGGCTGGTGGTTCGGTGCCGATCACATGATCTTGATGACCATGGCGCCAAAATCGGTGACTTCGCCGATTGCCATGCTGGTGGCCGAGCAGATCGGCGGCGTCGCGGCGCTGGCGGCAGTGTTCGTGCTGATCACCGGGGTTATTGGCGCGATCTTCGGCCCGGCGCTGCTGACGCGCCTCGGCGTGCACAGCCCCGAGGCGCGCGGCATGGCACTGGGCATGACCGCCCATGCCGTCGGCACGGCGGTGGCGATGCAGGAGAACGATGAGTGCGGCGCCTTTGCCGCGCTGGCGATGAGTCTGATGGGCGTGGCCACGGCGGTGTTCCTGCCGTTGGCGGTGTCGATGGTGGTGTAAGGAAAAATGTCTATGAGTCTGCCGCTTTTCCCGCTGAACACAGTGCTGTTTCCCGGCTGCAACCTTGACTTGCAGATTTTCGAGGCGCGCTACCTCGACATGATTGGCCGCTGCATGAAGCAGGGCGTTGGCTTCGGTGTGGTGTGCATTCTTGAAGGCAGCGAAGTCGGTGTGGCGCCGGAAGGTTTTGCCATGGTGGGTTGCGAAGCGCGGATCATCGATTTTCAGCAGCAGGACAACGGCTTGCTCGGTATCCGTGTGCAGGGCGGGCGGCGCTTCAAGGTATTGCGCAGCGAAGTGCAGCGCGACCAATTGATTCAGGCCGACATCGAGTGGTTCGATGATGAACCCGAACAACCGTTGCAAGACGAAGACGCCGATCTGGTGGCCCTGCTCAAGGCGCTGGCCGAACACCCGATGGTCGAAGCGCTGGACATGGGCACCGAGGCGTCGGGGCAGCAGTCGCTGGCCAATCAGTTGGCCTACCTGCTGCCGTTTGCCGAAGAAGACAAGATCGACCTGTTGCAACTGGATAATCCGCAGCAACGTCTGGATGCGATTCAGGCATTGCTCGATGAGTTGCAAGGTGAATTGTTTGCTTAGTTGCACTTTGAATTAGCTGGCCGTGCCTGCCAGTATTGTTTTGGTTTTGCCTTTGTCTTAATTTCAAGTTGCCGACAGGAGTCGGCGACCTGATTAATAACAAGGAAGAAATCATGACTGTTTATGAAGATGAGTGGGGGTTCTGGGACGATATCGCCGGCAAGTATATTTTCAAACATGCCGGTAGCGATCATAACGTCAAACATGTCGTTGAAGGCGCCGGCAAGTACGCCGATGCGATGGTGCTCGAACGGCGTCTACGCAGAGCTGCAAAAATCCCCGTTGATGATCTGCCGCGTGTTTCAGCGACGGCCGCATCACTGGCGACCGCCATAGTCGCTTGATCTCGATATTTTCCAAGACAGCCTGCCATTTTTTAGTGTGTGTCTGGCAGCGCCCGTTTATTCAGGTGGTGTGTTTCATGAACAAGAACAACAACGGTTCTTTTACGGCCAATCTTTACTTTAATGGTCTGCCAGTGGTGTTGAACCAACAGCGCTTGAAGCAAAAGTTGCGTGAGCCGCGGATGACCCGACAGGTCCAGTTGAGTACGGAGGTAGCATTGGCGGACAAGCGCGAGAGCTGCTTTATCACGCTCGCCGATCACGAAGACGATAAGCCCCTTTTGTTGACGTTTACGCCGCATGGAGACAGTTACGCCATCCATGTTTCACTTCGCGGTATCTATGATGGCGCGCGATGGGTCATAGAGCCCAAAACCTACGATTTACGGGTCAGCACGACCGAACGCAGTGAGTTTTTTTCAATCAGCAAGGTTGGCGTGCGACGGGCGTCGTTGGGTGATTTCGAATCGGGGCCGACTTACATTGATCTGGGCAGTGAGTCGACTAAAAAGCCGTTGTATCGAAACGTGGTTGACCGGGTGAGCAGTTTCAAAGCCGCCGATCCCAATGTCACGGGGCACGATGCGTTCAACAGTGATCCAGCCGTGTTTGTGATCAAGGTCATTGATCGACTGCCTGCCCTGGCTTGATCAAAAGCGTCGTTAATTGAATCGGACTCGCGCCGATGTGAGCATTGCTCACATCGGCGCGGTCATGTTCGGTACTTAAAGCGTATCGACTGCGCTCTCCAGTGTCAGTTCTTCAAAGGTGATTGGCGCATTCGGCTCGGCATCGATGCTCCAATGATTACTCGGGGAATGATAAACCACGGTACCGACGCTGCCTTGCTTGAATCCGATGTTGATGACACGAACCCTTGCAGCCAATTCATTGCGCATTTTGTGCGCCTGGATATCGGCCAGCAGCGCTTCAACACTGGCATAGCCACGGGCATCGATCAGGTACAGCACGACCACTTCGAACAACAGTGACACTTCATAAATGTTGCCGGCTGACGTCACTACGCTGAGGGTGTCGACAGGCACGTCGTCATCGATGTCCGGCAATTCGATTGAGGCGCTGCCGACTTGCAGCCGGGTTGAAATCAGCTGAATGTCATCACGGCGTATCGTTTCGCTCATGCTGGCCGTGTACAGGTTCCAAGTGGAAGCGTCGGCTGTTTTCGCCAGCGCGCCGGGCGTCGACAGGCGAATGATGCAGTTACTGACCAAGTGAATGTCATAGGTCGAACTCTGGCCCTTGAGGACATAAATGCCGTTGTGTGCCTTGGCATCGATCTCGACTTTGTTGGGCTTGGCGGAGAGCAAAATGCTTTCCGTCACCTGGGGGCTGGAAAACACGTAGTTGCCCTGCCGGAGCTTGAGGCAGTCTTTGGCGTTGCGCACTTTGGTGCCTGGCATTTCAGCGTCGTCGAAATAATCGGGATAGAAGCCCTGCAACCGATACGACACGCCGCCCTGCATGACCAGCACAATGTCCTGGGCCAGATAAGGGGTGTTGACCTTGAGACTGTTCCGGCCGGTGTAGCCTGTGGAATGCCTTGCGGTCTGAATCAGGCCTTTGAAAATCACGACTTTGGACGGCAGCAGAACCGACAGGTTGATGTGGCTGTAATACAAATGGCTGTTGCCTGACACCCCTTCACGCTTGTCCACGTCATACGTGGCGATCACATCGACGATGTCTTCGGCTTTGAAGTCGATAAAAACCACCTGCGAAGTGCTGGGCGTTTCGCGGGTCGCAATGAACTCAACCCGGCGCCCAATGCGCGAAACGAAGTGCCGGTGTGCACTTTTTTCGCTGATCGAGACGGGGCCCTCATTGACGATTGCGGGGGCGGCCAGCGGTTTGCCCACGGCACTGATCAGCATTTCTATGGCGTGATTGCCGGGCTCTTTGAGCAGCGCTGGCAAAAGTGGCACCAGTTGGTACTGATCCTCGGTCTTGAACGACAACTTGCTGTGCCGCAGTTCGCGCGTGCCGTCGACTTGTCGGTAGACGTTTTTGATCGTCAATGTCTGTGGCGGATCCTCGCCGTCGATACCGCGCAACGAGTGGACGACCAGGGACGTGCCGATGATCTGCCAGCGCTGGATGCGTTCCATGGACCAGCCCAATTCGATCACGCTCGGCTGTTCGCCGTCCTCAATGATGGTCGCGTAGGCGGACGTTGGCGCGATGTAGTAGCGGTCAGCGCCCGGGCCGCCATCCACTGAGCAGTTTTCCCCGCGTATGATGATGGTGTCGTCGCCTCCGCCAGCGACGATGTCATCGTTGCCATTGGCGACAATTCGGTTGGCATCATCGGTGGCGGTGACCCGGCTGGTGCCGCTGCGTAATGTCGAGACGTTTTCGATGGAATCCAGTTGCGCAATCTCGAGCGGATCGACGCCGAGCGTGTTGCTGCGCAGCAGCACTTGGCCGGTCTGCAAGTTGACCTCGTGACCGACATGACGGGTCGGTGCAACCGGGCGTGTGCCTTCGAAAGCCAGGGTGTCCGAGCCGGCGCCGCCCTTGAGCGTGGTGGCTGGGGCAGAGGTTTTTTCCTGATTGAGCTCGCCCTCGGTGACTTGATCGTAGAACCCGTCATCAAGGTCGCCGCCCTCAAGAGTCTTGGCGCCTTCCCGATAGCTGAACAGATTGACCTTTTTACTGACTCCTTCGACCTTGTCGTTGCCGTCACCCAGGCGCCAGAGCACGCCTTTATCGCCGGGAACGCCGTGGACGACGCCTGGCAGGTTGGCAGGCACCCCGTCCCGGGCGCTGATGGTGTCGTCGTTCTCCACCAGGACCGGTTCGCTCTCAAGCTTGAACGGCTGGTCGGTGCCGGCTTTCCACTGGTGAGCCCAGACTTTTACCGGTCTGAGTTCGACGCTGAAGCTGCCATCGACGACCTGTTCCACAAAGTCTTTGTAAGCGCCCTCGATCAGCGTCTTGGCGGATGCTTGCAGTTGCTTGCGATGCTCACTGAAGGCCTTGGACACCCGGAAGCGATCCAACACTTCCTGGTCCAGTTCCTGCCCGGTGAAGGCGAACCAGCCGGAGCGCAGCCGTTCGTGGATGGTCAGCTCGATGTAGTCATCGATGTCATCCACCACCCGGGCGGCCTGGTAGATCATCGAACCGGTGATGAGGATGGCGGCCGCGGCGAGGCCGATGGGGCCGGCCGTGCTGCCGAACCCGGCGAGCGCCGCCACGCCGAGTATCAGGCTGATGCCCGCGCCCGTGACGCTCAAGGCACCGCTGACGTAATGGTCCTGGGCCTGTTTGCCGCTGCTTGCCGCGGCGGCATTGAACGATTTGACGGCATCGGTGATGTCGAAGGGCAAGGTGATCGCGCTGGCAAACAGCCCGGCGCCACGGCTCAGAACTTTGCCGGCCGACGTCAGCGGAAAGCGGCGAAAGGCCGTCGAGCCATTTCTGAGCATCGCCTGACCGGTCTTGGTCAGGCCCTGCTCGATGATCAGCGAACCGAATTCGGCGGCGATCGACGCTCCCTGATAAACCGCCTCCAGCGATTCGCCTTTCTTGATGGCATCGATCGTGCCCATATAGCCACTGTAGATGCCAAAGGCTTGCAGCCCGACCCCTGCGCCGCTCATCAAATAGCTTTTGCTCTTGCTGACCCAGCCGGGGGTGTTTTCGAAAGAATCGACGCGATGAATGTCCAGTTTCTGCGCAGCCTTGCCGAGCTGATTGAGGCGCTGCATCGCGCTGCCGTCGGCGAGCGCGGTGTGACTGACGAACAGCGGCGGGGCATCGGTCGAGCGCTTGCAGGCGATTTCATAGAACAGCGTGGCGATGATGCCGCTGTCAGGGTTGTCGACGGACTTCAAGCGCGCTTCGACACTGGCCGACTCGAAGTTGAGCGCGTCGAGAAACGGTTGGTCTGGCGTCTGCATCCCGGCGTTCGCCGGGCTGATGGCGACGCCGTCCACGGTCGCTCCCAGCGCACTGAGCTCGACTCGCGTGACTTCGATCTCGCCGATGCGCAGAGGCCCGTGCTGCTTGTCGAGGGCTTTAAGGGTTGGCGCCGAAGCGGCGGCGGTGCTGATGGTCGGGGCTGAATGGTGAGGCGATGTGGTTCTTGCCAGGCTGGTGGTTCTGCTGGCACTGGGGGCATGGATGTTGCTCGACGCGGAGATGGGCGTTACATGAACGGAGCGAATGTTTACGGAGTCGATGGGCGGGGCAATAAGTTTGGCCATGTGTTCTTCCTTGAGTGATAAGCGCGTTGGCGCTCCGGTGTCCTTACCGGAAGTGATATGAAGTTTTGAAGATGGCTGTTGAATGTTGTAACGGAATTTAGAGTCAGCCAAGTGCAGCCATGCGTTGGCGGGATTCAATGTAATTGAATTTGCCAAGTTTAGAGACCGATGATTGTCGAACTTTGAGTGGAGATGTAACGCGCGTTAGTTAGCGGTATTTAAACGTCAGTTTTTATTGCGCCTGGCGCAGAAATTAGTTACGCGCCGGGGCGAGCTCTAAAACAGCGCCACTCTCGTGGGGAATCCTTGAGAGTGGCCCCAGAAGAGCGATGCCCAGTCAGTACGCGTAGCGCAGCATCATGTGCGGCAAATGACGCAGGACAAACAGGCTGAACAGCAAGACCAGGGCCGGCAGAACCAGCCACCACACCTTGAACGGCATGGCGTTGAGTGGCGTCCGACGCTGGCTCAGCCACAGGCCTGCGGCGCATACGCATGAGGCGAGCATCGCACCGGCAAGAATGTCTGTCGGCCAGTGCGCGCCCAGGTATACCCGCGACAGGGCAATCGCCAACGCCGGAATGCAGCCCACCAGCAGCCAGGTCAGGCGCATGCGTGGTGGTTGCCCGCGACCGGCAAGTACCGCCAGGGTCAGGAACAGCGCAAAGGCGCCGGAGGCGTGGCCGCTGGGCATGCTGTAACTGGTCAATGGGTCCGTCAGCACTTCCGGGCGGACCCGGGCGAAAAAGTGTTTGGTCGTGGTGTTGAGCAATGCGGTGCACAGCAACGTGCCACCGGTGAAGATCGCGTGGCGCCATTGCCGGCACAGCAACAGCAGGCCGGTGAGCAGGGCGCTGAACACCAGCATGTTGTGAAACTCACCGATCAGCGTCAGCGTGACGGCGATCTCATCAAGCGTCGGTTGGCGATGTTCCTGTACCAGCGTCATCACGCCTTGGTCGAGCGCGGTCAGGTAGGGGAAACCGATGAACAGACCGATCAGAATCAACAGGCTCATGCTGCTGATCCAGATCGTTGCGCGGCGATGGCGGCGCAGGCTGCTGTTGACGCTCATGCCGACCATCACCGCGATACTGGCAGCGACGATCCCGGCTTCGAGCCAGAAACCCTCGGGCAATGGCAAACGGAATGCCGCGCCCGTGGCCCAGCCCGGCAGCAGGTAGGCCAGGCTCCAACCGGCGGCCGCCAGCAGGCTGACAGCAAAAAAACGCGGGAAGGGCATGTCGCACATGCCGGCGACCATCGGCAACATGGGCCGCAGCGGGCCGATGAAGCGCCCGACCAGCAGGCTGGCGATGCCATAGCGCTGGAAATAGGATTCGGCGCCGGCCATCCACTCCGGATGATGGCGCAGCCCCGGCAGGCGGCGGATGTTCTGGTGGAAATGCCGTCCGAGGAAATACGAGATCAGGTCGCCAAGGATGCCGCCCAGGAAACCCAGCAACAGCGTTTCGCTCAAAGGCAGTGCGCCGCTGCCGGCCAGCACCGCCACGGTAAACAACAACACCGTGCCCGGCACGATCAACCCGGCAATCGCCAGACATTCCACACACGCGACAATGAAGACCGCGGCAGCCAGCCACTGCGGATTGGCGGTCAACCAACCAGTGATGCTATCGAGCCATGGGCCCATACAGACAACTCCATCAAATCTTTAATTGATCCCGAAGGATGCATCGTTATCAGCGGTTGACTGATCACCTGTGGGAGCGAGCCTGCTCGCGAATGCCCCGTGTCAGACGTAGAAACATTGGCTGGCACGCCCTCTTCGCGAGCAGGCTCGCTCCCACAGGGGATGTCATTTGGTTGCAGATTCGGCGTCAGCCCCGGGAAGCAGAAAATAATCCCGCCCTTCGACCTGACCGCGTCGCAGCGGGTTCCTTGTGCACCATTGCGCATAGGCGGCGTCAACGAAGCGATACAGCAGATGCTCGTCCCGGCCCAGCGGAATGCCCAGTCGGGTGGTTTGAATAATGTGCGAGGGCTTCGGTCCCGTGTCCTCGACCAGCAACAGCTCGTGGTCAAAACGCTTGGCGTCCCACACCGGCACTTTCAACCCCAGCGCCTTGCACAGCAAGGTCTGCCCGGCGCACAGCTTCTGCGTCGGACGTGGACGCCCCTGAGCATCGGGATTGTTCAGGAGCATTTGCGCCAGGCTCGCCGGGCCGCTGACTTCATCGACCCAGGGATAAGCGGATTTGATCAGCACGGCATTGCCCGGCCCTTGGGCGCTGAAATTCAGCGAGTCGCCGCCACGGGCGTAGTACATATAGATGTGGCCGCCATCCAGAAACAAAGCCTTACGCTTTTCCGTGTAGCCGAGCGAGGCGTGACTGCCTTTTTCCGCGCAGTAATAGGCTTCGGTTTCGATGATTCGCGCGCTCAACCACAAGTCCCCGACGCGATGACGGATGACTTTGCCGAGCAGATCCTGCGCCAGCATTTGCGCGTCACGGTCAAAAAAACCGTCTGGCAGGCCCACCGGCAGGCGCTCGGTGGCGGGGCGAAGGTGCACGTTGGTCATGATGGGCAAGGTTTATCCAGGCTCAAGAGGTCGTGATGATAGCAACGCTCAGCTTAATTACGTCTGAACGTTGGCCAAATGCTGCTCATTTCGACCATCCGCCCGTCACTGCTGTTAGTCCCGGGACGCGACAGCTATAATCTGCCGCTTTCCTCTTTGCCAAGACCCCAGCAGCCATGACTGAGTCCGTTCTTGACTACATGACCCGATTGGGTCGCGCCGCCCGCCAGGCTTCCCGGGTCATTGGCCGTGCCAGCACTGCGCAGAAAAACCGCGCCTTGCAGGCAGCGGCCAATGCGCTGGACGCCGCGCGCGCCGAGCTCGCCGCCGCCAATGAGCAAGACCTGGCAGCCGGTCGCGCTAATGGTCTGGAACCGGCTCTGCTGGAGCGTCTGGAACTGACCCCGGCGCGCATCGACGGCATGATCGTCGGTCTGCGCCAGGTCGCGGCGCTGCCTGATCCGGTCGGTGCGATCCGCGACATGAGCTTCCGTCCGTCGGGTATCCAGGTCGGCAAGATGCGCGTGCCGCTGGGCGTGATCGGGATCATTTACGAATCCCGTCCCAACGTGACCATCGACGCCGCCAGTCTGTGCCTGAAGTCCGGCAATTCGACGATTCTGCGCGGCGGCTCCGAGGCGATTCATTCCAATCGCGCGATTGCCGCGTGCATTCAACGCGGTCTGGCCGAGGCCGAATTGCCCGCCGCCGTGGTGCAAGTGGTCGAGACCACCGACCGCGCCGCCGTCGGTGCGCTGATCGCCATGCCTGAATACGTCGACGTCATCGTGCCCCGTGGCGGCCGTGGCTTGATCGAACGCATCAGCCGCGATGCCCGCGTGCCAGTGATCAAACATCTGGACGGTATCTGCCACGTTTACGTCAGTGCCCATGCCGATCTGCCGAAAGCCCAGCGCATCGCTTTCAATGCCAAGACGTATCGTTATGGCATTTGCGGCGCGATGGAAACCTTGCTGGTCGATCAGGCAGTCGCCGCTGACTTCCTGCCGGCGATGGCGTCGCAGTTCCGCGAAAAAGGCGTCGAGCTGCGCGGCTGCGAGCGCACCCGCGCGATCATCGAGGCCGTGGCTGCCAGCGAAGACGACTGGCATACCGAGTATCTGGCGCCAGTCCTGTCGATCCGCGTGGTCGACGGCCTGGACCAGGCGATCGAGCACATCAACCATTACGGCTCCCATCACACCGACTCGATCGTCAGCGAAAACCTCGCAGACACCCGTCGCTTCGTGGCGGAAGTCGACTCGGCCTCGGTGATGATCAACACCCCGACCTGCTTTGCCGATGGATTTGAATACGGATTGGGTGCCGAGATCGGCATTTCTACTGATAAGCTGCACGCCCGCGGCCCGGTGGGCCTGGAAGGACTGACCTGCGAGAAGTACATCGTGGTCGGCGATGGCCAGTTGCGCGGCCAGGCGACGGTCTGACTTGACCGACCTCGACCTGACAGCACCGCAGCCCGGCAGCGAGTCCCGTCCGCAACGCATTGGCGTGCTGGGCGGCACGTTCGACCCGGTGCACATCGGTCATCTGCGTGGCGCACTGGAAGTCGCCGAAGCGCTGGCGCTGGATGAGCTGCGCATGATGCCCAGCGCCCGACCGCCGCACCGCGATACGCCGCAGGTGTCGGCGCAGGATCGCCTGGCGATGGTCGAAAGCGCGGTGGCCGGTTTGCCGCCGCTGGTGGTGGACGCCCGTGAATTGCAGCGGGACAAACCGTCCTGGACCATCGATACCCTGGAGTCGCTGCGCGCCGAAATGGCCGCCGAGACCCAGGTTTTTCTGCTTTTGGGCTGGGACGCATTTTGCGGCCTGCCCACTTGGCACCGCTGGGAAGAGTTGCTCCAGCATTGCCATATCCTGGTGCTACAGCGCCCGGACGCCGACAGCGAACCGCCGGATGCCTTGCGCAACCTGCTGGCAGCGCGTTCGGTGAGCGACCCGCTGGCCCTGAAAGGGCCGAGCGGACAGATTGCATTCGTCTGGCAGACACCGCTCGCGGTTTCCGCCACCCAGATCCGTCAACTGCTGGCCAGCGGTAAGTCGGTACGTTTCCTGGTGCCCGACGCGGTCCTGGCCTACATCGATGCGCACGGTCTGTACCGTGCGTCGAACTGAACAAGGCGTGCTTCACTGATACGAATCACCGTATCCCAAGCCGCCGAATACATGAGCAAAACGAGTTTTATATGACTGACAAAGATCTACCGAAAGTAAAGCGCAAAGGCACCTTCAAGAGCGCGCCGCTGCCTGAAGCGGTCAACACCAATGAGCCGCTCAAGGGCGACGAACTGGTCAAGCTTGCCGTCGCCGCGCTGGAAGACGTCAAGGCCCAGGACATCCAGATCATTGATGTGCGCGACAAGCAGAGCATCACTGACTACATGATCATCGCCACCGGTACCTCCAATCGCCAGATCAACGCGATGCTGGACAAGGTCCGCGAAGAAGTGAAGAAACAGGGCGCCAAGCCGCTGGGCGAAGAAGGCAAGGGCGACAGCGACTGGGTGTTGCTCGACCTCGATCTGGTGATCGTGCACATGATGACCGCCTCGGCACGTCAGTTCTACGACCTGGAGCGTCTGTGGGCCGGTGCCGAGCAAAGCCGCGCGGCCGACGCCAAGCACCACAGCCCGGAAAACACCCACGAGCATTTCACCAAGCTCAACAAAGACCAGTTCTAAGGGATTGCTGTGCGACTGCGCCTGATCGCCGTCGGTTCACGCATGCCCAAGTGGGTGGAAGAAGGCTGGCATGAATATGCCAAGCGTCTTCCGTCCGAGCTGGCGCTGGAACTGGTGGAAATTCCGCTCAATACCCGTGGCAAGAATGCCGACGTGGCCCGTTTCATCCGCCAGGAAGGCGAAGCCATGCTGGCCAAGGTCGGGCACAACGAGCGGATCGTCACGCTGGAAGTTCACGGCAAGCCCTGGAGCACCGAGCAACTGGCGGTCGAGCTTGATCGCTGGCGGCTGGATTCGCGCACGGTCAATTTCATGGTCGGTGGCCCGGAAGGGCTGGCGCCGGAAGTTTGCGCCCGGGCTGACCAGCGCTGGTCGTTGTCGCCGCTGACGTTGCCGCACCCGCTGGTGCGGATCCTGATCGGCGAACAGTTGTACCGTGCCTGGACCGTGCTGTCCGGTCACCCTTACCACAAGTAATCCTGTCCCCATGACTCAGCCGATCCGCATCAAGGACCACGAAAAGGACGCCCGTCTGGTGCGCAGCCGCGTCGTGTTCGGTGCGATCGTGATCGTGATGCTGATCGGCGTGCTGATCGCGCGGCTGTATTACTTGCAAGTGATCCAGTACGAGTACCACTCGACGCTGTCGGAAAACAACCGCGTCCACGTGCAGCCGATTCCGCCGACCCGCGGGTTGATCTTCGACCGCAACGGCGTGGTGGTGGCGGACAACCGTCCGAGCTTCAGCCTGAGCATGACCCGCGAGCGCTCCGGCGACTGGCAACAGGTGCTCGACGTCATTGTCGAGGTGCTGGAGCTGACGCCCGAGGACCGGGTGATCTTCGAGAAACGCATGCGTCAGGGGCGCCGACCGTTCGAACCGGTGCCGATTCTGTTCGAACTGAGCGAGGAGCAGATCGCCCGGATTGCCGTGAACCAGTTCCGCCTGCCTGGGGTGGAAGTGGTGGCGCAACTGGTCCGTCACTATCCGCAGGGCGCGCATTTTGCGCACTCGGTGGGTTACATGGGGCGGATCAACGAGAAAGAGCTGAAGTCGCTCGACCCGGTCAATTACAGCGGCACCCACCATATCGGCAAGACCGGCATCGAGCGTTTCTACGAGCCGGAATTGCACGGTCAGGTCGGTTACGAAGAAGTCGAGACCAACGCCCGTGGCCGGGTGTTGCGCGTGCTCAAGCGCACCGATCCGATTCCCGGCAAGGACATTGTCCTGAGCCTCGACATCAAATTGCAGGAAGCGGCCGAGGCAGCACTGGGCGGGCGCCGTGGCGCGGTGGTTGCGCTCGATCCGAAGACTGGTGAAGTGCTGGCGATGGTCAGTCAGCCGAGCTTCGACCCCAACCTCTTCGTCACTGGTATCAGCTTCAAGGCCTACGCCGAGTTGCGTGATTCCATCGACCGGCCGCTGTTCAACCGCGTGCTGCGCGGTCTGTACCCCCCGGGTTCGACGATCAAACCGGCGGTGGCGATTGCCGGCCTCGACGCGGGCGTGGTCACGGCGTCCAGCCGGGTGTTCGATCCGGGTTACTACATGCTGCCCAATTACGATCACAAGTACCGCAACTGGAACCGCACCGGTGACGGCTTCGTCGACCTCGACACGGCGATCATGCGTTCCAACGACACCTACTTCTATGACCTGGCGCACAAGCTCGGCATCGATCGGCTGTCGGCCTACATGAACAAGTTCGGCATCGGCCAGAAGGTCTCGCTGGACATGTTCGAAGAATCCCCCGGCCTGATGCCGTCTCGCGAATGGAAGCGCGCCACCCGCAAACAGGCGTGGTTCCCTGGCGAAACCCTGATCCTCGGGATCGGCCAGGGCTACATGCAGTCGACGCCGCTGCAACTGGCCCAGGCCACTGCGCTGGTCGCCAACAAAGGCATCTGGAATCGTCCGCACCTGGCCAAGTCCCTCGACGGGGTGAAGCCGGTGGACGACAACCCGATGCCGAACATCGTGCTGCGCGACCCGTCCGACTGGAACAAGGTCAACCACGGCATGCAGCAGGTGATGCACGGGGCCCGTGGCACTGCGCGCAAAGCGGCGATCGGCGCGCAATATCGCATCGCCGGCAAGTCCGGTACCGCGCAGGTGGTCGCGATCAAACAGGGCGAGAAATATGACCGTTCCAAGGTTCAGGAGCGCCACCGCGACCACGCCTTGTTCGTCGGTTTCGCCCCGGCCGATGACCCTAAAATCGTCGTCTCGGTGATGGTCGAGAACGGCGAATCCGGTTCCGGCGTCGCCGCGCCCGTGGTGCGTCAGATCATGGACGCCTGGCTGCTCGATAAGGACGGTCATCTGAAAGCCGAATACGCCAGCCCAATCACTGCGGAGGCCCAGGCCCGTGATGAATAACTTCGATCGCATGCTCTCCAGCGAGGATGTGATGCGTCGCCGCGCGACGTTGCTGCAAAGGCTGCATATCGACGGCCCGCTGTTGATCCTGCTGCTGATTCTCGCCGCCGGCAGCCTGTTCGTGCTGTATTCGGCCAGCGGCAAGAGCTGGGATCTGCTCGGCAAGCAGGCTACGTCGTTCGGCATCGGTCTGGTGGCGATGATCGTCATCGCCCAGTTCGAGCCGCGTTTCATGGCCCGTTGGGTGCCGCTCGGCTACGTGATCGGCGTGGTGTTGCTGATCGTCGTCGACATCATGGGTCACAACGCCATGGGCGCCACGCGCTGGATCAACATCCCCGGGGTGATCCGCTTCCAGCCCTCCGAATTCATGAAGATCCTCATGCCGGCGACCATCGCCTGGTACCTGTCCAAGCGCACCTTGCCGCCGCAACTCAAGCACGTCGGCATCAGCCTGATGCTGATTGGCGTGCCGTTCGTTCTGATCGTGCGCCAGCCGGATCTGGGCACCTCGCTGCTGATTCTCGCCGGTGGCGCTTTCGTCCTGTTCATGGGTGGCTTGCGCTGGCGCTGGATTCTCAGCGTGCTGGCGGCGGCCGTGCCGGTGTCGGTGGCGATGTGGTTTTTCGTCATGCACGACTATCAAAAGCAGCGGGTCCTGACCTTCCTCGACCCGGAAAGCGATCCGCTGGGCACCGGCTGGAACATCATCCAGTCGAAAGCGGCGATCGGTTCCGGTGGGGTATTCGGCAAGGGCTGGCTGCTCGGCACCCAGTCGCACCTGGACTTTCTGCCGGAAAGCCACACCGACTTCATTATTGCCGTGCTCGGCGAAGAGTTCGGTCTGGTCGGCATCTGTGCGCTGTTGCTGATTTATTTGTTGCTGATCGGACGAGGGTTGGTGATCACCGCCCAGGCGCAAACGCTGTTCGGCAAGTTGCTCGCCGGTGCGTTGACCATGACATTTTTTGTTTACGTTTTCGTCAACATCGGTATGGTCAGTGGCCTGTTGCCGGTCGTAGGGGTGCCGTTGCCGTTCATTAGCTACGGAGGAACTTCGCTGGTGACGCTGCTGTCAGCGTTTGGGGTTTTGATGTCGATCCATACCCATCGCAAGTGGATCGCACAGGTTTGAATAAGGTGAAGAGTTCAATGCAAGCAATGCGTGGCTGGGCGACTCGATGTGCGCCGCTGGTTGGCCTGATGGGCCTGCTGGGGGGCGTGCAGGAAGCGCTGGCCGGCGACTATGAAGGCTCGCCGCAGGTGGCCGAATTCGTCGGAGAAATGACCCGCGACTACGGTTTCGCCGGTGAACAACTGATGGGTGTGTTCCGCGAGGCGCAACGCAAGCAGTCGATTCTCGACGCCATCTCCAAGCCCGCCGAAAGGGTCAAGCAGTGGAACGAATACCGCCCGATGTTCATCACCGACGCGCGTATCGCCCGCGGCGTGGACTTCTGGCGTCAGCACGAGGCGACACTGGCCCGTGCCGAGCAGGAATATGGCGTGCCGGCACAAGTCATCGTGTCGATCATCGGCGTAGAGACCTTTTTCGGACGTAATACCGGTAATTTCCGCGTCATCGACGCCTTGTCGACGCTCGGTTTCGACTATCCTCCCCGTGCCGAATTTTTCCGCAAGGAACTGCGTGAGTTCCTCTTGCTGGCCCGTGAAGAGCAGGTCGATCCCCTGACCCTCAAAGGCTCGTACGCCGGGGCCATGGGCCTGCCGCAATTCATGCCCAGCAGCTTTCGCGCCTACGCGGTGGATTTCGACGGTGACGGCCACATCAATATCTGGAACAACCCCGATGATGCGATCGGCAGCGTGGCCAGCTATTTCAAGCGTCATGGCTGGGTTGCCGGCGAACCGGTGGTCAGCCGTGCCGATGTGCGTGGCGAGCAGGCCGATGAAGGCTTGACCACCGGCATCGAGCCGGTGAAGACGGTGGCGGAGTTGCGGGCGCTGGGCTGGTCAAGTCATGATGCGCTGCGCGATGATATGCCGGTTACTGCATTTCGCCTTGAAGGCGACAATGGTCCGGAATACTGGATGGGCCTGAAGAATTTCTACGCAATCACGCGTTATAACCGCAGCGTGATGTACGCCATGGCCGTACATCAACTGTCTGAACAGCTGGTACAAGCACGGGGCGTCAAGTAATGCAGGCATTGCCTAACAACAAACCCCTGAAGCTGGTGGCTTTCGCTGCGTTGGCAGTCCTGGTCGCCAGTTGCACGACCAGCCGCACGCCGACGCAGAAGACCCCGTCCACCGCTGTCCGCGCCCAACCGGGCCTGGACATCAACCGCGCGCACAAAGATGGCGCGCCGTGGTGGGACGTTGATGTCTCGCGCATCCCCGATGCGACCCCGACCCTGCACACCGGCCCGTACAAGGCCAACCCGTACACCGTGCTGGGCAAGACCTACTTTCCGTTGCAGGAATCCAAGACCTACGTGGCTTCGGGCACGGCGTCCTGGTACGGCACCAAGTTTCATGGCCAGAACACCGCCAACGGCGAAGTGTATGACCTGTACGGCATGAGTGCCGCGCACAAGACCTTGCCGCTGCCGAGCTACGTTCGGGTGACCAACCTGGACAACAACAAGAGCGTGATCCTGCGCGTCAATGACCGCGGGCCGTTCTACTCCGATCGCATCATCGACCTGTCCTACGCCGCGGCGAAGAAACTCGGCTATGCCGAAACCGGCACCGCGCGGGTCAAGGTTGAAGGCATCGATCCGCAGCAATGGTGGGCAGCCAAGGGGCGTCCGGCGCCGCTGATGCTCAACGAGCCGCAAGTGGCGCAAAATAGCGCGCCGGTGATCACGGCTTCGGCCGGCACCGTCGAGCAGTGGACGCCGCCGCCGCAACAGCATGCTGCGGCCGTAGTGCCGGTGCAGATCGATGCAAAAAAAAACGCTTCTGCACCAGCGTCTGGCCAGTATCTGCAGGTGGGCGCGTTCGCCAACCCGGACGCTGCCGAACTGCTGAGGTCGAAGCTCAGCGGGATGGTGAGCGCTCCGGTGTTCATCAGCTCGATCGTGCGCAATCAGCAGACCCTGCACCGGGTACGCCTGGGGCCGATCGGCTCGCCGGGTGAGATCGCCCAGGTGCAGAACAGCGTGCGCCTGGCCAACCTGGGTTCGCCCAGTGTGGTCACCGAGTAATACGTAGACCTTGATTGACGGTTCACTTGCGGTATTCGGGGGGTGAACCAGGTTGTTGGCTCGTCGAAGAACAAAAGCCCGGCAAGGGTGACTGGAGTGAGCAACTGAACACGCGATGGCCCGTTAGAAGGCTGTCTGAATAAGTTTTGCCTTCGGGCAAGTTTCCATTAGCGATTTCGAGAGACGGATGAACATCACCACCTTTGCCAAACGCCTGTGTCTGCTAGTCCCGCTGCTCCTCTCGCCAGCCGCTTTTGCGGCCGAGATGATGCCGTCGCCACCACAACTGGCTGCCAAGGCCTACGTTCTGATGGACGCCAGCAGCGGCAACGTGCTGGTCGAAAACAATGGCGACCAGCGTCTGCCGCCGGCCAGCCTGACCAAGCTGATGACCGCGTACATCGCGACCCTGGAAATCCGCCGCGGCCAGATCGGTGAAAACGACCCGGTGACCGTCAGCGAAAACGCCTGGCGCACCGGCGGTTCGCGGATGTTCATCAAGGTCGGCTCGCAAGTCACGGTCAGCGACCTGCTGCACGGCATCATCATCCAGTCCGGCAATGACGCCAGCGTCGCCCTGGCCGAACACATCGCCGGCAGCGAAGACGCATTCGCCGACCTGATGAACAAGACCGTCACCGAACTGGGCATGACCAACACCCACTTCATGAACCCGACCGGTCTGCCGAACCCTGAGCACTACTCGTCCGCGCACGACATGGCGATCCTGGCCCGCGCGATCATCCACGAAGACCCGGCTCACTATGCGATCTACTCGCAGAAAGAGTTCTTCTGGAACGGCATCAAACAGCCTAACCGCAACCTGCTGCTGTGGCGCGACAAGACTGTAGACGGTCTGAAAACCGGCCACACCGATGAAGCCGGCTACTGCATGGTGTCCTCGGCGGTACGTGACGGCCAGCGCCTGATCGCCGTGGTGTTCGGCACCAACAGCGAAGTGGCTCGCGCCGCTGAAACCCAGAAGCTGCTGACCTACGGTTTCCGTTTCTTCGAAACCCAGACCTTCTACCAGAAGGGCACTGAACTGGCGCAGGCGCCGGTGTGGAAAGGCACCACCAACCAGGTCAAGGCTGGCCTGGCGCAAGACCTGACCATGACTCTGCCGAAGGGCCAGCTGAAGAAGCTCGCTGCGAGCATGACCATGAACCCGCAACTGGTTGCGCCAATCGCCAAGGGCGACGTGATCGGTAAAGTCGAAGTCAAACTGGAAGACAAGGTCGTGCACAGCGCTGACCTGATCGCTCTGGATGGCGTCGAGGAGGGTGGTATCTTCCGCCGCATGTGGGATAGCATCCGTCTATTCTTCTACGGCTTGTTCAACTGATTTAGTGTTGACCTGCATGGCCCCGCCCCGATCCGGTGCGGGGCCATGTGCGTTACCACGGCTTAAGAGGCCGTTACGCCATGACCGATACCGAAGTACAGGCGCCAAAAATCGAATTTCCGCAGACTGATTACCCGATCAAGGTGATCAGCGATACGGGCGTCGGCCGCAAAGACCAGATCATCGAGATCGTCAAGAAACACGCGACCATCAATGATGAGCGCATCGACGAGCGTCAAAGCAGCACCGGCAAGTACACCACTATCCAGCTGCACATCGTCGCCACCGATCAGGATCAGCTGTACAACATCAACAGCGAACTGCGGGCGACCGGCTTCGTACACATGGTGCTGTGATGCACGGCACGCTGGGCTTTCGCGAGCTTGGCCAGATGGCGTACGAGCCGGTCTGGCATGCCATGCAGCGCTTTACCAACGAACGCGGGAGCGATGCCGCCGACGAAATCTGGCTGGTTGAGCACCCGCCGGTGTTCACCCAGGGCCAGGCGGGCAAGGCCGAGCATTTGCTGCTGCCGGGCGATATTCCGGTGGTGCAGGTCGATCGTGGCGGCCAAGTGACTTATCATGGCCCCGGGCAACTGGTGGCCTATCTGTTACTGGATGTACGCAAGCTGGGATTCGGCGTGCGTGATCTGGTCAGCCGCATGGAAGCCTGTCTGATCGAACTGCTGGCCAGCTACGGCGTCACCGCCGCCGCCAAGCCAGATGCTCCCGGCGTGTACGTCGATGGAGCGAAAATCGCTTCTCTGGGTTTGCGCATTCGCCACGGTTGCTCCTTTCACGGCCTGGCCTTGAACGTGGATATGAACCTGGAACCGTTTCGACGGATTAATCCCTGCGGCTACGCCGGGCTGGCTATGACCCAGCTGAGTGACCACGCAGGATCGATTGAATTTGCCGAGGTAAGTGCCCGGCTGCGCGCGCAGCTCGTCAAACACCTCGACTATGCTGAGCAGACGACCCTCACGGGCGGAATCGACTGATATGACTACTGATGCAGTGCAAACCATGATCCCGACGCTCGACGTGACCGAGCGCCCGGCCCCGCGTCCCAAGGTTGAAGCCGGCGTCAAGCTGCGCGGCGCCGAGAAGGTTGCACGCATCCCGGTCAAGATCATTCCGACCACCGAACTGCCGAAGAAACCCGACTGGATCCGCGTGCGCATCCCGGTTTCCCCGGAGGTCGACCGCATCAAGAGCCTGCTGCGCAAGCACAAGCTGCACAGCGTCTGCGAAGAAGCGTCCTGCCCGAACCTTGGCGAATGCTTCTCCGGCGGCACCGCGACCTTCATGATCATGGGCGACATCTGCACCCGTCGCTGCCCGTTCTGCGACGTGGGTCACGGTCGTCCGAAGCCATTGGACGTCAACGAGCCGCAAAGCCTCGCTATTGCGATCGCCGACCTCAAGCTCAAGTACGTGGTCATCACCTCGGTGGACCGTGACGACCTGCGTGACGGCGGCGCCCAGCACTTTGCCGACTGCATCCGTGAAATCCGTAAACTGTCGCCGAACGTGCAGCTCGAGACGCTCGTCCCGGACTACCGTGGCCGCATGGACATTGCCCTGGAAATCACCGCCGCCGAGCCGCCGGATGTGTTCAACCACAACCTGGAAACCGTGCCACGCCTGTACAAGGCCGCGCGTCCGGGTTCGGATTACCAGTGGTCGCTGACCCTGCTGCAACGCTTCAAGCAGATGATGCCGCACATTCCGACCAAGTCCGGCCTGATGCTGGGTCTGGGCGAGACCGACGACGAAGTCATCGAAGTCATGAAGCGCATGCGCGAACACGACATCGACATGCTGACCCTCGGTCAGTACCTGCAACCGTCGCGCAGCCACTTGCCGGTGCAGCGTTTCGTGCACCCGGACACCTTCGCCTGGTTCGCCGAGGAAGGCTACAAGATGGGCTTCAAGAACGTTGCTTCCGGTCCGCTGGTACGCTCCTCGTACCACGCCGATGAGCAGGCGAAGCTGGTCAAGGCAGAGCTGCTGGGTTCCTGATCCCGCACTGATGTACAAAATGCCCGCCGAGGCTTAACGCCCGGCGGGCATTTTTTTGCCCGGCTTACATTCGTTGCTGACTTTTCCTTCAATCCACGGCGTGGCTGACCCTCTTCTGTTTGTGCCCGTTCCTGACTACTGTGTGTGCATGAATTCACAGGGAGATCCAAGGATGACCGTTCGACCGACCCAAACACTTTGCCCGCACCGCGCTGTGCCCGCGCTGCCCTCGGAGGGGCTGATCGGCGTTATTGCACCCGCCGGCCCCGGTGCTCTGGACACCGATAAGGCGGTGCAATGGATGCGCGCCCGCGGTTACGGGCTGAAAGTGTTTCCCGGGGTCTACGAGAAGGATGGCTATCTGGCCGGCAGTGACGAGGTACGTCTGCGCGATCTGCACGCAGCGTTCGCTGACCCCGAAGTCGACGCGATCATTTGCCTGCGCGGCGGCTACGGCACGCCCCGGCTGCTGGACCGCATCGACTATGACCTGCTGAGCCGCCATGCCAAGCCCTTCGTCGGCTACAGCGACATCACCGCGCTGCATTTGGCGATCAGCCGCTATGCCGGGTTTGTGACCTTTCACGGGCCGCTGCTCAACGCTGATCTGTTGGGCGACAAGGAACCGCCGACGGTCACTTCGTTTTTTGCCATGCTGCGCGGGCAGATCAAGGCGGGCAGTGTGCTGAGCCACCCGGTGGCTTATCCGCTGACTACCGTAGAGCCGGGCATCGCCCACGGGCGTTTGCTTGGCGGCAATCTGGCGATGATCGCTGCGACATTGGGCACGCCTTATGAGATCGAGGTCGAAGGGGCGATTCTGTTCATCGAGGACATCAACGAGCCGCTGTATCGCATCGACCGACTGCTGACCCAGATGCGTCTGGCCGGCAAGCTGGCCAGGTTGCGTGGGGTGTTGGTCGGTGATATCGCGGGTGTGGAGGTCGCGGCGCTGAATCGCTTACTGAAGCAGACCTTTGAACCGCTGCGGATTCCGGTGCTGTCGGGATGGCGCAGTGGCCATTGCGATCCGAACCTGACATTGCCGTTGGGCGCGCTGGTGCGGCTGGATGCGGGCAAGCAGGAGTTGATGCTGGAGCAGGATGTGGTGGTCAGATCTTAAAGGTCCGTTGCCAGTGATTCAGTCTTCGGGAGCAAGCCCCCTCCCACAATTGACCCTGTTCTCATGTTGAAACTCGGTCGAATGTGGGAGGGGGCTTGCTCCCGAAGGCTTTATTGGGTGCGCAGGCTCTCTAGCAACTTATGCGTCGGATAGCCATCCGCCGGCCAGCCCAGCGCCTGCTGGGCACTGCGAATCGCCTTGCGCGTATTGGCGCCGATAATCCCGTCTGCCGTGCCGGCATCGTAATTGCGCGCGCTCAGCAGCGTTTGCAACTCGATCCGCTCGGTGCGGCTCAGTGGTAAATCATCTTTCGGCCAGCTGCCACTGATCAGGCCTGCGCCGCTGAAACGTTCGGACAACAGACTCACCGCCAGCGCATACGACGACGAATTGTTGTACTTGAGGATCGCCCGGAAGTTATCGAGGATCAGGAATGCCGGGCCACGATGGCCGGCGGGCAACAACAGGGCGGCGGACAGTTGTTCGGAACCCGCCGGGACCTGCGCGCCATTTGGCAGGGTCACACCCAGTTGGCGCCATTCGGCAACGCTTTTGCGAATCGCCCCGTCAGCGAGGGTGTAATTGAAGTTGTTCGGCACTTGCACTTCGAAACCCCACGGCTGGCCACGCTGCCAGCCCGAGCTTTGCAGGTAGTGTGCGGTCGAGGCCAATGCATCGGCGGGGCTGCCCCAGATATCGCGGCGACCGTCACCGTCGAAGTCCACCGCGTGGGTGTTGTAAGTAGTCGGAATGAATTGGGTCTGGCCCATCGCACCGGCCCATGAGCCGAGCATTTTCTCGGGAGTGATATCGCCCTGTTGCAGAATTTGCAGGGCGGCAATCAGCTGCGCGTGGGCGAAACCCGGACGGCGACCTTCATAAGCCAGGGTCGCCAGTGAGTTGATCACCGACTTGCTGCCCTGGAACTGGCCGAAGTTGCTTTCCATGCCCCATACCGACACCAATGCCTGGCGATCAACGCCATAGCGCTGCTCGATGCTTTGCAGAATATCGGCGTACTGCTCAATCAGTGCCTGACCTTTTCGCACCCGCAATGGCGACAGCGCACCGTCGAGGTATTCCCATACCGGACGGGAGAATTCCGGCTGGCTGCGATCGGCGCGAATCACGCTGGCATCGAAGCTGATGTTGGCGAAGGCGCGATCGAACAGCTCGGCGCGAATCCCGGCAGCCAGGGCATCCTTGCGGAAACCGGCCTGCCATTCGGCAAACGTCTGGGTTGGTTGAATATCAAGCGGGTCGGCGGACGGCACTACCGGCGGGACGATCGCTGGGGCCGTGGTGACCGGGGCGGCTTGAAGCGGTTGCGCATCGGCGGCGGTGGGTTTTTCCGCACAGGCGACAAGCAGAATGAAGCTGGAGGCAGCGATCAATTGGCGGACAGGCCAACGACGGGAAAGACTTAAGGGCATGCACGGTTCCAGGAGATACGAATCAGGTGCAGACCTTAACATGAGCGGGGGGTACTGCGCTTCAGGCAGCCAGAAAGTAAGAAGCCTCCCAGTTGTCAGACTGGAAGGCTTCGCGGCGGTAGCTGCCTTTGCCCTTGGCTGGTCGTTCCTGGCGGCTGCGGAACAAGGGCTGGGCGACGATGGATTTGGCCTTGTTGGAGCCGTGTTTCGCTGGCTTTTTGCTCATGAGATTCTCTCTGTGAGGTGGGTTTTGCGGGGGGAATAATCTGCCGATGCCTGGCGTCTGTCCAGTAACAGTTGTATACGAATGTTATGGCGTCTTCGCGAGCAGGCTCGCTCCCACGTTGGAACGCGGTCACCTGTGGGAGCGAGCCTGCTCGCGAATGGGCGTGATGCGGTCGAATGCCTACTCGGCGGGAAGTGTCAGACGCTGACCGGCCATCAACAGCGCCAACCGACTCAGGCTCATCCACGGCGAACCGGCCGCCTGACCTTTGATCTGCGCATCGATACGCTGAGCTTCGAGCAACAACTGCGCCCAGCGTTGCGCCGAGTAGCGTTGCAGGGCCTTGCTCATCAGGGGTTTGCGCTTGTCCCAGACTGGCGGTTTCGCCTGGCTGAAACATTTGTCCAGCGGCGTCCCCTGACTGTACTGCAGCGAGATATTGGCCAGCAGACGCAACTCCCGCGCCAGCGCCCAGAGGATCACTGGCGGCTCGACGCCCTCACCGCGCAGGCCTTCAAGCATGCGCAAGGCGTGGGCCGGTTCGCCGTTGAGTACCGCGTCGGTCAGGCCGAACACGTCAAAACGCGCACTGTCCGCCACGGCGGCCTGAACGGTTTCAAGGGTGATCTGCCCACCTTCGGCCATCAGTTTGAGCTTCTCGATTTCCTGCGCGGCGGCGAGCAGGTTGCCCTCGACTCGCGCGGCAATCAATTCGACGGCGTCCTGACTGGCCGACAGACCTGCCTGAGACAGGCGCTGGCGAATCCAGCTCGGCAGCTGATTGGCATCCACCGGCCAGATCTGCACGAACTGGGTTTGCTGACCTTCGACCAGCGCCTTGCCCCACTTGGTCTTCTGCGCGCTGCCGTCGAGCTTGGGCAGGCTGATCAGCAGCACCGTGTCTTCAGCGGGGCGCGAGCAGTATTCGATAAGTGCCGCGGCACCTTTGTCACCGGGCTTGCCCGAAGGCAGGCGCAATTCCAGCAGGCGTTTTTCCGAGAACAACGACATGCTGGCGCCAGCCTGCAACAACGTGCCCCAATCGAAATTGGCGTCGGCGGCGAAGACCTGACGTTCGTCGAAACCTTGCTGGCGAGCAGCGCTGCGGATAGCGTCGGCGGCTTCCTGACACAGCAGCGGGTCATCGCCACTGATGACGTAGACCGGCGCAAGAGCGCCTTGCAGGTGTTTGCCGAGTTGGGCGGGAGCGAGCTTCATAAGGAAGGGCGAGCGGGGCGCCTGGGCGCCCCGGTCGTCTTACTGCTGCGGGATTTCGAGCGGCGACTGACGCGGGGTTTGCGCCTCAGCCTTCTGCGCCGCTTCCAGTGCGTCGGCTTCTGCCTTGGCACGGTCGTTGGCGGTTTGCTGCAATTGTTGCAGTTGACCCGGGGTCAGTTGCTGCAGGCGCAGCATCATGCGCTGAACCAGCTCACGGCGGGTCTCACGGCGGGCGTCATTGGCTTCCTGATCGGAACCGACGAGGTTGTTGCCGTCATGGATGAACACTTTCTGCACTTCAAGCTTGTCGCTCAGCAGTTGCAGGTTGTTCTCGCCGCGGATGTCATAACTAAGAACAGTGCTGACCTGATACTCGCCTGTGCGACCGGCGCCTGCATAGCTGAGGATGCGCTGGCTTTCCTGCTCGTCAGCCAGGAACAGTTTGTACGGCGCGCCGCTGTAAACCTTGACGCCGCTGGACTCCAGTACCTGACGCAGCTGAGTCACGGTTTCGCCATAGGCGTTACGGGCGCTCAGGTCGAGTTCCTTGATCGACAGTTCATTGGTGCCAGTGCCACGCAGCTGGAAACCGCAGGCGCTCAGCAGGACAGCGAGGCCCATCACCAGCAGATTGCGTTTGATCATTGTGTTGCTCCCCTTGAAACCATGTGGGCCGACCCGGCGGCCCGAAAGGTTTTACAGGGCGCCGGGCAAGCCCGACACCCAATCCAATTTAGCTGGCAACGATGTTGACCAGTTTGCCCGGCACCACGATCACTTTACGAATCGTCAGGCCATCGACGAAGCGCAGCACGTTTTCGTTGACCCGAGCGGCCGCTTCGACTTCTTCGCGGGTCGCGCTGGCCGGCATCTCGATCTGGCCGCGCAGCTTGCCGTTGACCTGAATAACCAGAGTCAGGCTGTCCTGCACCAGTGCGCTTTCGTCCACCGCCGGCCAGCCTGCGTCGATCACGGCATCGGCGTGACCCAGTTGCTTCCACAGTTCGTGGCTGATGTGCGGGGTGATCGGCGCCAGCAGCAGCGTGACCGCTTCCAGCCCTTCGTGCAGCAGCGCGCGGTCCTGTTCGGTGCCTTGCGCGGCTTTTTCCAGCACGTTCATCAGCGTCATGACCTGGGCGATGGCGGTGTTGAATTTGTGGTTCTGGCCAACGTCATGGCTGGCTTGCTTGATCGCCAGGTGAGTGGCGCGACGAACGGCTTTCTGCTCGTCGCTCAGACCTGCGATGTCCAGTTTGCCCGGCAAGCCCTGGGTAACGTGGGACTGGGCCAGACGCCAGACGCGCTTGAGGAAACGGTGCGAGCCTTCAACACCGGAGTCCGACCATTCCGCGCTCATGTCGGGCGGCGAGGCGAACATCATGAACAGGCGGCAGGTGTCGGCGCCGAACTGATCGATCATCGACTGCGGGTCGACGCCGTTGTTCTTCGACTTGGCCATCTTCTCGGTGCCGCCGATTTCCACCGGCAGGCCGTCGGACTTCAGCTTGGCGCTGATGACTTTGGCTTTGCTGTCCCGCTCAAGTTCCACGTCCGCCGGGTTGAACCAGGTGTAGGCACCGTTGGCTTCGCGACGATAGTAAGTCTCGGCGATCACCATGCCCTGGGTCAGCAGGTTCTTGAACGGCTCGTTGGAACTGACCAGGCCTTCGTCGCGCATCAGCTTGTGGAAGAAGCGCGCATAGAGCAGGTGCAGAATCGCGTGTTCGATACCGCCAATGTATTGATCGACCGGCAGCCAGTGATCCGCCGCGGATTTCTCCACCAAGCCACCTTCAAAGTGCGGCGAGGCGTAGCGGGCGTAGTACCACGACGACTCGACGAAGGTGTCCATGGTGTCGGTTTCGCGTTTGGCCGGCGCGCCGCATTTCGGGCAGCTGCACTCATAGAACTCCGGCATGCGCGCCAGCGGCGAACCGGCGCCGTCCGGCACCACGTCTTCCGGCAGCACGACAGGCAGTTGGTCTTCCGGCACCGGCACGTCACCGCACGCATCGCAGTGGATGATCGGGATCGGGCAGCCCCAGTAGCGCTGACGGCTGATGCCCCAGTCGCGCAGGCGGAACTGGGTACGGGAGGCGCCCAGTTCCTTCTTGATCAGGGCGACTTCCATGGCGTCGAATGCGCCCGCGAAGTCCAGGCCGTCGAATTCGCCGGAGTTGATCAGCGTGCCATGCTCGCCATAGGCGTCTTGCCACGGCGCCGGGTTGGTATCACCGGAGCTGGTGCGCACCACCGATTTCACCGGCAGGTTGTACTTGTGAGCGAATTCGAAATCGCGCTCGTCGTGGGCCGGTACGGCCATGACCGCGCCGTCGCCGTAGTGCATCAGCACATAGTTGGCGACCCACACCGGGAGTTTTTCACCGGTCAGCGGGTGCTCGACGAACAGGCCGGTCGGCAGGCCTTTTTTCTCTTGGGTGGCGACGTCGGCTTCTGCGACGCTGCCGCCCTTGCATTCGGCGATGAACGCTTGCAGCTCAGGGTTGTTCTGCGCGGCCAGGCTGGCCAGCGGGTGTTCGGCAGCAACGGCGACGTAGGTCGCGCCCATCAGGGTGTCCGGACGGGTGGTGAAGACTTTCAAGGTGCCGGCTTCGCCGATCGAGTCGACGTTGTACGGGAACTGCACTTCCATGCCACGGGATTTGCCGATCCAGTTGCGCTGCATGGTCTTGACCTGTTCCGGCCAGCCCGTCAGTTCGTCGAGGCTTTCCAGCAGCTCATCCGCGTAGGCGGTGATCTTGAAGTAATACATCGGGATTTCGCGCTTTTCGATCAGCGCGCCGGAGCGCCAGCCGCGACCGTCGATGACTTGCTCGTTGGCCAGCACGGTCTGGTCGACCGGGTCCCAGTTCACGGTACCGTTCTTGCGGTAGATCACGCCTTTTTCGAACAGACGCGTGAACAGCCATTGTTCCCAGCGGTAGTAGTCCGGCTTGCAGGTGGTCACTTCACGGGACCAGTCGACCGCAAGGCCGAGGCTGCGCAGCTGCGACTTCATGTAGGCGATGTTTTCGTAGGTCCATTTGGCCGGCGCGACGTTGTTTTTCATCGCGGCGTTTTCTGCCGGCATGCCAAAGGCGTCCCAACCCATCGGTTGCAGGACGTTCTTGCCTTGCATGCGCTGATAGCGGGAGATCACGTCGCCGATGGTGTAGTTGCGCACGTGCCCCATGTGCAGCTTGCCGCTGGGGTAAGGGAACATCGACAGGCAGTAGTAGGTTTCCTTGCCTGGCTGTTCACTGACTTCAAAGGACTTTTGCTCGTCCCAGAACGATTGGGCGGCGGCTTCGATCTCACGGGGCTGATATTGTTCGTGCATGGCTACTTTTGTACTGGATAGGGGTGGCCTAATCCTCTTCGACGGCAGCATTCGGGATGGCCCGGGTGCGCTGGAAGTGGAATGACAGGAAGCGCCGTAGCATACATGACCGCGCTTGGCCTAGGGAAACCCTGATTACAGCGGGTGGGCCCGGTCAAAGCGCAGCGGGGGCCGTTGGTCGCGGCGTGTAGCCGGTTTGCGCAGCGAAGCTAAGCTCTAACTGGGGAGTGAGTCTTATCTTCAATGAGGTGAGGGATGGTGGAGCAACGGAAAAAAAACGTAACGAAACCCGAGTTGTACGAAAGGCTGATCGATCGTCTGGGCATGGCCCTGGATGCCTTGAAAACCGCTGACCGGCTGCGCGACGAGCGCCCCCTGGAACTGGAACTGCGTGGCTTGAGCCCCGCCGAGTTCAAACTGGTCAAGGCCTATCTGGATCGAAGTGAGCGTGAAACCCACGGATGCCTGTCACAAGCAGTGAAGCAGCTCGATGCGGCTCATTCGGCCAAGGTCATCTGGCTCAAGGACAAGAAGCCGGCCAGAGAGGCCGTCAAGGTTCGTTCTCTGCAGGCCAAGTAACCCCATGGCAGGGCAACAACGGGATCTTTTTCAACAGGATCCGACCCTGGCGGTTGTCGCATTGGATTAAGCCACTTAGGCTTCGGGCATCTCTGGAGATGCCCGATGCCGTTTCGTTATTTCGTCAAACAACTGCTCTTGCCGCCCGGCATTCTTTTATTGCTGTTGCTCGCCGCCTGGTGGTTGCGCCGCTCGCGGCCGCGACTGGCCGGGGTGTGCTTTGCCCTTGGCTTTGGCGGCCTCTGGCTGATGAGCCTGCCGGTGGTCGTGCAGTGGGGCGCCAAGGCGCTCGAACGCCAGCCGCCGTTGGCCCGCGAAGAGTGGGCGACGCTGGCGCAGCGTGCCGATGCGATTGTGGTGCTGGGTTCGGGGCGTGAGCGTGGCGATCTGGCCTGGGGCGACGATCAGCCGACCGGTATCGGGCTTGAACGCCAGCGCTACGCGGCGCGTCTGGCGAAGGCGTCTGGCCTGCCGATTCTGACCAGTGGCGGCCTGCATTACGGTACGCCGCCGACCGAGGCCAAGTTGATGGCTGATTCGTTGCGCGATGACTTCGGTGTGACGGTGCGTTGGCAGGAAGGCGAAAGTCGCACCACTTGGGAAAACGCCAAATTCAGCGCCGACATGTTGCTGCCGCAAGGGATCAAACGTGTCGTCGTGGTCACGCAGGCGTGGCATATGCCGCGTTCGGTCTGGAGTTTTCAGCAGGCGGGATTTGAAGTGGTGCCGGCGCCGGTGGGTTTCCTCGGCACCGACAACGCCCGGCCGTTTGGTGGCTGGCTGCCGGAGTTCAAATCGATCTGGCAGAGCGGGCAGTTGCTTAACGAGGCGGTGGGGCAGGTGGGGTATTGGTTGTTTTACCGAGGTGATGCCCACCACGATTGACTCGGTGCTGTTAATGCACTCTTCGCGAGCAGGCTCGCTCCCACATTGAAATGCTTCCCAATGTGGGAGCGAGCCTGCTCGCGAAGCTTTTAAAGGGTTTTCGACATCCGGTTCGCCATCAGCGCCCAGCCAAACAGCAACAGGCACAGCACGATCAGCGGCCACGAACGCCATTGCAGGTATGGCGTCAGGTTGTGCATCGGCACCACTTCGCCGTACAGCACGCCCTGTTCGAACTGCGGAATCTGCTCGGTGATCTGCCCGAACGGGTTGATCAGGCCGGTCACGCCGTTATTGGTCGCGCGGATCATCCAGCGGCCGGCTTCCAGCGCGCGCATCTGCGCCATCTGCAGATGTTGCAGCGGGCCGATCGAAGTGCCGAACCAGGTGTCGTTGCTGATCGTCAGCAACAGATCGCTGCGTGCCGACAGCCCGGCGGCAAATTCCGGGTAGACCACTTCGTAGCAGATGAACGGTGCTATCTGATAACCCTTGGCCTGCAACAACGCCTGATCGGACGGGCCACGAGCGAAGTCGGACATCGGCAAGTCGAAGAATGCGATCAGTCCGCGCAGCACGTCCTGCAAGGGTACGTATTCGCCGAACGGCACCAGTTTCTGCTTGAGATACGTGCCATCGCCTTCGCCCACCACGGTGATGCCGTTGTAGAAGCGGCGTTCGTGGTGCACGGTCTGGCGAATCGGTACGCCGGTGATCAACGCCGATTTACGCTCGGCGGCGAACGTGCCCATCATCGTCAGGTAGCCCTCGGCGGACTCCTTGAGCACCGGCACGGCGGTTTCCGGCCAGATCAGCAGGTCGACCGGTTTGGAGCGGAAACTCAGATCGCGGTACAACGCCAGTTGCGCGTTGAGCTCGGCCGGGTCCCATTTCATGCTTTGCGCGACGTTGCCCTGAATCGCGGCGACCGTCAGCGGTGCACCGGACGGACTGGTCCAGGCGTGACCTTTCAACGCGATCCCCGCCGCCCAAGGGCCAACGAGCAGCAACACACCGGCGGCGATAAAGCCCTTGCGACGAGCCTGCAACAGGCGCGGCGCGTTGTAGATCAACGCTGCCGTCAACGCCAGCACGAACGACACCAGCCACATGCCGCCGACTGGCGCGAGTCCGGACAGCGGGCCGTCGAGCTGGCTGTAACCGGAATACAACCAAGGGAAACCGGTCAGGAACCAGCCACGGAAGGCTTCCTGGCCGACCCACAGCGCAGCGAACGCCAACGCATCGGCCAGCGGTGCTTCGTTACGGCGCAACCAGCGCGTCCATAGCCAGGCAGGCAGGGCGAAGAACCAGGCAATCGCCGCCGTGAACAGCAGCATCAGGAAGCCGGCCAGCAATACCGAAGCGCCGCCGAAATGGTGAATGCTGTAATAGATCCAGCTGGTGCCGGCGCCGAACAGGCCGAAGCCGAAGCACCAGCCACGGCCCAGCGCCTGACGCGGGTTCAGTTCACGCAAACCGGCATAGAACAGACCGACCGCCAGCAACGCCAGCGGCCAGATGTTGAACGGAGCAAGAGCGAACGTGGTGATTGCACCGGCCGCCACGGCCAGCAGGTTACCGGGCCAGCCGGGGCGGGTTGTCCAGCGCAGGGGGTATGTCATCAGCTATTTCCTGTATCGCGCCGGGCCTGCTGTTACGTAGGGCAAGGCACGAGGAGTGTGGTTTGGTTTTTCAAATGAGCGACGAGTAACGCAGCCCTACGTAACAGCAGGCCCGGCCCTCCGGGTTGTGCCTGAAAGCGGGCCATGCTGCGTTGCAGTCCTTGGAAAGGGAATGCCATTCCCTACGGACTGCGCCTTGCCTGGCCCGCTTTCAGGCGCAACGCGATGCAGGAAATAGCTGATGACATACCCCAATCCTTAGATTTCTTTACCGAGCAATTGGCGTGAGTCGCAGCAAATGAATCCGACGGCTGTCGGCGTTCAGGATGCGGAAACGATAGGCGCCGATTTCAGTGATTTCGTTGCGTTTTGGCAAGTGGCCGAACGCGCTCATCACCAGGCCGCCCACGGTATCGAACTCGTCGTCAGAGAATTCGCTGTCGAAGAACTCGTTGAAGTTCTCGATCGGCGTCAGCGCCTTGATCAGGAAATCACCGCTGGGCAGCGGCTTGATGTAGCTGTCTTCTTCGACGTCGTGTTCGTCTTCGATGTCGCCGACGATCTGCTCGAGCACGTCTTCGATGGTCACCAGACCCGCGACGCCGCCGTATTCGTCGATGACGATGGCCATGTGGTTGTGGTTGGCGCGAAATTCACGCAGCAACACGTTCAGGCGCTTGGACTCCGGCACGAAGGTGGCCGGGCGCAGCAGGTCCTTGATGTTGAAGCTGTCGCCGTTTTCCTTGAGGATCAGCGGCAGCAAGTCCTTGGCCAGCAACACGCCCATCACGTCATCGTGGCTTTCGCCAATCACCGGATAGCGCGAGTGGGCCGAGTCGACCACGGCAGGGAGGAATTCGCGGGGTGTCTGGGTCGCCTTGATGCTGATCATCTGCGAGCGCGGCACCATGATGTCGCGAACTTGCAGGTCAGCCACTTGAATGGCGCCTTCGACGATGGCCAGCGCTTCGCTGTCCAGCAATTTGTTCTGATGTGCATCGCGCAGCAGCTCAAGCAGCTCCTGACGGTTCTTCGGCTCGTGGGCAAAAGCCTGGGTGAGTTTACCCAGCCATGACTTCTGCCCGTTGCTCGATCGATCTTCGCTCATAGCGATTACTCTGAATCCTTTGTTGTAACGATGGGGGAGTGTTCGGTTTCGTCGTCCGCGTACGGATCGGGAAAGCCCAGTTCAGCAAGCAACTCGCGTTCCAGTGCTTCCATTTCCTCGGCTTCTTCGTCATCTATATGGTCGTAACCGAGCAGATGCAAGCAGCCGTGAATGACCAGATGTGCCCAGTGGGCGTTGAGTGCCTTGCCCTGCTCGGCGGCCTCGCGTTCGACCACCGCCACGCAGATCACCAGATCACCGAGCAGCGGGATGTCGAGAAACTCGTCAGGCACTTCGGCCGGGAACGACAGGACGTTGGTCGCGTAATCCTTGTGACGCCAGGTGTGATTGAGTTCGCGGCCTTCTTCCTCGTCGACCAGACGAATGGTCATCTCCGAGTCGGCGGTGCGCTGGCGCAGGGCCAGTTCGCACCATTGGCGCAATTCGGTTTCACTCGGCGCCGACGCTTCGGTGGCAATTTGCAGATCCAGCTCAAGCATCGCGTGGGGCTTCCTTTGGCGCATCGGCGCGGCTTTCGAAGCGCTCGTAGGCTTCGACAATCCGCTGCACCAATGGATGGCGCACCACGTCTTTAGGCTGGAAGTGAGTGAAGCTGATGCCCGGCACGTCTTTGAGCACTTCGATCACATGATGCAGGCCGGACTTGGTGCCGCGTGGCAGGTCGACCTGGGTGATGTCGCCGGTGATAACCGCGGTGGAGCCGAAGCCGATCCGGGTGAGGAACATCTTCATCTGCTCGACCGTGGTGTTCTGGCTTTCATCGAGAATGATGAAGCTGTTGTTCAGCGTGCGACCGCGCATGTAAGCCAGCGGAGCGACTTCGATCACTTGCTTCTCGATCAGCTTGGCCACGTACTCGAATCCGAGCATCTCGTAGAGTGCGTCATAGAGCGGGCGCAGGTACGGGTCGATCTTCTGTGCGAGGTCACCGGGCAGGAAACCGAGCTTTTCGCCCGCTTCGACCGCCGGACGCACCAGCAGGATGCGGCGAATCTGCTCGCGTTCCAGCGCATCGACAGCGCAGGCCACGGCCAGATAAGTCTTGCCGGTACCGGCCGGGCCAATGCCGAAGTTGATGTCGTTGCCGAGGATTTCCTTCACGTAGCGCAGCTGATTCAGGCCGCGCGGGCGAATCATGCCTTTTTTGGTGCGCAGGGCGACGGACGGTTCGGCAGGAGAGTGGTTGTCCATCTGCTCGACGGCTGATTCCTGAAGGAACAGGTGCACCAGGTCCGGCGACAGCTCGGTCCCCTTGGTTTCCCGGTACAGGCGGCGCAGCAGGTTTTCCGCAGATGTGGTGAGCTTGGGATCGCCGATCAGCTCGAACTGGTTTCCGCGGTTGCGGATCTCGATGGTCAGGCGCTGTTCGATCAAGCGCAAATGCTCGTCGAATTGCCCGCACAGATTGGCGAAGCGGCGAGCCTCAAAGGGCTCGAGAATAAAACGATGTGGTTCGATGGGTGCGTTCAAGGTCGTATTTAGCCGCCCTGGGGCAATTAAGATGAAATCAAGGATAACGCCAGTGGCTTGGGTGCGAAAGCTCTTAAATAGCTCAGCCGATAAGCGCCGCTGCGCTTGACCTGTGGGAGCGAGCCTGCTCGCGAAGGGGGGAGTGCCAGACGACATCTCTGTTGAATGACACAGCGCTTTCGCGAGCAGGCTCGCTCCCACAGGGGATAGGCATTGTTATTGAACCAGCGAGCCGCGCAGCGAGTGCGGTTGCGCCGCGTCGATGTGCACGTCGGCGAACTGGCCGATCAGGGTTGGATTGTCGCAGCGGAAGTTGACGATACGGTTATTCTCGGTGCGCCCTTGCAGCTCGCCCGGGTCTTTTTTCGAATAATCGGTCACCAGAATGCGCTGGATCGAACCGACCATTTGTCGGCTGATCTCGAAGCCCTGCTGATTCAAACGATGTTGCAGCGCGTTGAGGCGTTCTTTCTTCAACTCTTCCGGGGTGTCGTCGGCCAGATCGGCGGCGGGCGTGCCCGGGCGTTGGCTATAAACGAACGAATAGGAGAAGTCGAAGCCGACATCGGCAATCAGCTTCATGGTTTGTTCGAAGTCTTTCTCGGTTTCACCCGGGAAGCCCACGATAAAGTCCGAACTGATGCAAATCCCCGGCACGGCGGCGCGCAGTTTGCGCAGCTTGGACTTGTACTCCAGCGCCGTGTGGTTGCGCTTCATCGCCGCGAGGATCCGGTCGGAGCCCGACTGCACCGGCAAATGCAGGTGCTTGACCAGCTCCGGTACTTCGGCGTGGGCCTGAATCAGGCTGTCGGAGAATTCCAGCGGGTGCGAGGTGGTGTAGCGGATGCGGTCGATGCCATCGACGGCGGCAACCACGCGAATCAGCTCGGCCAGATCGGCCAGACGACCGTCGTGGGTCAAGCCGCGATAGCCGTTGACGTTCTGCCCCAGCAAGGTCACTTCGCGCACGCCGTGTTCGGCGAGGTGGATGATCTCGGCGATCACGTCGTCGAATGGCCGGCTGACTTCTTCGCCACGGGTATACGGCACCACGCAGAACGTGCAGTACTTGCTACAGCCTTCCATCACCGAGACATAGGCGCTCGGCCCATCGATACGCGGCTCGGGCAGGTGGTCGAACTTTTCGATTTCCGGGAACGAGACGTCGACCTGCGGCAGTTTGGTGAGACGCGCGGCGTCAATCATCTCCGGCAGACGGTGCAGGGTCTGCGGGCCGAACACCACGTCGACGTAAGGAGCGCGATCACGAATTGCCGCGCCTTCCTGACTGGCCACGCAACCGCCGACGGCGATGACCATGTCCGGGTTGGCCAGTTTCAGCTCGCGCCAGCGGCCCAGTTGCGAGTACACGCGGTCCTGGGCACGTTCGCGGATCGAGCAGGTGTTGAGCAGAATCACGTCGGCGTCTTCCGCGCGTGCGGTGACTTCCAGGGCCTGATGGTCGCCCAGCAGATCGACCATGCGCGAGCTGTCGTACTCGTTCATCTGGCAACCGTGGGTTTCGATGTAAAGCTTCTTGGCCATGGATTAGTGTCGTCACGTGATTCAAAGAACCGCGCATTATAGGGAACAAGCCGTCAGGTTCCTACCGCTGTGCGTCCGGTGGCTATGCTATAGTTCGCGCCCTCATTTTTCTCCCCGATGTTATCCGTCCGCCATGACCAAACGCGAAGCTCCAATCTACAAGGTGATTTTCCTCAACCAGGGCCAGGTGTTCGAAATGTACGCCAAGCAGATCTATCAAAGTGATCTGTGGGGCTTTCTGGAAGTGGAAGAATTCGTCTTTGGCGAGCGCACGCAAGTGGTCGTCGACCCGAGCGAAGAAAAGCTCAAGGCGCAGTTCGAAGGCGTGGTGCGCAGCTTTGTGCCGATGCACTCGATCGTGCGCATCGACGAAGTGGAACGTCTGGGCACCCCGAAAATCAGCGAAGCCCGCGGCGCGGTCGGCAATGTGATGCCGTTCCCGATGCCGATGCCTGAGAAGTAACAGTAGATTCTGCATTGGAATGGGTTTGTGGCGAGGGAGCTTGCTCCCGCTCGGCTGCGAAGCAGTCGTAAAGCCAGAGCCCCGGTGCACCAGACAGATCAGGATTGCAGGGTTTAGGGTTGCTTCGCACCCCAGCGGGAGCAAGCTCCCTCGCCACATGGGGCCTTATGGCAGTGGTGAGAACGGCGTACGCCCATCGGCGCTCTGCAGTTCCATCAGATATTTGCGGAAGATCTGCCCCAGCACCTGAGTAGCCGTTTCGAGATCTTCGCGGGACATTTTTTCCGAGACTTCGTCGGCAGTGTCCAGCGCGTCTTCGGCGCCGTTGACCGCGGCCATCTTCAGCACGATGTAGGCCTGGATATTGTTGGCCTGCACGCCTTCGCCGTGGAAGAACATGGTGCCGAGCTTGAACTGTGCCTGCGCGTGGCCTTGCAGCGAGGCTTTTTCGAAGTAGCTCAGCGCTTGATTGAGGTCGCGCGGCGTGTTCTTGCCGTCATAGTAGAACTCACCCAACTCGTATTGCGCTTGCGCATCCCCTTCGTCCGCCGCTTTCTGGCAGGCGGCCAGTGCCTGCGTGACGTCTTGCGGCTGAGTATTGAGGGTGCAACGACCCATCGCCGGGATCAACAACGAGTTGCCGCCTGCTTGTGCATGCGCGAGCAGGGGCTGAAGGAGCAACAGGCAGCCCAATGCAAGGGTGCGGCCGGTGCGGTTCATGGGAATCGACTTACCTCTGAAGGGCACGCGGACCCGTCGAGGGATCCAATAAGCGCGCATTATGAAATAAGCAGGGCCATCCTTACAAAGTCTTTACTCGTTTTTCTGCTGCGTGGGGAATATATCGCCCACTTCTGCGTACATTTTTAGCAGACGCGTCGGAAAAACCGTGCAGATGTAGGTGAAAGCTGACGCTGGCGATAGCCAACGTCAGCGGGGGCGGTGCTTACTTCAGTGCGGCGAAGGCGCGCTCGGCGGCGTCCAGGGTCAGTTTCAACTCGGCTTCGCCGTGGGCAATCGAGGTGAAACCGGCTTCGAAGGCGCTCGGCGCCAGGTACACGCCGCCTTCGAGCATCAGGTGGAAGAAGCGACCGAACAGTGCGGCATCGCTGGCCATCACGTCTTCAAAGGTGACGATGTCGTCGGCGCCGCTGAAGTACAGGCCGAACATGCCGCCGGCCTGGGTGGTGACGAACGGAATGCCCGCCGCATCGGCGCGCTGTTGCAAGCCGTCGAGCAGCCGCGTGGTGTAGTCGGTCAGTTCGGCGTGGAAACCCGGGCGGCTGATCAGGCGCAGGGTGGTCAGACCGGCCGCCATCGCCAGCGGGTTGCCCGACAAGGTTCCCGCCTGATACACCGGGCCCAGTGGCGCAATGCGCTCCATGATGTCGCGCTTGCCACCAAAGCAACCCACTGGCATGCCGCCGCCGATGATCTTGCCGAAGGTGGTCAGGTCGGGAGTCACGCCGTAATGCGCCTGGGCGCCGCCGAGGGCAACACGGAAACCGGTCATCACTTCGTCGAAAATCAGCACCACGCCATGTTGGTCGCACAGCGAGCGCAGGCCTTCTAGGAAGCCCGGCGCTGGCGGCACACAGTTCATGTTGCCGGCCACCGGCTCGACGATGATGCACGCCACGTCCTGGCCAACTTCAGCGAGCATGGTTTCAACCGCGCCGATGTCGTTGAACGGCAGGGTCAGGGTGTGTTTGGCGAATGCCGCCGGCACGCCGGCCGAACTCGGTACACCTTGGGTCAGCGCGCCGGAGCCGGCCTTGACCAGCAGGCTGTCGGAGTGACCGTGGTAGCAGCCTTCGAATTTGATGATGCTGTCGCGGCCGGTGTAACCACGGGCCAGACGGATCGCACTCATGGTCGCTTCGGTGCCGGAGCTGACCATGCGCACCATGTCCATCGATGGCACCAGCGAGCAGACCAGATCGGCCATCTCGGTTTCCATCGCAGTCGGCGCGCCGTACGACAAGCCGTGTTGCAGCTGATTGCGTACCGCGTCGAGCACGTCCGGATGGCTATGGCCGAGGATCATCGGCCCCCACGAACCGACGTAATCGACATAACGCTTGTCGTCTTCGTCGGTGACATAGGCGCCTTCGGCGTGTTTGAAGAACAGCGGCGTGCCGCCCACGCTCTTGAACGCGCGGACCGGTGAGTTGACGCCACCGGGAATGTGTTTCTGGGCATTGGCAAACAGGGTTTCGGAACGAGACATGATCGGGCTCTCAATCTTCAGGATTTGGCGAATTATTTACGCAGCAGTTCGTTGAATGCGCGGGCGCGGCGGGTCACTTCGGCGCCGCTGTCGGCGCCGAACAGGCCATGAATCACCGCGAGCAGATCGACACCGTGTTCGACCAGTGGCGCGGCGTTTTCCAGGGTGATGCCGCCAATCGCGCAGACGGGCAGGTGCAGCGTGCGTTTGGCCTCGGCGAGCAGTTCGAGGCTGCACGTCGGCGCACCGGGCTTGGTATTGGAATTGAAGAAACGGCCGAAGGCGACGTAGCTGGCGCCTTCTTTGGCGGCCTGTTCGGCCAGCGCGATTTGCGCGTGGCAGGTCGAGCCGATGATGGCTTTAGAACCGAGCAGGGCGCGGGTCGGTGACAGCGGGCCGTCGGTCTGGCCCAGGTGCACGCCGACGTTGAGGCGCGCGGCCAGTTCGGCGTCATCGTTGATGATCAGCTGCGTCTTGTAGCGTTCGCACAGGTTGCGCAGTGCTTCGGCCTCGCGCAGGCGGCGGGCCTCGTCGCTGCTCTTGTCGCGGTATTGCAGCAGGGTGACGCCGCCTTCCAGCGCCGCCTCGACATAAGAAAGAAACTTGCCGGCCAGCAATTGGCTGTCGGTAATGGCATACAGGCCACGTAGTTTCATCAGGCAGACCTCACGACGTTACGAGCAGAAATCCAGCGGCAGGCGACGCGGGACGAACTGGCCTTTGCCCAGTTGTTCGGCATCGCGCAGGGTCCGCCAAGTGTAATCCAGCGCACTGCGCACGGCGCTGGCCAGGTGTTCGCCCTGGGCCAGGCGGCCGGCCAGCGCGCTGGCGAGGGTGCAGCCGGAGCCGTGATAGCTGCCCGGCAGGCGCTGGCAGATAAAGGTTTCGCGCAGGCCGTCGCGGCTGTACACGCGGTTGTGGATTTCAGTCTCGTCGCCGTGACCGCCGGTGATCAGCAGGTTTTTGACGAACGGCAGGAGTTTTTCCGCGCACTCATCCGCGGTGCCTTCGGGCAGTTCGGCGAGGATGCGGGCTTCAGGAAGATTAGGGGTGGCAATGATCGACAGCGGCAGCAGACGCTCGCGCATCGCATAGCCGACCTCGTCCTTGCCCAGGCGTCCGCCGCCGCCGGCACGCAGTACCGGGTCGCAAACGACTGGCAGGTGCGGGTGCGCCGAAAGCAGTTCGACCACCGTGTCGACCATCGCCAGCGAACCGAGCATACCCAGTTTCACCGCCGCGACTTCGGAGTCGTTGAGCACGGCATTGGCCTGGGCCAGGACCCACTCGCGATCGAGGACGCGAAAGTCAGTGACGTTGACGGTGTCTTGCACGGTCAGGGCGGTGACGGCCGGAGCCGCATGGCAACCCTGCGCGAGCAGGGCTTCGATATCTGCCTGCAAGCCGGCGCCACCACTGGGGTCGTGGCCGGAGAGACAGAGGACAACGGGGCGGGAGCTGTAGATATTCATGGTGCGCGAGCTTACCACCAAAGCTGATTTTCGGGTGTGGGTGGCAGCGCAAGATCAAAAGATCGCAGCCTTCGGCAGCTCCTACAGGGGAATGCGGTCCGATGCAGGAGCTGCCGAAGGCTGCGATCTTTTGATCTTCCTGACCAATGCAACAGCTCTAGGCCGCTGCTTTGCTCTGAAACGCCCGTTCTAGAGCCTTTATAGGAAAAATTTCAATGGTGCTCAATGGCCATCAACGGCTATGCTAGTCTGGATCCAAACCAATAACAGGTAATACCGGTTTTACGTCTACTCAAAGGGAATGGGGGGCTTCCTGACACAACCGGACGAGCCACGCTGGGGCTTCAATGCGCTATTTGCTGATGTTGCTGTTCTGCTTGCCCCTCCTGGCGAGCGCCGTCGAATTCGACGAATTCACCCAGAGCCTGCCTCTGGGCCGCTCACTGCAAGTGTTCGAAGACCCCAGCGGTCAGGCGAGCATTGCCGATGTCCGCGCGCAAGCCGCCGCCGGCCAGTTCAAACCGCACGATAAAGCCACGCTCAACGCCGGTTATTCGCGTTCGGCGTTCTGGCTGAAAATCGACCTGCATTATCGCCCGAGCAATCCCGCCGCCCAGCGCACCTGGCTGCTGGAGCTGGCGTATCCACCGCTCGACCATCTCGACCTGTACCTGGCCGATGCCCAGGGCAATTATCGTCTGGTCCGCCAGACCGGCGACGCGTTGCCCTTCGCCAGCCGTGAGATTCGCCAGAACAACTACCTGTTTGACCTTGCGTTCAAGGCGGATCAACAGCAGACCGTGTACCTGCGACTGGCCAGTGAAGGCTCGATTCAGGCACCGGTAACGTTGTGGTCGAGTACCGCGTACCTCGAAGACCAGCCGGTGCGCCTGTATGTGCTGGGTATCATTTATGGCGTGCTGCTGGGGATGTTGGTCTATAACCTGTTCATCTTCCTGAGCGTGCGCGACACCAGCTACCTCTATTACATCTTCTACATTGCTTCGTTCGGCCTTTATCAGCTGTCGGTGAACGGCGCGGCGGTGGAGTATTTCTGGCCCGACAACCCGTGGTGGGCGAACGCTGCGACACCGTTCTTCATCGGTTGCGCAGGCTTGTTCGGCAGTCAGTTCGCGCGCAGTTTCCTGCAGACCAAGACCCACAGCCGCTGGCTCGACCGATTGCTGATAGCCCTGATTGCGTTTGGCGCGCTGGTGGTCGGTCTGTCGCTGATGGCCAGTTACGCACTGGCGTTGCGCCTGGCGACGACGCTGGCGCTGACCTTTACCATCGTTATTTTCGCCGCCGGTCTGCTGGCCTGGTGGCGAGGCTTGCGCGTGGCCCGTTACTTCATCATCGCCTGGTCGGCGTTTCTGCTCGGCGGCATCGTCAACACATTGATGGTGCTCGGTCTACTGCCCAACGTGTTCCTGACCATGTACGCCAGCCAGATCGGCTCGGCCATCGAAGTGGCGCTGCTGTCGCTGGCGTTGGCCGACCGCATCAACGCGATGCGCGAGCAACAGGCGCAAACCCTGTACGACGCCGGGCAGAAACTTGAAGTGCTCAACCAGCAACTGGCTCACAGCAACAAGCTCAAGGACGAATTCCTCGCGACCCTGACCCACGAGCTGCGCACGCCGATGAACGGTGTGATCGGTTCGCTGGAGCTGATGCAAACCGTCGAGATGGACGCAGAACTTGAGCAGTATCAACAGACCGCCGCCGGTTCCGCGCGGGACATGATGCGTATGGTCAACGGCATTCTCACCCTCACCGAATTGCAGGCCGGCAAGCTGACAGCGACGTCGGCCAGTTTCAGCCTGCGCGGTGTGATTGAAGCACTACGCACGCAGTTCGCGGGCAACGCGGCGAGCAAGTCGCTGGACTTCAAGGTCGAGGTGCTGCCGACTCTGCCGGATCGCCTGCTCGGCGACAGCGCAAAACTGGCGCAATGCCTGGAGTGCCTGCTCGATAACGCGATCAAATTCACGCGGGTCGGCGGGCTGGCGTTGCGGGTGACCGGCAAGCCCTCGATCGGCAATCATCTGGCGCTGTCGTTCGCGGTGATCGACAGCGGCATCGGTTTCTCCGATTTGGGTGAGGCGACGCTGTATCAGCGTTTTTTCCAGCTCGACGGCTCGATGACCCGCGAGTACGGCGGGCTGGGCGTTGGCCTGGCGATCTGCCGGCAGCTGGTGGAATTGCTCGGTGGCAAGCTCACGCACCGTTCCGAGCCGGGCAGCGGCAGTCGCTTTCAACTGGACGTCGAATTTGCGCTGCCGCAGGTCGAGACGGCGTCAGCACCGACGCGTGATTGCGCACGGGCACCGCAGGACTGCACGGTGCTGCTGGTCGACGACAACAGCGTCAATCAACTGGTGATGCGCGGCATGTTGCTCAAGCTCGGCTTTCGCGTACGCAGCGCCGACAACGGCGTGGCGGCGCTGGACTGCCTGCAGCGCGAGACCTTCGATGCCGTGTTGATCGATTGCCAGATGTCCCGCCACGAAGGCGCGTCGTTGTGCTGCCAGATTCACGCCTTGCCCGGCTGCGCCGATGTGCCGGTGTTCATGCTGGCGTTGACGGCTGACCGTGAACCCTGCGCTCCTGGCGCGGCCATCGATTATCTGCACAAACCGGTGAAATTCGAGGATTTGCAGGCTGCGCTGGAGCGTCGGGTGCTTAGCTGCTGATGGGGTAAAAGCGCCGCAAAAACGGCGCATATGACACTTTGTTCAAAAAAGCACCAGTGCTTAACTGGTGGCATTGCTGAACAAGGAGCCCTGCCATGAACCTGCATCAGTTCGCCGAAACCCACGAAGTCACCAACCAGCCACCGTCGCTGGACGGCACCAACCTGTACCGCATCGACCTGCCTTTGCAGGAGTGGTCGCGGCGGTTCGGCGCCGGTTGGGCCGAGTCGCGGATCGACGCCTACGGCGCACTCGCCGGTGGCCCGCTGATGGAAGCCGGGTTCCTTGCCAACCAGAACAAACCGGTATTCGCCAGCCATGACCGCTACGGTCATCGTATCGATCTGGTCGAATTTCACCCGGCTTACCACGAGCTGATGCGCACCGCGATCGAACATGGCCTGACCTCGCTGCCGTGGGCTCATCCGCAGGAAGGCGCGCATGTCGCCCGCGCGTCGATGACCTATCTGCACAGCCAGGCCGAGGCCGGCAGCGGTTGCCCGCTGACCATGACCTTCGCCAGCGTGCCGGCCTTGCGCTTGCAGCCAGAGCTGGCTGAACGCTGGCTGCCGAAAGTCCTTGCTACTGAATACGATCCGCGCAACGTCGGCATGGCGCACAAGACCGGCGTGACCATTGGCATGGCGATGACCGAAAAACAGGGCGGCACCGACGTACGCGCCAACACCACCAAGGCGTATCCGGTCGGTGCCAGCGGCCCGGGCCAGGCGTATGAGCTGGTCGGACACAAGTGGTTCTGTTCGGCGCCGATGTGCGATGCGTTTCTCACCCTGGCGCAGACCGACAAGGGCTTGAGTTGCTTTCTGCTGCCGCGTCATCGCCCGGACGACACGCGCAATCAGTTCTACATCCAGCGCCTGAAAAACAAACTCGGCAATCAGTCCAACGCCTCCAGTGAAGTGGAGTTTCGTGGCGCGCTGGCGTGGATGGTTGGCGAAGAAGGGCGCGGCGTGCCGACGATCATTGAAATGGTCGCGATGACGCGCTTCGATTGCATGGTCGGTTCCAGCTCGCTGATGCGTCAGGCGCTGACCCAGGCCAGCCATCACTGTGCACACCGCACGGTCGGCGGCAAATTGCTCAGCGAACAGCCATTGATGCAGAACGTACTGGCCGATCTGGCGCTCGAAAGCGAGGCCGCGCTGGCGCTGAGCCTGCGCATGGGCAAGGCGCTGGATCATCTGGATGATCGCCACGAAGCACAATTCGCGCGGCTGGTGACGGCGGTGGGCAAATACTGGATCTGCAAGCGTGCGCCGGGAATGATCAACGAAGCGGCGGAATGCATGGGCGGTGCCGGCTATGTCGAGGACAGCATCCTGCCGCGCCTGTACCGCGAAGCGCCGGTGAACTCGACGTGGGAAGGCTCTGGGAATGTGCAGTGTCTGGACGTGCTCCGCGCGCTGTCGAAAGAGCCGGGTGTGCTGGACGTGTTGTTCAGCGAATTGGGTGACGGGCACGGTAACAAGCGTCTGGCGGCGCATATCCAGCAATTGCAGGCGCAGTTCAAGGACACCAACGACATTCAGTATCGGGCGCGGCAGTTGACCGAAGACATTGCCCTGGGCTTGCAGGCCAAGCTGTTGCTGGAGGCTGGCAACTCGGTGGTCAGTGATGCCTTTATTGCCAGTCGTCTCGGCGGTGGCGGCCGCGTCTACGGCGCGTTGCCGCGCGGGCTGAATGTCGAAGCCATCGTCGCCCGCTCAACCCCACAGCTTTTCTGACCGACCACCAATCCCCTGTAGGAGTGAGCCTGCTCGCGATAGCGGTGTGACAGTCAATGCAATATCGACTGATAGACCGCTATCGCGAGCAGGCTCACTCCTACAGGGTCTGTATGTGACCGACATATTGTGGGGTTGCCAACATGCCACTGTTCCCGTGAGACCACGATGCAGGCAAGATGAAGCTCTGCAAGTCAGAACACAGGAAGCTGATCGTGACCGAAGCGTTTATTGTCGTTCAAACCGCCGAACAAGCCGTGGATCGTCTCGCCGAGCTGCATGAGCGGGCCACCACGGCGCTGAACTCGGCGCTCAAGCGTTACCTCAAGGATCGCGTCGAACCCGACGCTGCACAGCGTGCCCTGTTTCGTTATCCCGAGCTGCGTCTGACCTACCATTGCCAGGGCGAAGTCCCGCAGACCACCCGCGCTTACGCCAAGGTGCAGTTGCCGGGCACTTACAGCGTCACCGTCACCCACCCGGCGGCGTTTCGCAAATACCTGCTCGAACAACTGACACCGCTGATGCACGACTTCACCGTGACCGTCGAAGTCGGCGTCAGCCAGCAGAACATTCCGTATCCGTATGTGGTCGAGCAGGGCGATGAACTGGCCGGTTCCGGCGTTACCGCCGCGGTGCTGGCGCGGGTGTTCCCGAGTACCGACCTGTCCGCTGCGACCGACGGCATTGCCGACGGCCTTTACGATTGGGAGAACACCGATCCGCTGCCGCTGGCGCTGTTCGATGCCGCGCGGGTGGATTTCTCGCTGCGCCGCTTGGTGCATTACACCGGCAGCGACTGGCGCCATGTGCAGCCATGGATTCTGTTGACCAACTATCACCGTTACGTCGACCAGTTCATCGTCCATGGCCTGGAACAATTGCGCCGCGACCCGCGTTTCGTGCGCATGGTCTTGCCGGGCAACGTGATCATCGAAAAGGGCATGGACCACGGCGAAGCATCGGCGATTGCCGCCGGTGTGGTCTGGCACCGGTACCAGATGCCGGCGTATCACCTGATCGCCAGCGATGGCCATGGGGTGACCTTGGTGAATATCGGCGTCGGCCCGTCCAACGCCAAGAACATTACTGACCACCTGGCCGTGCTCCGTCCGCATTGCTGGCTGATGATCGGCCACTGTGGCGGCCTGCGTCAGTCGCAGACCATCGGCGACTACGTGCTGGCCCACGCCTACATGCGCCGCGACGGCATTCTCGATCGTGTGGTGCCGCCGAACATTCCGATCCCGGCACTGGCCGAAGTGCAAATGGCGCTGCAACAGGCGGCTGCGAACGTTACTGGCGAGAAGGGCGACGACCTGAAGAAACGCCTGCGCACCGGCACCGTGCTGACCTACGACGACCGTAACTGGGAGTTGCGCTGGGCTCAGGAGCGACCACTGATCAACCTGTCCCGCGCGGTCGCCGTGGACATGGAAAGTGGCACGATCGCAGCGCAAGGTTATCGCCTGCGGGTGCCATACGGCACGCTGCTTTGCGTCTCGGACAAGCCGCTGCACAGCGAAATCAAACTGCCCGGCTCGGCCAATGCGTTCTATGAACGCGCGGTCAGCCAGCATTTGAAGATCGGCATCGAAGCGGTGGATCTGCTACGCACCGAGCTCAACTCGCTGCACTCGCGCAAACTGCGCAGCTTCGACGAGCCGCCGTTCCGTTAACGGTTAATCGTGGTCATTTGGCGGTCGGGGCACTAGCATTGTCAGCCCCGATCGCCAGATGTTGTTCTGCCCATGTCTCGTCCCCCGCGTCCTCCTTCGCGCCGTCCCGGTGTGAAGCCGCCATCCTCTTCGCCACGCCGTGTCGCCAAAGCGCCGCCGGCCGAACCGAAACTGATCCTGTTCAACAAACCCTTCGATGTGCTGACGCAGTTCAGCGACGGTGAAGGGCGGGCGACGCTCAAGGATTACATCGATGTGCCGGGCATCTACCCGGCCGGGCGTCTGGATCGCGACAGCGAAGGATTGCTGCTGCTGACTAACGACGGCCAGTTGCAGGCACGGATTGCCGATCCGAAACATAAACTGGCGAAGACTTACTGGGTGCAGGTGGAAGGCGAGCCGACGGCCGAGCAGTTGCAGCGCTTGCGTGAGGGTGTCGAACTGAATGACGGCATGACCCTGCCCGCCGAAGCGCGGCAGCTGGATGAGCCACAGTTGTGGCCGCGCAATCCGCCGGTACGCTTTCGCAAAAGCGTGCCGACGAGCTGGCTGGAACTGGTGATTCGCGAGGGGCGCAACCGTCAGGTGCGGCGCATGACGGCGGCGGTCGGGCTGCCGACGTTGCGTCTGGTGCGGGTCAGGATCGGCGACTGGACCATCGAGGGCCTCGATCAGGGGCAGTGGAAAGAAGCGCCGGCGCGTTTATAGAGCGCCGGACTCGATCAGGCCGATCACCACACTCTTGATGATGAACGCGGCCACGCCCAGGCCCAGGACGAAAAACAGAATGAACGAGCCGAACCGTCCGGCCTTGGACTTCTTCGCCAGATCCCAGACGATGAAACCCATGAAAATGATCAGGATGCTGACCAGACCGGTCATCATCCATTCTTCGAGCAGTGCTGGATCCATCGGCGATCTCCGGCGCGGGGGCAGGGCTGAAAGGGCGGCGGCGAGTATACGTCATGGTCGGTGGGGGTGGCATTGATCTGGGTCGCCTGTGCCGGCCCCTTCGCGAGCAAGCCCGCTCCCACATTTGCAATGCATTCCCCTGTGGGAGCAAGCCTGCTCTCACATTGGAATGCATTTCCCTGTGGGAGCGAGCTTGCTCGCGAAAGCGGTTTCAGCTGCGCAGATGAGTCAGCGGCAACTCGGTGCTGTTCAGCACTTGGTTCAACACAAAACTCGACCGCACGCTCGTCACCCCGTCAATGCGGGTCAAATGCCCCAGCAATAACTTCTGATAATGGTCCATGTCCGGCACCACCACCTTTAACTGGTAGTCGGCGTCCACCCCGGTCACCAGGCTGCACTCCAGCACCTGCGGCAACGTGCGAATGGCTGCCTCGAAATTTTCGAAGCGCTCCGGTGTATGCCGGTCCATGCCGATCAGCACATACGCGGTCAGGCTCAGCCCGAGCATTTTTCGATCAAGCAGCGCGACCTGCCGCGAAATGTAGCCGTCGTCTTCCAGTTGCTTGACCCGACGCGAGCAAGGCGAGGGGGACAGACCGATGCGCTCGGCCAGCTCCTGATTGGAGATGCGGGCGTCGCGTTGCAATTCCGCCAAAATGCTCAAGTCGTAACGGTCGAGTTTGCTCATCAATCTGTCCTTGGCTGTAACTATTGCGGCAGATTATCTATCCAGGGTTAAAAATTGCGCAAGTGGTGTTTATTTGAGCAATCTTCGCAATCATCTGTCGCGGCGTCCGGCCTATTCTTATCACCAGAATCACTGCTCGGTAACACAGTCCACGCGGCCCGCCCAATCCGGCCCGCCGCGGCCGCCACCCCCACCGGGGTTGTGCCGGCCCCCGAGCTGCACACTGTCCAGAAGACGGCGTGAGGTGAGCCGACGTCAAAAGCGTCGAGCCAGGACGAAGTACTCCAGAAGGGAGGCCGACGGGTCTCCCTTTTTTCTTGCCTGCGATTTCATCTTGTCGCCTCAATAAATAAGTTGCGCGACTGATAACCTGTTGCAGAACCCGGTGTACCGGTTTTGAGTCTTAGCAACAGGCCCTCCCAATGACAGGCTCTCGCGCCGTGAGGAAAAGCATGAATTCGCGTATCTGGCGTCTGGCCGGTGTTGGTTTGCTGTGTGTGAGTGTCAGTGCGCAAGCGCTTGCCGATGAGCCGCAGAATCGTGGCCCCGACAGCAATGGCCGTGGCCAGGACCATCAGGGCAACGATCAGGGCCGTGGCGGCGAGCAGACGCCGCGCGGGCAGAACAACGAGATCATTCGTGGCGACAACAGTCGTCAGTTCGAGCACAACGGCCAGTCTCATCAGAGCGACGGGCAGTGGCAGAACCGCGACCGTCCTGACAATCGGCCAGAGCCGCCCCGGCAACCGAACAACAATCTGCCGATTCAGCCGCGGCCCGATACCGTGCGCCAGACCGAGGAACCGCGTCCGGGCTACTACCGCGACGAGCGCCCGCAAAACGGTTACCACAATCAGCAGTGGCCGACCCGCCCTCGGCCCGATGACGACCGCTGGCCGGGGCGCCCGAACGGGCATGGCAATGGCTGGGGACCAGGCCCGCAATATCGCCCGGGGCAGGTGATCGAGCGCTTCCCGGATCGCGATTATCGCGTGCCGTATCGCGGCCAGGATTACTTCTATTCCGGCGGCTACTGGTATCGCCCGCAAGGCCCGCGCTACATCGTCGTGCAGCCGCCGCGCGGGATCCGTATCCAGTATTTGCCCGATTATGCCCGTGAGGTGTGGATCGGCGGTTCGCTGTTATTCCTCGCCGCCGGCTCCTATTACGCCTATCAGCAAGCCACGCAGGATTACGTGGTGGTCGAACCGCCGGTGCAGCCGCCGCCACAATCTCAAGGCTATGACGTCGAGGCGTATCCGGCCAACGGCCAGTCACCACAGCAGGTGCAGCAGGACGGTTACCAGTGCTACCAGTACGCGGTGCAGCAAAGCGGTTTCGACCCGCGCACCGCGACCTACCAACCGGCGCCCGAAGTGGTCCAGGCGTACCGCCAGGCGCAGGGCAATTGCCTGAGCAGTCGCGGGTATCAAGTCAATTATTGAGTTCGGGCGGCGAGCACCACTTCCTGTGGATCGGCGTGGACCAGCACCTCGGCTTTGGGGTAAGACGTGTGAATCGCCGCCGCCGCTTGATCGCTGATGCCATGGGCGACTGACAGGGTCAGTTCGCCCGGCAGTTCCAGATGCAACTGCACAAACCAGTGATTACCGGAGATGCGCGTGCGCAAGTCATGCGCGCCCAGCACCCCCGGCACACTGCACGCCAGTTCGAGCATGTGCTGGCTGACATCGGTCGGCAGCTCCTCGTCCATCAACACTGAAAAACTTTCCCGGGCGATCTGGACTGCGCTCCAGAGGATGTACGCGGCGATTCCCAGGCCGAACCACGCATCCAGTTGCGCAAAACCAAACCCGGCCAGCACCAGCGCAATCAGGATGCTGCCGTTGAGCAACATGTCCGAGCGGTAATGCAACGAATCGGCACGCACGGCGTTGGAGCCGGTCTGCTTGATCACCCGGTGTTGCAACATCAGCAGCGCGGCGGTCAGCAGCAGCGAAAAAACGATGACGCCGATGCTCAGCCATGGCGCGCCAATCGGCTCCGGTGTTTTCAGACGCTCATAGGCCTGAAACGCGATCAACAGCGCACTGCCGCCGATGAACAACGCCTGCGCCATGCCCGCCAGCGATTCGGCCTTGCCGTGGCCATAACGGTGATCGTCATCCGCCGGCCGCAAGGCGTAATGCACCGCGAGCAGATTGAGCAGCGAGGTGACGCCATCCAGCGCCGAGTCGGTGAGGCCGGCGAGCATGCTCACCGAACCGCTGAGCCACCAGGCAATGGCCTTGGCGACGATCAGCGTACAGGCGACTGCGACCGAAGCGCGGGTCGCCAGCCGCAGCAGGCGGGCGTGTTCGGGGCTGGTGGTCATCGAAGGTCCTTGTTCAGGCGGCCGGTTGCAGGCCGAACATCGCCAGTTGCTGAGTGCTGCCCTTGTGCTGAATCAGGCGCGGATCATCCAGCGCCCTATTTATTTCAACGGCAGCTCTTCCCAGCTCGCTCTCAAGAATTGTCTGCAACTTTTGCTTATCGACCTGACCGTCCGCACCGATGGCTGGCTTGAGCTTGGCCGGGTCGATCTGCGCGGTGTGCCCCGGTTCGAAATAGATTGCACCGGTGGCGAAGTCGACGGCAAACGCGATCAGCCCCGGGATGATGTAAAACAGCAGGCCGACGGCATCGAGCGCGGCAATCGCCGGGTCGATCTTGCCGTCGATCTGGCCGCGACGGTCCGGGTAGAAAATCGAACCGCACGCAGTGATTTGCGTAAGCAGGGAAGCGACCAGAACACCGCCGATCAGGCGAGAGGGTAAGCGCATGGAAATGTCTCCTGAGTCATCTGAGAACGAAGCTTCGTCGTGTGAAGTTAAGACCCTGACGAATGCCCGGCAGTTCGCCGTTATACTCGCCGATGGCAGGGCGTGCCCACAGTAAATTGCGGCCTCGTCTCACCCCTACCGAAATACCTTGAGGATTGAAGTTGTTTTCTCCAGATCGACACCGCGTGAAGGCTTATGAACTCCATCGGGGTTCGGCCCTGCGGGCTAAAGCTGTGAACGCGCCATGCTGCGTTGCGGGACTTGGCAAGGAAACGACCCTTACCTGCGTCCCGCGCCTTGCCTGGCACGCTCACAGCTTTAACGCGACTCGCAATTTACTGTGGGCACGCCCTGGGGAGCCAGCATGATTTCTTTGCCGATCGACGATGTTTTACCCGCCCTGCGTGAAGCCCTCGCGGCACGCCACGAAGCCGTACTCGAAGCACCACCCGGTGCCGGTAAGACCACCCGCGTGCCGCTGGCCTTACTCGAAGAAGCATGGCTGGCCGGGCAGACCATCGTCATGCTCGAGCCGCGGCGTCTGGCGGCCCGCGCGGCGGCGGAACGTCTGGCCAGTGAACTGGGCGAGAAGGTCGGTGAAACCGTCGGTTATCGCATTCGCCTCGACAGCAAGGTCGGCCCCAAGACACGTATCGAAGTGGTCACCGAAGGCATTCTCACCCGGCGTTTGCAGGATGACCCGGCGCTGGAAGGCGTGGGCCTGCTGATCTTCGATGAATTTCACGAACGCAGCCTCGACGCCGATCTGGCGCTGGCGCTCAGTCTGAACGGTCGCGAGCTGTTTCGCGCTGAACAGCCGCTGAAGATTTTGCTGATGTCGGCCACCCTCGAAGGCGAGCGTCTGGCCGGCTTGCTTGACGATGCGCCGATCCTGCGCAGCGAAGGGCGCATGTACCCGGTGACGATGCGCTGGGGCCGGCCGTTTCAGCCCGGCGAATACATCGATCAGCGCGTTACACAAACGGTACTCGAAGCGCTGCACGATGAGACCGGCAGCCTGCTGGTGTTCCTGCCGGGGCAGGCGGAAATCCGTCGTGTGCATCAGCAACTGGCGGACGCCATCGGCGAGCGCAAAGACGTCTTGCTGTGCCCGTTGCACGGCGAGCTGGACCTCAATGCGCAACGCGCGGCCATCGATCCGGCGCCGCCCGGCCAGCGCAAAGTGGTGCTGGCGACCAACATTGCCGAGACCAGCCTGACCATCAACGGCGTGCGTGTGGTGATCGATGCGGGGCTGGCGCGGGTGCCGCGATTCGATCCGGGCAGCGGCATGACACGTCTCGACACTCAACGGATTTCTAGGGCCAGTGCCACACAGCGAGCCGGGCGGGCCGGGCGCCTGGAACCGGGTGTCTGCTATCGCTTGTGGTCGCAGGATCAGCACGAACAACTGGCCGCGTATGGCAGTGCGGAAATACTCTCGGCAGACCTCGCCAGCCTTGCCTTGCAACTGGGACGCTGGGGCGTCACGCCGGCCGATCTGGTCTGGCTGGACGTGCCGCCCGCAGCGGCTTATGCCCAGGCGCAGGATTTGTTGCAGCGCCTCGGCGCCTTGCACGGTGAAACGCTGACGGGCCACGGCCAGGCGATGGCCGAGTTGCCGGCCCATCCCCGCATCGCCCATTTGCTTTTGCGCGGTCAGGCGCTGGGATTGGCGAACATGGCGTGCGATGTCGCCGCGTTGCTCGGCGAGCGCGATATCTTGCGCGGCGCTGGCGCGGATTTGCACAGCCGCCTGGTCTTGCTCTCGGGCGAGGAACGCGCCGGTCGTGGCACGCAGGGCGGGGTGCAACGCGCCCGGCAATTGGCGCGGCAGTATCGCGGGTACCTGCGTGGCAAACCGAGCGAGCCGGTCAGCGATCCCGATCATCCGCGCTGGCTCGGCGCGTTGCTGGCGCTGGCCTATCCGGATCGCGTCGCCCAACAGCGACGTGCCGGTGGCGCCGAATATCGTCTGGCCAACGGACGCGCGGCGCTGTTCGCCGAAGCGGACAGCCTGATGAAAGAACCGTGGATCGTCATCGCCGACCTCGGCAGCCGCCAGGGTCAGCGCGAAGAACGGATTTATCTGGCCGCGGATTTTGATCCGGCGCTGTTCGATTCAGTGCTGGCAGAACAGGTGCGCAACGTCGATCAACTGGACTGGGACGAGCGCGAAGGCGTGCTGCGCGCCGAGCGTCAGCGCAAGGTCGGCGAGCTGATTCTCAGCCGCGAGCCGTTGACCGGGCTGGATGAAACTGCGCGCAGTCAGGCGCTGGTCAATCTGGTGCGGCGCAAGGGCCTGGAGTTATTGCCGTGGACGCCGGAGTTGCGGCAGTGGCAGGCGCGGGTGGCGCTGTTGCGCCAGCTGGATCTGCATACGCAGAACGACAGTCAGTGGCCGGATGTCAGCGACGCGACGCTGCTCGACACCCTCGAAGACTGGCTGCTGCCGTATCTGGGCAAAGTCTCGCGGCTCAGCCATTTTTCCCAGCTGGATTTATCGAGCATTGTGCGCAACCTGCTGCCTTGGCCGCTGCCGCAGAAGCTTGATGAGCTGGCACCGCATCATTTGAGCGTGCCGTCGGGGTCGTCGATTCGCCTGGACTACAGCGAGTATCCGCCGATCCTCGCGGTGCGCTTGCAGGAGTTGTTCGGCCTGGCCGACACGCCGCGCATCGCCGGCGGCCGGCAGGTCGTCAAGCTGCATCTGTTGTCGCCGGCGCGGCGCCCGGTGCAGGTGACGCAGGATCTGGCGAACTTCTGGCGCAGCACCTACGCCGAGGTGAAGAAGGATCTGAAGGGGCGCTATCCGAAGCACTACTGGCCCGATGATCCCTTGGTCGCCGAAGCGACGGCTAGGGCCAAACCACGGGGGACCTGACCCGCAATGGCAGCGCGCCATTAGCCCATCCGTGCTAATTGCCCTTGTTTGTTCAGGCTCCCAAAATCGCGGCCTGACCCACAACGAGTGTTGCTGCCTGGCAACCTTTGCCCAAGGAACGGAACTGCCCATGTCATCTTTCTTCAAGTTCAAGAAGTCGATCTTCTTGTCGGCTGCGCTGCTGGCCGCCTCCGGTTCGGCCATCGCCGAAGAGCCGAACCCGGCGGGCGACTGGTGGATTATCTACGGCAACGGCGTTGCCCAGAAAAACATCATGTACGTCGCCGATGCGACGTCGGTGGTGCCTTCGGAAAAAACCAAAGGCGCGACCATGGTTGCGGTGACGCTGGTGTATGAAGAACCCGGCAAACCGATGATCGACGTTTACAACATCGAAGCCCAGTGCTCTACGGGCAAGGTACGGTTTATCAATGGCCAGTCCATCGAGCGCCTCGCTTACACCATGCGTCATCTGAAAGTTGCCAATCAATGGCAGACGCCGAAAGAGTTCTGGGTCCAGCAAGCGCTGAAGTTTGCCTGTGCGCCGGGCAGTCGCGCCAAAAACGACATGGCCGCCGTGGGCAAGATGGAATACCAGCAGATGATCCAGATGCTGCAACAGATGTTCTTCAAGCTCGGGCCAATTCAGCAAAAGAGCCAGATGATGGACAACATCGACAGCCTGCTCGAACTGAAAAAATAAGCCGGGGCATTCAATGACTTACACACGCTTATCGCTGGCAACCCTGTTGGCGGGGCTGCTCCTGACCGGTTGTTCCAGCATTGCGCAAAGCCGCTGGGAAGGACGCGACCTTCAGGAAGCGCTGGACCTGTTCGGCACACCCGATTCGATGCAAAAGGAAACCGCTGCGAACGGCGAACCCTTGGCCGTGCTGACCTGGCACAAGTCCGCGAGCTGGACCTCCACCGAGGCGGCCGGCACTTCGATGACCCATACCGGCAATGGCATGGTGTACACCGAGCACTACCAACAGGTCGGGCACAGTTCTACCTGCAAGTTGCAGGCGAAGATCAATCAGCAGAAGAAGATCGCCCAGTTCCTGATCGAAGACGGGCGGATATTGCACGGCAAGTGTGCCAACGTTCGCTATGTTCCGGGCTACGTTCCGCCGGGGCTCTGACCTCGCGAGCCGTCACCGCTGCGCAAAAACTGTCTCGACCCAGCCTTGCAATGTGTACTTGCGATAGATCGGTTCAGGAATATCGACATACGGCGCAGAGATGAACGAAGCCGGAATCACCGGCTCCGCCTCATCGATCACCAGTATGTTCGCCGGGTTGTAGAAGTCGTAATCGAGCACATGCTTATTGGTGGTGATGACTTTTTTGCGCGCGGCCATGGCTTCGAAAAACCGGAAGCTCAAACCGGCCTGGCCGGGCTTGGAAATGTCCAGAATGATCCGCGAGCGTTTCACCAGATCGCCGACCGCTTCCAGTGACATTCTTTGCTCGAAAAAGGTGATGCCCGGATGCGCGCCGGGAATCGGTTTGCATTGCACGAGAAATTTGTAGTCGGTCACGCCTAACTGATCGAATGCTCTGGCCAGACCTTCCAGCGCAGGCACGCGATCTTTCCCGGCCATCACCACAAAGGCGGCATATTCGCCGGCATCGCCATCCTCGACATAGTCGTCGTAAATGAAGTTGTGCAGTGTTTTCAGACCGTATTGCTCGGCATTTTGCGGGTCGAAGGTAAACACCCCGTCGTAAACGGCCAACGCTTCACGGCTCATGGGCCAGCGACTGAAACTGTCGTAGAGGTAGGCAATCTTGCGCTCGCAAGCGTTGAGTCCTGTCGCCAGTTGCTTCGGGTCGATTTGCGCCGGGTTGATGATCAGGGCGACGTCGAATCGCCCGCCAGTCGCCACGGCCTTGCTGAACTGGCGCAACTGAGACCAGCGATTGAGCGGGCGCCGCAAGATCTTCGGCGCGCGATCGAAAGGTTTGGCCAGCGCAGCGGTATCGATGAAGCAAACCTCATGATCGATACTCAGGTGCTCTGCCAGCTTGCGCGCATAGCCACCGATGTCCTTGCATACCAATAAGATCTTCATGCTATTCCATGTCTTGAATTCGAGGCGGTCGGCCCGTTGAGTACCGCTTGGGGTCAGGGTGCCGCCGGCAGCAGAAACCGTGCAATCACCGGCAGGTGGTCGGAGATCCGCAAGGTGTCGTCCTGTCGGACCCGCGCCTGGAGCCGTTTGATCCTGGGACTGTAAAACAGATAATCCACCGTGCGATCCGGGCCGTTGAGGCCAGGATCGTTGGGGTAGTGGGTCAGCCACCGGGCGCGGTCGATACCGCTGGCTTCGCTGTTGGTCGGGATCATCGGATATTTGTCCCACAGCAGGTGAAGTTCGCTGTCAGCGGCGTAAGGCGTGCGCTGCTCGGCGGGCAGGCGACGATACTGGCCGAGGGGCAGCAGATTAAAGTCGCCGCCGATCAGCCATGGCAGGCCCTGGCTTTCATATTTGTCGAGGACCTTGGTAACGGCGCTCACTTGCCTGCGCAAAGTGTCGTCCGGTTGCCGGGCGCGCTCCAGATGGGTATTGAAAACGGTCAGTTGCCCGCCATCGCTGAGCGGCAGTTTGCTCGCCAGCAGGGCATTGCGCGGCTGGAACTGGCGGCTGATGAAGTTGCCTGGCGCCACCGGCAATTGCAGGCGTTCGGCGTGTTCGATGCGATAGCGACTCAACGTGACCAGTTGCCGGCCAACGCTGCCGTAGAGGTGGGGCTGCGGGACGAAGTCGGCTTTCCAGTCGAATGCACTGACGCTGCACGGATACAGATCGGCGAGTCGGTCCTGCAACAGTTTGAGCTGGTTCTGGTAGTCGCTGGCCTTGGCGCCGTCGTCGAGTTCCTGCAACAGCACCATGTCGGGCTGCTCGTCGCGAATCACCCGGGCCACTTCGTCGAGGCTGAACGCCATGTCTTCCAGGGTTGGCGCTTCATCGTCGCCCTGGGCCAGGTCATGCCAGAACACGTAACGCTTGCCGGCGAGAAATTGCACGTTCCAGGTCATGACTTTCAGCGCTTGCCCCGACACCAGTGTCGGCGCCGTGGCGCTGCAACTGACTGGCAGGGTTTCGCGGGCGGCGGGGCGCCAGGTCAGGCTGAACGTCAGTACGCCGAGCAAGACGATGGCGAACACAACGAGCAACAGGGTGTAGCGCAGCAGACGGGTCATGGCTCGGCTTATAGCGTTACAGAAAGTGGCCCCGAGCATACCTGACGGCAACCGCGAAGCCCAAGCGGCGAGCGGTCAGACCGCTCCGTCATTTTTCTCAGGCAATTGGCTGATCAGCATGAACAGGCGGAACAGCACCACGCTGGTGAACAGTTGCAGGAAACTGTGGGCACTGTCGATCAGCACGGCGACCAGCGGGTTTTGCGGCTCCGGGTACACCGCCAGGGTGGCGCCCTTGAGCAACCACAAGGGCGTCATCACACAGAGGATGCACAGCAGAATGCGCCAGAAATGCCCACGGGTCAGGCGCAGGCTTTCCTTCATCGCCTGCAACGGCCCGAGGCCACGCAGCACCAGCAGGTATTCGCCAAAGGCGAGCATGACCATCAGCATCAGCCCGGGCAGGAAATACAGCGACAGCCCCAGCAGGATCAGCAAGGTGTTGAGCGCGGTGAGCACGGCGAAGCGCGGCCACAGGGTCGCGGCCATCGCCAGCAGGTCGCGGTTGCGTGGCGACTCACCGCGGCTGCGCGCATCGAGAAACAGAATCAGCGCGGCGGTGTACAGCGGATACACCAACAGGCCGACGATGATACTGATCCCCGAGAAGCTCTCGGGTCCGGTGGCGTGATCGACCGCCTGTTGCAGGAACGCCTCGACGATCACCAGCGGCAGGCACAACTGCACGATGCTGCCCAGATGGCGTTTGAAAAAATACAAAGAGTCGCGCAGTACTTCGAGGGCATTCATCAGTCGGTATCGCAGGTCGAAAACAGTGGCTCACTTTAACCGATGATGACTGGCGCGGCACAAACGTAAACATTCGGTAAAGGTCATTGAAACGTTTTGTCACCGTCTCCATTACAGGGAGGCACCTCGGCCAATGTGGACGAGGGCAACGTTATCCCCGGCAATCTACGAGGTCGCCATGAACAGCGAAGAGCAAACCCTGATCGATGGACTGTTTTCCCGGCTGCAACAGGCCGAAACGGAGGCAGCCCCGCGCGACGCCCAGGCCGAGGCGCGGATCAAGGAACACCTGACCCGCCAGCCGGCGGCAGGCTATTTCATGACCCAGGCGATTCTGGTGCAAGAGGCAGCGCTCAAGAGCCTCGACGAACAGAACAAGCAACTGACCGAGCAAGTCCAGCGTTTGCAGGCCGATGTGCAAGCGGCGAAGGCCCAGGGCAGCGCGCCTGCGCCGAGCGGCGCGGGTAGTTTTCTGTCGAGCATCTTTGGCGGCGGCAGTTCGCGTCCGGCGTCGACGCAAAATGCCCCGGCGTCCACTGGCGGTTGGCGTGAGCCGGCGCCGCAGCAGAGCTTCCAGGCTCCCGCCCCTCAACAGAACTTCGGCGCCGCGCCGCCCAACTATGCGCAGCAGGCAGCCCCGGCGGCGGGCAACAGCTTCCTCGGCGGCGCGCTGAAAACCGCCGCGGGCGTGGCCGGCGGCGTAATGCTGGCGCAGGGCATCAGCAGCCTGTTCCATCACAACCAGGCGCCTGAGGAAATCGTCGAGGTGATCAAGGAAGAACCGGCGCAGGTGGCCGACCAGAGCAATAACGGCTGGGGCGATGAGCAGCGTGTGGCGGACAACGGCTTCTCCGGCAACGATCAGGCCGGGTTTACCGACGCCGATTACAGCGCTGACAATTCATCGTTCTTCGATGATGACGACTCGTTCGTCTGACACAGCCTTTGAAGGCTGACATCGACCTGTGGCGAGGGGATTTAGCGAAACGTCGCACCGCCCCGTTGGACTGCGAAGCAGTCCTCGCTCCAATTAGGAAAAGCGGGGCTGCTGCGCAGCCCAGCGGGGATAAATCCCCTCGCCACAACACCGTTTGTCAGGGACACCTCGGCGCCAGCCGGTGATTATTCGCTGAATCTTTCTCTTGGCTGGCATACTGAGCGCCTTTTTCAGGCCCGATCGCCTGATCCCGCTTCGTGCGCTCGTGCGCCCAGGAACTCCGGTGAAAAAAATCGCAGTGTTCGCCGATGTGCAGAACCTCTACTACACCGTGCGTCAGGCCTATGGTTGCCACTTTAACTACGCCGCACTGTGGGCGGACATCAGCAAGGACGGGCAGATCGTCGAGGCCTACGCCTACGCGATCGACCGGGGCGACAGCAAGCAGCAGCAGTTTCAGCAGATCCTGCGCAATCTCGGCTTCACCGTGAAGCTCAAGCCCTACATCCAGCGCAGCGACGGCTCGGCCAAAGGCGACTGGGACGTGGGCATCACGCTCGATATCATGGACGCCGCCGACCACGTCGACGAAATCGTCCTGGCGTCCGGTGATGGCGACTTCGACATGCTGCTCGAACGCATCATCAACAAACACGGCGTGCAAGCGGTCGCTTATGGCGTGCCCGGCCTGACGGCCAACTCGCTGATTCGCGCCGCCAGCCGTTATGTGCCGATCGAAGGCGCACTGTTGCTCAAGAATTGATTTGAACGGAGTTGAACCCGGTTTGGAACGCATTGCAGTCATCGACTTTGAAACCACCGGCCTGTCGCCGAACAGCAGTTGCCGCGCTACGGAAATCGCCGTGGTCATGCTGGAAAACGGCCGCATCGTCGAGCGTTACCAGAGCCTGATGAATGCCGGCGTGCGCGTCCCCGCGTTCATCGAACAACTGACCGGCATCAGCAACGCCATGCTGCGCACCGCGCCGCCCGCCGAGCGCGTGATGGAAGAGGTCAACGAGTTCGTCGGCTGCACGCCATTGCTGGCGCACAACGCTTCGTTCGACCAGAAGTTCTGGGATTTCGAACTGGGGCGGATCAAACGCACACGTCTGCAGAATTTTGCCTGCTCGCTGTTGCTGGCGCGGCGGCTGATGCCGGCGGCGCCGAATCACAAGCTCGGCACGCTGACCACCTTCGCGCGTCTGCCGCACACCGGCCAGGCTCACCGGGCCATGGCTGATGCCGAGATGGCGGCCAATCTGATGGCGCATCTGGCCGATGAGTTGCGCAGCAAGCACGGCGTGCGTGAACTCAACCACGATCTGCTGTGCAAATTGCAGAAAGTCCCTGCGGCGAAAGTTGGCGAGCATTTGCAGCGCTATCGCTGATTCCAGACCCCGACACAAGGCCCCTGTGGGAGCGAGCCTGCTCGCGAAAGCGGAGTGTCATTCAACGTAACTGTGACTGATACACCGCTTTCGCGAGCAGGCTCGCTCCCACAGGTAGCTCATTGGTCTCGGGATTTGCCGTTGCTTTCGATATGGCCGAGCGGCACGCGCTTTTCGACGGCGCTCGACAGCACGATCGAAGTCTTGCTGAAACCAAACGTCGCCACCCGATTGATCAACTCCTCGAGTTCCGGCATCGAGCCCACCGCCGCCTGCATGATCACGCACGGGTCGCCCGTGACCCGGTGGCATTCGGTGATTTGCGGGATTTTGATCAGTTCGTCGTAGGTTTTCTGGTTGCCATGCTGATTCAGGCGCAATTCGATAACGCACTGGATCGGCAGGCCGATTTTCGCCAGGTCGATTTTCGCCTGATACCCGGTGATCACCCCGCCCGCCTCAAGCTTGGCCACGCGCTCGGCGACGGCGGGGGCGGAGAGATTCACTTTGCGCGCCAGATCGGCGTAGGACGCGCGACCGTTTTCCAACAGGGCGCTGAGCAGCATGCGGTCGTATTTATCCAAGGCGCACCTCTTGAAAATGCCAGACTTTCGAAATCGCGCTTTATTCCGCTGATCTCCGTGATTTCAAAAGTGTACCGGCCAGATAAACAGGTTTTGTAACTTATTTTTGCGCGGCGGCCTTTCTAGAATAATCCGTCCACAGAAATCTGACTGTCGAGTTGCCCATGCCTGCCTTGCGCCGTTTTTCCCTGCCGTTGATTGCCGCGTTTTTTGCGTTGTATGTGATTTGGGGATCGACTTATCTGGTGATCCGCATCGGCGTGGAGTACTGGCCACCGCTGTTGCTGGCCGGGGTGCGCTTCGTCATCGCTGGCAGCCTGATGTACGGCTTTCTGCGCTGGCGCGGTGCGCCGGCGCCGACCTGGGCGCAGTGGAAAGCGGCGGGGATCATCGGGATTCTGCTGCTCAGCTTTGGCAATGGTGCGGTCAGTGTCGCCGAGCATACGGGCGTGGCGTCCGGCGTCGCTGCGCTGGCCGTGGCGACGGTGCCGCTGTTCACGTTGCTGTGCGGCTATTTTTGGGGCGCACGGAACACGCGACTGGAATGGGCCGGGGTGGTGCTGGGGATCATTGGCATCGCGATGCTCAACATGGGGTCCAACCTGCAATCGAGTCCGCTAGGGGCGACGCTGCTGATTTTCGCTGCCGCGAGCTGGGCGTTCGGTTCCGTGTGGAGCCGGCACCTGCCGTTGCCGGCGGGGGCGATGGCCAGTGCCGTGGAAATGCTCGTCGGTGGCGTGGTGCTGTTGATCGGCAGCGTCGTGAGTGGCGAGCAGTTGCACGCCATGCCACCGCTCGAAGGCTGGCTGGCGCTGGCGTATCTGATCGTTTTTGGTTCGATCATCGCTTTCAATGCCTATATGTATTTGCTCAAGCACGTGCGTCCGGCGGCGGCGACCAGTTATGCCTACGTCAATCCGGCGGTGGCGGTGCTGCTGGGCATCGTGTTTGTCGGCGAGACGATTGGCATAGAGGAGGCGCTGGCAATGCTGGTGATCATCAGCGCCGTGCTGCTGATCAGCCTGCCGCAGTGGCGGCGGCCGGCGCAGCCTCCGGCGGTAGAGGAGAAAGCCGTTCCGACGGAAGCGCGTACGAATTAGGGTAAACTGCGCGGCATTGCATCCTCGCGTCATTTTTTCCTACGGTACTCCCATGACTTTCGCCTCCCTTGGCCTGATCGAACCCTTGCTGCGCTCCCTCGAGACGCTCGGCTACCAGACCCCGACGCCGGTGCAGGCGCAAGCCATTCCGGCGGTGCTGGCCGGTCGTGACCTGATGGCCGCGGCCCAGACCGGCACTGGCAAGACCGCCGGTTTCGCTTTGCCGCTTCTGCAGTTGCTGGCCATGGAAGGGCCGAAAGTCAGCGCCAACTCGGCGCGTGCGCTGATTCTGGTGCCGACCCGCGAGCTGGCCGAGCAGGTTCATGAGTCTGTGCGCCAGTACGCCGAAAACCTGCCGCTGCGCACTTATGCGGTGTACGGCGGTGTCAGCATCAACCCGCAGATGATGAAGCTGCGCGGCGGCGTCGATGTGCTTGTCGCCACGCCCGGTCGCTTGATCGACCTGTTCCGCCAGAACGCGCTGAAACTCGATCAGTTGCAAACGCTGGTGCTGGATGAAGCCGATCGCATGCTCGACCTGGGCTTCTCCGAAGAACTGGCGAATATTTACCGCATGCTGCCGAAAAAGCGCCAGACCCTGTTGTTCTCCGCAACCTTCTCCGATGACATCCGCCTGCTCGCCGGGCAGATGCTCAACGATCCGCTGAGCGTCGAAGTCAGCCCGCGCAACGTTGCCGCCAACACAGTCAAACAGTGGATTGTGACGGTGGACAAGAAGCGCAAGGCCGAACTGTTCGTGCACCTGATGCGCAAGAACAAGTGGAAGCAGGTGCTGGTGTTCGCCAAGACCCGTAATGGCGTCGATGCACTGGTGGAAAAACTCCAGGGCCTGGGCGTGAACGCTGACGGTATCCATGGCGACAAACCACAGGCGACCCGCCAGCGCGCGCTGGACCGTTTCAAACTCAGCGAAGTGCAGATTCTGGTGGCGACCGACGTCGCCGCCCGTGGTCTGGACATCGAAGACCTGCCGCTGGTGGTCAACTTCGACCTGCCAATCGTGGCCGAGGACTACATTCACCGCATCGGTCGTACTGGCCGTGCGGGCGCTACGGGCGAGGCGATCTCGCTGGTGTGCGCCGATGAAGTGAACATGCTGTCGGCGATTGAAATGCTGACTCGCCAGACCTTGAAACGCCAGAACGAACCGGACTTCGAGCCTGAACACCGCGTGCCGGACACCGATGCCAGCGGTCAGGTGATCAAAAAGCCAAAGAAACCGAAGAAGCCGAAAGCGTCGGGCGGTGGCGGCGGTAAGCGCAACCTGGGCAAATGGGTCGACAGCGGCGACACGCAAGCGCCAGAACCGGCGATCAAGCCTGTGCGCAAGGTGCCGGTGTTCAACACTGGCCCACGCAAGCGCAAGCCTTAAACATCGCTGCGCCTGTCAGATTGCTATCGCGAGCAGGCTCACTCCTACAAGGTCCTATGCGTTCCCTGTAGGAGTGAGCCTGCTCGCGATCTGGTAACGCACGGTCTTCAGCCCTTACGCTGCAACCATTCCAGCATTGCAAAACCGGCAGCCCGCCCACTGGCAAAACACCCGGTCAACAAATAGCCGCCTGTCGGCGCTTCCCAGTCAAGCATCTCGCCTGCGCAAAACACCCCCGGCATCGCCTTGAGCATCAAGCGCTCATCCATCGCCTCGAACTTAACGCCACCGGCACTGCTGATCGCCTCATCCAGCGGACGGGTTTTCACCAAGGTCACCGGCAACGCCTTGATTGCTCGCGCCAAGAGCGCCGGATCGGCGAAGGTCTGGGCATCGGTCAATTCACGCAACAACGCCGCTTTCACCCCATCAATTCCTACCTGACTGTGCAGATGCTTGGCCATCGAGCGTGAACCGCGTGGCTTGCCCAGCGCTGCCTGCAACTTATCCACAGGCCGGCCGGGCAGCAGATCGATGTGGATAACCGCAGCTCCCTCGCGATTGATCGCCTCACGAATCGGCGCCGACAGTGCGTAGATCAGACTGCCTTCCAGCCCGGTCGCGGTAATGACGCATTCGCCCAAGCGCGGCACATCGTCGTTCAATCCAATGGCGATGTTTTTCAGCGGCGCGCCGGCGAATTTATTCACCATCAGCTCGCTCCAGGCCTGGACCTCGAAGCCGCAATTGCTCGGTTGCAATGGCGCCAGGTCCACACCGCGTTGCTCCAGCGCCAGCATCCATGCGCCATCCGAACCCAGGCGCGACCAACTGCCGCCGCCGAGGGCGAGCAGGGTGGCATCGGGTTCGACGGCTATTTCGCCTTGTGGCGTGTCGACGCGCAGCGCGCCTTGCCCATCCCAGCCGAGCCAGCGATGGCGGGTGTGGATCACCACGCCGCTGTCGCGCAGGCGCTTGAGCCAGGCGCGCAACAGCGGGGCGGCTTTCATGTCGGTGGGGAATACGCGGCCGGAGCTGCCGATGAAGGTTTCGATACCCAGTTCGTGAATCCATCGACACAGCGCATCGGCATCAAACGCCCGTAATAGCGGGGCGATCTGCGGCGCACGGTCGGCGTAGCGCGAGAGAAACGCCGGGTAGGCTTCGGAGTGAGTGATGTTCATGCCGCCGACCCCGGCCAGCAGGAATTTGCGCCCGACCGAGGGCATGCCGTCGTAGAGATCGACGCGCACGCCGGCCTGGCTCAGCACTTCAGCGGCCATCAGGCCGGCAGGGCCACCGCCGATGATGGCGACGTGAGCATTGATGGGGACGGAGTTCTGGGTCATGGGCGTGCGCTGCGGTATGGCGGGACAGGCGCGCATTCTAACAGCGCAAAACCCCTGTAGGAGTGAGCCTGCTCGCGATAGCGGAATCACATTCAACATTGATGCTGGCTGATCAACCGCAATCGCGAGCAGGCTCACTCCTACAGGGACTGCGCAGTGGCCAATTATTAACCAGTCTTCTGAAAGCCACAGCCACCAAGGCCCGCAGTGCCTTTCACTCAGGTTATCCACAGGCAGTTCCACAGCGATTGTGGGTAACGCAGCACGTTTCAATGACAGCCGTGTGAATCCCATACGCGCTGTGCGCTGTGATGAAGGATGCCGTGGCGGCGGGCGAGGGCGTGGCGGTCCTTGCTGTAGCCGCCGCCGATCACGCCCATCACCGGAATGTCGCGACCCAGGCAATGGCGCATCACGCTTTCATCGCGGGCGGCGACGCCCGCGTCGGTCAATTGCAGATAACCGAGGGCGTCGTCCTTGTGCACATCGACGCCGGCGTCGTACAGCACCAGATCCGGTTGATACAACGGCAACAGGTAATTGAGCGTGTCGTCCACGACCTTCAGATAGTCGGCATCGCCCATGCCTTTGGGCAGTGGAATGTCCCAGTCACTTTCGGCTTTGCGCGCAGGAAAATTCTTTTCGCAATGCAGGGAAACGGTAATCGCCTCTGGGGTGTCATGAAGAATCCGCGCGGTGCCGTCGCCCTGATGCACGTCGCAATCGAAGATCAGCACGCGATTCACCCGACCGCTTTGCAGCAGGTAATGGCTGATGATCGCCAGGTCATTGAAGATGCAGAAGCCGGCCGGATAATCGTAGTGGGCGTGGTGAGTACCGCCCGCCAGATGGCAGGCCAGGCCATGTTCCAGGGCTTTTTCCGCCGCCAGAATCGAACCGCCGACCGCCCGCACCGTGCGCCGCGCCAGAGCCTCGTTCCATGGCAAGCCGAGACGCCGTTGGTCTTCGCGGGACAACTCGCCGCTCATGTAGCGTTCGATATAGCGGCGGTCATGCGCGAGGGCGAGGATGTCGTTGGGGCAGACTCGCGGGCGCAGCAGGTCGGCATCGCGGGTCAGGCCGCTGTCGATCAAGTGATCGCGCAACAGACGAAACTTGTCCATGGGGAAGCGGTGATCCGCCGGGAACTCGGGGCTGTAGTCTTCGTGGTAGATCAGCGGCAGCGGCATGACTTATTTCGTGCAGGACGTAGGAAAGAATGAAGGATCCTACCAGCGATGTAGACTGGCGGCATGGAAATGGAGGGGCACGATGGAGCCGATACTGGAACTGCAAAGCGCACGTTTGCTGATGCGTCAGTGGCAGGACGAGGATTTGCCGGCATTTGCGGCGATGTGCGCCGATCCGCAAGTGATGCGCTATTTTCCGGCGCCGTTGAGCCGACTGCAAAGCGCCGAGCTGATCGGCCGGGTCCGCGGGCATTTTGCCGAGCACGGCTTTGGCCTGTGGGCGCTGGAGCGCAAGGACACCGGCGAATTCATCGGATTCACCGGGCTCGGTGTGGTCGGTTTTGACGCGCCGTTCACCCCGGCCGTGGAGATCGGCTGGCGTCTGGCCAGAGAACATTGGGGGCTGGGGTACGCCAGTGAAGCGGCGTGGACGGCTCTGCGATGCGGCTTTGATCGGTTGGCGCTGAAGGAAATCGTTTCCTTCACTGCCAAGAACAATGCGCAATCGGAAAAAGTCATGCAGGCGATCGGCATGCATCACGACCCGCAGGATGATTTCGATCATCCGAAACTCGCTGTCGATCACCCGCTGCGCAGACATATCCTGTACCGCATCACCCGCGAACAATGGCTGCAAACCTTGCATGGATAAGCCGACACGGACGTTTACAATGGCGGCCATATCAATGGCTCGGGCCATAACCTGAATCGGCCGCCGCAGCCAAGACTGCGCGGCATTGCTGTGTGTGAGGAGAGTCTGAATGAGCCAAGTGCTGGAAGATCTGGTCGATTTGCTGACCCTGGAGCCGATCGAAGAAAACCTGTTTCGCGGCCGTAGCCAGGACCTGGGTTTCCGTCAGTTGTTCGGTGGCCAGGTGCTGGGCCAGTCGCTGTCGGCGGCCAGTCAGACGGTTGAAGAAGCGCGTCACGTGCATTCGATGCACGGTTATTTTCTGCGTCCGGGCGACGCCAAGTTGCCGGTGGTGTATTCGGTTGATCGCGTGCGCGATGGCGGCAGTTTCAGCACCCGTCGGGTCACGGCGATCCAGAAGGGCCAGCCGATTTTCACCTGCAGTGCGTCGTTTCAGTACGACGAAGCCGGTTTCGAACACCAGAGCCAGATGCCGGTGGTGGTCGGTCCGGAAAACCTGCCCTCGGAGCTGGAGCTGACCCAGCAGCGGGCGCACCTGATTCCCGAGCACATGCGCGAAAAGCTGTTGTGCCCGAAGCCGATCGAAGTGCGCCCGGTCACCGAAAAAGATCCGTACAACCCGCAACCGGCCGATCCGGTGAAATTTGTCTGGTTCCGCGCTGACGGTGCCTTGGCAGATATTCCGGCGCTGCACAAATACCTGCTGGCGTACGCTTCGGACTTCGGCCTGCTGACCACTTCGATGCTGCCCCACGGCAAGTCGGTCTGGCAGAAAGACATGCAGGTCGCCAGCCTCGACCACGCGCTGTGGTTCCACAATGATCTGCGCGCCGATGATTGGCTGCTGTATGCGATGGACAGTCCGTGGGCCGGCAATTCCCGTGGTTTTTCCCGGGGCAGCGTGTACAACCGCGCCGGACAACTGGTTGCCTCGGTCACGCAGGAAGGCTTGATCCGCCATCGCAAGGATTGGGCATGAGCCTGGCCGATGTGCGCCACTGGGTGTTCGACATGGACGGCACGCTGACGGTCGCGGTGCACGATTTTGCGGCGATCCGCGTGGCGTTGGCGATTCCAGCCGAAGACGACATCCTGACTCATCTCGCCGCATTGCCGGCGGATGAGGCCGCGGCCAAACACGCCTGGCTATTGGAACACGAGCGCGATCTGGCCTTGGGTTCGACCCCGGCCAGCGGCGCGGTGGAGCTGGTGCGTGATCTGCATGCGCGTGGTTATCGCCTCGGCATTCTCACGCGCAATGCGCGGGAGCTGGCGCATGTGACGCTGCAGGCGATCGGTCTGGCGGACTGCTTTGACGTGGAAGATGTGCTGGGGCGCGATGAAGCGCCGCCGAAACCGCACCCCGGTGGTTTGCTGAAACTGGCAGCAGCCTGGAATGTTCCGGCCAGCGAGATGGTGATGGTGGGCGATTACCGTTTTGATCTTGATTGCGGGCGAGCGGCGGGGGCGCGGACGGTGTTGGTTAACTTGCCGGATAACCCGTGGCCGGAATTGACCGATTGGCATGCAAGGAATTGTGGCGAGTTGCGGCGGATGCTGTTTGCCTGAGATCTTCGTTGCTGGAGCTGGCCCTTTCGCGAGCAAGCCCGCTCCCACATTGGATCTCCAGTGCCCAGATATTTTGTGCAAGGCACAGCACCCATGTGGGAGCGGGCTTGCTCGCGAAGGGGCCGGTTCAGGCAACACAAATCCTACTGATCAAACAACGCCTTCTGCCCCTCAGGCGATGTCAACATCCCATCCCCGTCATGCCCCACTCCGGGCACTTCAATCAGCCGCTGATTGATCCCCTCGGGATGGCGGCGCAGCAAATAACCGAAATACAGCTTCCCGCGCATCAACCGGTAAGCGCCTTGCGCCTCGGCTTCACAGCTTTTGTCCAGCGCCGGATGTTCGGGATCGACATCCTGCTGCCCCAGCAGATAAATCACTTCACGTTTGACGTAAGCGCTTTCCACCTGCAACGGGGTTTGCCCGCCGGCGTATACCGGCATGTCGGTCAGGCCATACTTCCAGCGATTGAAGCCCGGGCACTGCGCGTGATCGAACGCCACCGGCCGCTGTTCGTTGAAGTACGCATACGATGAAGGATTGGCGACCACGTAGCGCATGCGAATACCGTTGGCCTTGAGCGCCGGCTGGTCCTTGGCGAGCAGGGCGTAACGCTGCACCACCTGAGCGCCGCCGGAGTGGCCGAAAATCACGATCTGCTTCACGTCGGCAAACTGCTTGCGATCGCTGACCCGTGCGACGATTTCATCCAGCGCCGCAAACGAACTCAACGGATTCGGCCCTGTGGACAAGCCGCCCGCCATCCATTCGTTGCCTTTCCAGCGCAGCAGCGTTGCCGGCAGCGAATACAGCGGCACATCGCTTTCGTTGAGAAACTGCGGGGCAATCACCAGTGTGTGCGATGTCTGTCCCGCCAGTTCGACGGCACTTTCCGCGCTTTTGCGGTAGGTCTCGGCATTGCGCAGCCGACCGTGAATGACGATCACCACGCGCTCGATTTTTTCCGGCGCCGGTCCGATGCCGACGGCCATTTCGCCGGCCTTGAACTGCAAGCGCCCGGGGCTGATTGCGTCGACCCCGGCGGCCTGCGCCGTGCTGCCGAGGATCAGTAGAGCCAGAAGCCATTTATGCATTTACAGGGTTTTCGCCGCGAAGGTGTCGCACTGGCTTACCTGGCCTTGTGCGAATCCGGTTTTGAACCAGCGCACCCTTTGCGCCGACGTCCCGTGGGTGAACGAGTCCGGTACCACGCGGCCCTGACCCTGTTGTTGCAAACGATCATCGCCGATGGCGTTGGCGGCGTTCAAGGCTTCTTCGATGTCGCCGGGTTCCAGCCAGTTCAGGCGCTTCTGTGCGTTGTAGGCCCAGACGCCAGCGAGGCAGTCGGCCTGTAATTCCTGACGGACCAGCAAGCCGCCGTCGCCTTCCATCTGCCGCCCTTGCTGGCGCGCAGCCTGGATTTTCGCCGAGACGCCAAGCAGCGTCTGCACGTGGTGACCGACTTCATGCGCGATCACGTAGGCCTGGGCGAAATCTCCGGCGGCCTTGAAACGTTGCGACATTTCCTCGAAGAAGGCCATGTCCAGATACACCTTCTGGTCGGCCGGGCAATAGAACGGGCCGGTGGCCGACGTGGCCATGCCACACGCCGAATTCACCCGGTTGCTGAACAGCACCAGCGTCGGGTCTTTGTATTGGCGCCCGGCCTGCTGAAAGATCGGGCCCCAGGTGTCTTCGGTGTCGCCGAGGACCGAGCGGACGAATTCGGCCTGTTCGTCGTTGGCCGGTGGCGCCTGACGGGTTTGCGAAGTGGGCGCCGGTTGCTCCATCTGCCCGGTGAGCTGGCCGAGGATCTGCATCGGGTCCTGGCCGGTGAGCCAGCCGATGCCGACGATCAACACGATCGCAGTCAGGCTAAGGCCTTTGCCGCCACCGAAGCGCATGCCGCCGCCACCGCCTGCGTCACCACCCCGCGCGTCGACGACGTTGTCACTGCGTCGGCCTTTTTTCCATAGCATGTGGGAATCCTCTTTTGGTGCGGGTGAAGTGGCAGGTGGTGATGAGTGTTGCTGGTGTGTGAGTGTGGCGCCAGTCCGGTCGTCCGTCCATTCACACGCGCCCTCGTCGGGCGGGCTTGTTATTGACGGTCGACCGGGCCGCGAATTCAATCCCAGGGTGAATTTCTGCAGGCGTTTTCGTGAACCCGCCGTTTCGACAGCAGTCAGTGATGTTGCAGGCGCGCCGAAGTGGCGGGAGTCTTGCTTCAGACTTCTGACTAACGGCAGTTTCCCGGCGAAGAAGAGTGCGACCTGTGCGGTTGTTGAAAGCTCTGCCGACTATGCTTGCCAAATCGATTGCAGCCAGCGCGACCCTGTTCGCCAGCGTATTTTTTCCTAGAGATTGCCCATGACCGTCAGCACTCCGCTCTCCGGTGTCAACCAGCCCTTTAAGGGGATTTTGCTGATTGTCGTGGCGACCTTTCTGTTTTCCAGCCACGACGCGCTGTCGAAATACCTGTCCGGGTTCTATCCGATCGTCATGGTGGTGTGGGCGCGCTATGTGGTGCACACCTTGCTGATGGCGGGGATTTTTCTGCCGCGGTCCGGGCTGCGCGTCCTGCGCACCAAAAAACCGTTGTGGCAGTTGGTTCGGGCACTGTGCCTGCTCGGCACCAGCCTGTTCTTCACCACGGCGCTGCTGTACATCCCGCTGGCCGAAGCCACGGCGGTCAACTTTCTCGCGCCGGTACTGGTGACGGCGCTGTCGGTGCCGCTGCTCAAGGAGCGGGTGACGCGCGGGCAGTGGATCGCGGTGATTTGCGGCTTCATCGGCGTGCTGATCATCGTCCATCCCGGCGGTGAACTGTTCACCCCGGCGGTGTTGCTGCCGTTCTGTTCGGCACTGTTTTTCTGCTTCTATCAATTGCTGACCCGCAAGCTCGCCGAAGTGGACAGCCCGACCACCAGCAATTTTTTTGCAGGTCTGTGCAATACCCTGGTGATGAGCGCGCTGGTGCCGTTCTTCTGGCAAGTGCCGACGTTGCCCCATGCCGCGCTAATGCTGGCGCTGGGCAGTTGCGGAATGACTGCGCATTTGTTTCTGACCCAGGCCTTCCGTCACGCCGCACCGGCCTTGCTGGCGCCGTTCGGTTATTGCCAGATCGTGTTTGCGGGATTGTTGGGCTGGTTGTTGTTCGATCACACGCCGAGCGGGTTGACCGTGATCGGCATCGTGGTGATCTGCTGCAGCGGCCTGGCGGCGGCGTGGCAGCAGAGTCGGCGCTGAAGAAACGCAAAACTCCCTGTAGGAGTGAGCCTGCTCGCGATGACGGTGTCTCAGTCAACATAAGTGTCGATTGAAAGACCGCTATCGCGAGCAGGCTCACTCCTACAGGGGACGGGTTTGGCAGGTTATTCGGTAGCGGTCGGAATCTTGCGCGGTGCCATGAAGTACATCCACGTCAGCGCGAGGAAATACATCGCCGGAATCAGCGTGAACAGCACCGTGTAGTTGTTGTGGGTGACAGTGAGGATGTGGCCGACGATCTGGGTCATGAACATCCCGCCGATGGCCGCGCACATCCCGCCAAAACCGAACACCGTGCTCATCATGTGCTTGGGCGTGTAATCCATCACCAGGCTCCAGATGTTCGCGGTCCAGGCCTGGTGCGCGCCGATCGCCAGGGAAATCGCCGCCACGGCCACCCACAGGTTGGCCGAGCCGGCCGCCATGACCACGCCGATGATGCAGCAGGCGAACAGGAACATCGACAGCAGTCGCGCCTTGATCGAGTTCATTCCGCGACCGATCAGGAACGAGGACAGGATGCCGCCACCGACACTGCCGAAGTCGGCGGTGACGTAGATGATGATCAGCGGAATGCCCATCTGCGTGACATTGATCCCCAGGTTGTATTGCTGATTGAGAAACGGTGGCAGCCAGTACAGGTAAAACCAGAACACCGGGGCGGTCAGCGAATAGGCAATGGCGAAGGCCCAGGTGCCGCGCATACGCAGGATTCTTGAAAACGGCACGCGGGCCTGTTCCGGTTCGACTTCCTGCTGGATGTAATCAAGTTCCGACTGTTTCACGCTCGGGTGATCTTCCGGGTTGAAGTACTTCAAGCCCCAGAACAGCAGCCAGATCCCACCCAGTGCCGCCATGCACAGAAATGCTGCCTGCCAGCCCCACACATGAAGCACCAGCGGCAACAGCATCGGCGTGAACATCGCACCGACGTTGGTGCCGGCGTTGAAGATGCCGGTAGCTACCGCGCGTTCGCCGGCCGGGAACCACAGGCGTGTGGTTTTCACGCAGGCCGGGTAGTTGGCCGCTTCGGTCAGGCCGAGGATAAAGCGGCAGACCATGAAGCCGACTGCCGAAGTCGCCAAGCCATGAGCGCCGGTAGCCAGGCTCCAGAGCAGCACGGCGCAGAAGAACACGCGCTTGACGCCGACCCGGTCGATCAACCGCCCTTGCAGGACGAAACCGATCGCGTAGCCGACCTGAAACCAGAAGTTGATGTTGGCGTAATCCATCGCCGTCCAGCTCATTTCCTTGGCGAGGATTGGCTGCATGACGCCGAGGGCGGCGCGGTCGATGTAGTTCAGAGTGGTGGCAAAAAACACCAGCGCCAGCATGCCCCAGCGGGTCTTGCCGACCGCCATGGCGCCGCGGATCTTGTCGCCGATGCCACCCGTGGCAGTGCTCATGGCCGGAGCCACGCGGGAAGTCTGTGAAGGAATCATGTGTTCCACCCGTTTTTGGATTTTTTATTTGGTGTGCTTTTTCTTTTGCACGCTGCGACCGGTGGTTCAGATCCGGACTCAATGTGCGGTCGATGTTGGGCAGTGGACGAAAAATCGTCAATTCGCCAAACCGCCATTGTGTTCGATAATCGCACGCAAAACTAACCGGGTAGTACACTTTAAATTGCTGCGCGCAGGGATGCAGCCAATAATTTCCTCACGATAAAAACCTACTCGATGTAGGCGTTGCCGAAGGCTGCGATCTTCGCTTTTGAGGATCAACAGATCGCAGCCTTCGGCAGCTCTTATGTAAAAGCGGCGCAGTCCGGGAGTTGAAAGATGCAGCGTTCCATTGCCACCGTTTCCTTGAGCGGCACCCTGCCGGAAAAACTCGAAGCCATCGCCGCCGCCGGGTTCGACGGGGTGGAGATTTTCGAAAACGACCTTCTGTACTACGACGGCAGCCCCCGTGAAATTAAACAGATGTGCGCCGATCTTGGCATCGCCATCACGCTGTTTCAGCCGTTCCGCGACTTTGAAGGCTGCCGCCGTGACCGGTTGGCGCGCAATCTGGAGCGCGCCGAGCGCAAGTTCGATCTGATGCAGGAACTCGGCACCGACCTGGTGCTGGTATGCAGCAACGCAGCGGCAGACAGCATCGGCGATCAGCAAATTCTGGTGGACGATCTGCGCCTGCTGGCCGAGCGCGCCGGTGCCCGTGGCTTGCGCATCGGTTACGAAGCGCTGGCCTGGGGCCGTCACGTCAACACTTATCAACAGGTCTGGGACATTGTGCGTCAGGCCGATCACCCGAGCCTGGGTGTGCTGCTCGACAGCTTCCACACCTTGTCGCTCAAGGGCGATCCAGGCGCGATCGCCGAGATTCCCGGCGACAAGATCTTCTTCGTGCAAATGGCCGACGCGCCGATTCTGCAAATGGATGTGCTGGAGTGGAGCCGACATTTCCGCTGCTTCCCGGGGCAGGGCGAATTCGATCTGGCGGGATTCCTCGCGCCGATCATCCAGAGTGGCTACACCGGGCCGCTGTCTCTGGAGATCTTCAACGATGGCTTCCGGGCTGCTCCGCCGCGGGCCAATGCTGCCGACGGTTTGCGATCGCTGCTGTACCTGGAAGAGAAAACCCGCCAGCGGCTGGAGCAGGAAGCCACGCCGGTGGTTAATCGCGAGATCCTTTTCGAAACACCCAAGGCCAGTGAATACAACGGCATCGAGTTTCTCGAATTCGCCGTCGACGAGGCGCTGGGCGCAAAACTCAGTCTTTGGCTGCAACGCCTCGGTTTCGTTACGGCCGGGCAGCATCGTTCCAAGAGTGTGAGCCTGCTGCGCCAGGGCGATATCAACCTGATTCTCAACGCCGAGCCTTATTCGTTCGGCCACAGTTTTTTCGAAGCCCACGGCCCGTCGTTGTGCGCCACGGCGATCAGGGTCAAGGACAGCGCCAGCGCACTGGCCCGCGCCGTCGCGTATAAGGGCCAGCCCTACCGCGGACTGGTCGGCCCCAATGAACTGGAGCTGGCGGCGGTGCGTGCGCCGGACGGCAGTTTGATTTATCTGGTCGATGAAGACGCCGATGTCTACGGCACCGACTTCAACCTGCTGCCAGACGCAGTGGCCCGCGGCGGCCTCAAGCGCATCGATCACATGGCCATGGCCCTGCCGGCGGACAGCCTCGACAGTTGGGTGCTGTTTTATAAAAGCCTGCTGGATTTCGAGGCTGACGACGAGGTGGTGTTGCCCGACCCCTATGGTCTGGTGAAGAGCCGCGCACTGCGCAGTCGTGACAGTTCGATTCGCTTGCCATTGAATATTTCCGAGAACCGCAATACCGCGATCTCCCACGCGCTGTCGAGCTATCGCGGCTCGGGGGTGCATCACATCGCCTTTGATTGCGACGACATCTTCGCCGAAGTCAGTCGGGCGAAAGAGGCGGGCGTGCCGCTGCTGGATATCCCGCTCAATTACTATGACGACCTTGCCGCGCGCTTCGATTTCGACGATGAATTCCTCAGCGAGCTGGCCTATTACAACGTGCTCTACGACCGTGACGCCCAGGGCGGCGAGTTGTTTCACGTCTACACCGAGCCGTTCGAAGGGCGTTTCTTCTTTGAGATCATTCAGCGTAAAAACGGTTATGCCGGATATGGCGCGGCGAACGTCGCGGTGCGTCTGGCGGCGATGGCCAAATCACGCAGTGGTGCGGTGCGTCAGGCGAAGTTGTAGGAAATTCGTAAGCGCGGGACCAAACAGCGGTTGCGTGGCTTCCTTCGGTGTGCCGCGCGGCCCATAATCGCCAGCCTGTGCAGTGATGGCCGTGAGCCCGCAATGACAACGAATTCAGAACTATCCGCTGCTGCTGTCGAGTCCAGCGCCGAGCCGCGCAAGAGTCGCAAGAACAACCCGGAAAAGACCCGCGAGAACATCCTGCAGGAGGCGATCGTCGAGTTCGTCCAGCAAGGTTTGTCCGGCGCCCGCGTTGACGCGATTGCCGAGCGCATCCACACCTCCAAGCGCATGATCTATTACTACTTCGGCAGCAAGGAGCAGTTGTACGTCGAGGTGCTGGAAAAACTCTACGGCGATATCCGCAGCACGGAAAACCGCCTGCACCTGGACGAGCTGCCACCGGAGCTGGCGATTCGGCGCCTGGTGGAGTTCACCTTTGATCACCACGATCGCAACGTCGATTTCGTGCGCATCGTCAGCATCGAAAACATCCACAACGCCGAATACGTGAAGCGTTCCGATGCGATCAAGGCGCTGAACAATACGATTCTCGATACCCTTGGCACGATCTTGAAGCGAGGTGCTGACGAGGGCGTGTTCCGCCGTGGAATCGATGCGCTGGACGTGCATCTGCTGATCAGCTCGTTCTGCTTTTATCGCGTGTCGAACCGCCATACGCTGGGTGAGATTTTTCAGATCGATCTGCCGGACGATGCCATCAAACAGCGCCACCGCGAAATGATCTGCGAATCGGTGTTGCGCTACCTGCAGGCCTGATGCCATCCCCGTGTAGGAGTGAGCCTGCTCGCGATAGGGTGTGTCAGAAAAATATGTATCGGCTGACGGAATGCTATCGCGAGCAGGCTCACTCCTACAGGGTGGCGGCAGGGTTCAGCCACTCATGCTTTGAAAGTGCGCCAGCATCCGCTGCGCATCCGGCACCACGCCGCTGAACAATTCGAACGCCTTCACTGCCTGAAATACCGCCATGTTGCCGCCGTCCAGGGTTCGGCAGCCCAGGGCGCGGGCGTTACTCAACAGCTCGGTTTCCAGCGGGAAATACACAATCTCCGCGACCCACAATTCCTTGCGCAGCAACTCGGCCGGCACTGGTGAGCCCGGCAGCTTGGCCATGCCCATCGGCGTGGTGTTGACCAGGCCATCGGCCCGCGCCAGCGCGCCGGGCAAATCCCCACCGGCCTGCGCGCGCCCCACACCAAAATGCTGGTTGAGATTGTTCGCCAGGCTTTCCGCACGCTCGCGGTCGATATCAAAAATAGTCAGTTGCCGTACGCCTTCGCTCAACAGCGCGTGAGCCACCGCCGCGCCAGCGCCACCAGCGCCCATCTGGACTACGCGTTCACGGGCGACGTCCGTCAAACCCCGGCGCAAACCTTCAGCGAAACCGAGGCAGTCAGTGTTGTGGCCGACACGCTTGCCGTCCTTCAGCACCACGGTGTTTACCGCCCCGATACCGCGGGCTTCCGGCGACAGTTCATCGAGCAGCGGGATGATCGCCTGTTTGCACGGGAAGGTGATATTCAGTCCGGTGTAATTCATCCGCTCGGCCGCCAGCAGCAGGTCGGGCAGGGCGCTGCTGTCGAGGTGCAGTTGATCCAGATCGATCAACCGGTACAGATAACGCAGACCTTGAGCATCGCCTTCGCGCTCATGCAGCGCAGGCGTTCGCGAGGCCTGAATGCCGGCGCCGATCAGCCCGGCGAGTATCGCGTTGCATCCGGACATGCGCTTACCCCTTGAGCCGCTGGCTGAAGTGTTCCAGCGCCAGTCGATAGCCGTGGCTGCCGAACCCGCACATCACCGCCGTGGCAATCGCCGAGACGAACGACTGATGGCGAAACGGCTCACGGGCATGAACGTTGGACAAATGCACTTCAATGACCGGCAACTCGCTGGCCACCAACGCATCGCGAATTGCCACCGAGGTGTGTGTCCACGCGGCCGGGTTGATCACGATCCCGGCGCAACGGCCACGAGCGGCGTGAATCCAGTCAAGCAACTCGCCTTCGTGATTGGTCTGGCGAAACTCCACGCTCAGGCCAAATTCTTCAGCGGCGCGACCGCACAGCGCAGAAATGTCGGCCAGGGTTTCGTGACCGTAAGTCGCCGGCTCGCGAGTGCCGAGCAGGTTCAGGTTCGGGCCGTTAAGCACCAGAACGATAGGGCGCATGGGGAGAACTCCACTTATTGTTTTTGGCTTGGGCCGAGGGGTTTCAGCCTGTGGAGATAAAATGTACTAGATGGTTACATCGGTCAATTGAACTACTTAGGCTGGAATGTTTTTTGTTCGGTGATCGCACAGATCAAAAGATCGCAGCCACAAAAAAGCCGTCAGTCACGACGGCTTCTTCGTATCCGGTGCCGCAATCAACGCCGGGTGAGCAACACACCCGATTCCATGTGGTGGGTCCACGGGAACTGGTCGAACAGCGCGCAGCGGGTGATGTGGTGGGTGTCGTGCAACTGGGCGATGTTTGCCGCCAGGGTTTCCGGGTTGCAGGAAATGTACAGGATGTTGTCGAAGCGGCGGGTCAGCTCGCAGGTGTCCGGGTCCATGCCGGCGCGCGGCGGGTCGACGAAGACGCTGCCGAATTCGTAGCTCTTCAGATCGATGCCGTGCAGGCGCCGGAACGGGCGCACTTCGTTGAGCGCTTCGGTCAGTTCTTCGGCGGACAAGCGCACCAGGGTGACGTTATCCACAGCGTTTTCGCTGAGGTTGCTCAAGGCGGCATTGACCGAGGTCTTGCTGATTTCGGTGGCCAGCACTTTGCGTACACGGGTGGCGAGTGGCAGGGTGAAGTTGCCGTTGCCGCAGTACAGCTCCAGCAGATCGTCAGTGCGATCGCCCAAGGCTTCGTACGCCCAGTTCAGCATCTTCTGGTTCACCGTGCCGTTGGGCTGGGTGAATGCGCCTTCCGGTTGACGATAACTGAAGGTGCGCCCGCCGACCTCGAGCCGCTCGACCACATAATCCTGGCCAATCACTTCGCGCTTGCCCTTGGAGCGTCCGATGATGCTGACGCCAAGGTCCGCGGCCAGTTGCTTCGCCGCGGTGTGCCAGTGCTCGTCCAGCGGACGGTGATAGCACAGCGTGATCATCGCATCGCCGGCCAGCGTGGTCAGAAACTCCACCTGGAACAGCTTGTGGCTCAGCGCTGAACTGGCCTGCCACGCCGCCTTCAGTTGCGGCATCAACTGGTTGATACGCAGGCTGGCGATCGGGAATTGCTCGATCAGGATCGGTGTGCGCTTATCGTCCTGAGAGAACATCGCATAGTGACGCTCGCCGCCTTCGCGCCACAGGCGGAACTCGGCCCGCAGACGAAAGTTCTGCAACGGCGAGTCGAACACGGTCGGCTCGGGTGCGGCGAACGGTGCCAGCAAGTCATGCAGGCGCGTGACCTTGGCGGCGAGTTGTTCGGCGTAGGCTTGAGAATCGAATGTCATGCGTTGAACCAACCCAGCTTGATCACGAACAGAATCGACAGAATCACCAGCGCCGGGTTCAGCTCACGGGCGCGCCCGGCGAGCAGTTTGATCACGGTCCAGGCGATGAAGCCGAAGGCGATACCGTTGGCGATCGAATAAGTGAACGGCATGGCCAGCGCGGTCACAACGACCGGCGCGGCGACGGTGATGTCTTCCCAGTCTATTTCTGCCAGACCCGACGTCATCAACACGGCGACGAACAGCAGCGCCGGCGCCGTGGCGAAAGCCGGAACGCTGGCTGCCAATGGCGAGAAGAACAGCGCCAGCAGGAACAGCATTGCCACGACAATGGCGGTCAAACCGGTACGGCCGCCGGCACTCACGCCCGCCGCCGACTCGATGTAACTGGTGGTGGTCGAGGTGCCCAGCAGCGAACCGGCCATGGCGGCGGTGCTGTCGGCGATCAGCGCACGGCCCATTTTCGGCATGTGGCCGTCCTTGCCCATCAGGCCGGCGCGCTTGGCGACGCCGATCAGGGTGCCGGAGTTGTCGAACAGATCGACGAAGAGGAAGGCGAAGATCACGCTGACCAGACCGATGTCGAGCGCGCCTTTGATGTCCAGTTGCATGAAGGTCGGCGCCAGCGACGGTGGCATTGAGGTCACGCCGCCGAACGGGGTGAAGCCCATGGCAATGGACACGATGGTCACCGCCAGAATGCCGATCAGCACTGCGCCGCGCACTTTCAGTGCTTCGAGGGCGACGATCAGGGCAAAGCCGAGGGTGGCAAGAATCGGCGCCGGCTGTTTCAGGTCGCCGAGGCCGACCATGGTGGCCGGGTTGCTGACCACGATGCCGGCGTTGTGCAAAGCGATCAGCGCCAGGAACAAGCCGATACCGGCGGCAATCGCCGAGCGTAGCGGCAGCGGGATGCTGTTGATGATCCACTCGCGGATGCGGAAGATCGACAACAGGAAGAAACACACCGCCGAGATGAACACCGCACCCAGCGCCACTTGCCAGGTGTGGCCCATGTGCAGCACAACGGTGTAAGTGAAGAAGGCGTTCAAGCCCATGCCCGGCGCAAGGGCGATCGGGTAGTTGGCGATCAGGCCCATGGTCGTCGAACCGATGGCGGCCGCCAGACAGGTGGCGACGAACACCGCACCCTTGTCCATGCCGGTCTCGCCGAGGATGCTCGGGTTGACGAACAGAATGTAGGCCATGGCCAGGAACGTCGTGACGCCCGCGAGAATCTCGGTGCGCACGTTGGTGTTGTGTGCCTTGAGTTGAAACAGCCTTTCCAGCATGTCTGCTCCCCGTGGCGCGCGTGGCGCCGTAAATGTATCGACCTCAACAGCAAAGCACAGACCGTCGCAAGCGCCTGGAAAATTGTAGTGGGCCGGAAAAAGCCGCGCATCATACCAGCAGCGTGAGGAATTTGGCGGATGTTGGCGTCGATCGTCGGCGAAGTTTTACGCAGCAAATAACTGCGCCATACTGCGCGCTGATTTTTCGGAGTGGGCAGGCATGCGCAACGGCGGGATGACAGTTTCTGGATTGGTTGCAGCACTGCTCGCGGCAGTCCCGGCGTTCGCGGCGTCGGCGCCGCCGTTGAGCGAAGTGAAGGTGATCAAAGTGCAATCGCCGGCCTGTGGCCTGGAAGACATTGCCGATAACCAGCCGCAAACTCAATGCAATCACAACGGGCCGAACATCAAGGTTTATGTGCTGGAAATCGGCTATGGGCAGAACCAGCCACGGGTCGCCCTGGATGGTTTCGAAGTCAACGGCACCCGAGCGCCGGTGTGTGCCTTCGATAACGGTAATCTGACCGAGTGCAGCCCTGGCAGCAAAACCGTCGGTTCTCTTTATACCTTCGATCTGGCGGGCAAGCAGGAAGGCACGTTTTCCTTCAGCAACACCTCGATCAATGCGCCGCGCAACACCCTGTCGACCCAGCTTTACATCAAGTAACGGCTGACGCTGCGCGATCCGGGTGAAGCTGACTACGCTTCAGGTATCACCCAGCGGATAGCGCCCATGACTTTTAGAGCACTGATTACCCTCGCCGAGGGCATCGACGATCTGCAAAGCGTGACCCTGATCGACGTGCTGCGCCGCGCCGGCATTGAAGTCGTCGCCGCCAGCATCGAAGGCCGACGCATGCTCACCTGCGCCCGCGGTACACGCCTGACCGCCGATGGCATGCTGGTCGATGTGCTGGCGCAGACCTTCGACCTGATCGTGCTGCCCGGCGGTGCCGTCGGTTCACAACATTTGGCGGCGCATCAGCCGCTTCAACAACTGCTCAAGGACCAAGCCAGCGCCGGACGACTGTTCGCCGCCATCGGCGAAGCCCCGGCCACCGCCCTGCAAGCAGCAGGCGTGCTGCGCCAGCGGCGCATGACCTGCTTGCCCGGCGCCAGCCATCAATTATCGGGCTGTACGTTTGTTGACCAACCAGTGGTGGTCGATGGCAACTGCATCACCGCCCAAGGCTCGGGCGGGGCGCTGGCGTTTGCCTTGACCCTGGTTGAGCAGCTTGGTGGCAAGGTGCTGCGGGGGAAGGTGGCGGGGGAGTTGATGGCCTGAAAACCTCAGACCTTCTCTTCCACCGGCACATGCATCCGGTCCCGATTCGCCAGGGTCGGGAACAGTTTGATCCACGTTCCCGTCACCACCAGCGTGCCGATCCCGCCCATGACCACCGCCGGCACCGTGCCGAACCAGTGAGCGGTGAGGCCGGATTCGAATTCGCCCAGTTGGTTCGAAGCGCCGATGAACAGGCCGTTCACCGCGCTGACCCGGCCGCGCATTTCGTCCGGGGTTTCCAGTTGTACGAACGAGGCGCGGATGACCATGCTGATCATGTCCGCTGCGCCGAGGACCACTAGCACCGCCAACGAGAACCAGAACGAGGTCGACAGGCCGAACGCTATGGTAGCGACACCGAATATGCCGACGGCGGTGAACATCACCCGGCCAACATTGCGTTCCACCGCGAAGCGCGCCAGAAACAGTGACATCAGCAACGCCCCCACCGCTGGCGCCGAGCGCAACAGGCCCAGGCCCCACGGGCCGGTCAGCAGAATGTCCTTGGCGAACACCGGCAGCAACGCCGTGGCTCCGCCCAGCAATACCGCAAACAGGTCCAGCGAGATCGCCCCGAGGATGTCCGGGCGGCTGCGGATAAAGCGAATTCCCGCCAGCAACGAGTCGAGGGTGGCTTTGCCTTTGTTCAGCGGCGTCTGGCGGGCCGGCAGGTTGAGCATCAGCGCGCAGGCAATCACATACAGCAGCACGGTCGGGCCGTAGACCCAGACGCTGCCGAACGCGTAGAGCAAGCCGCCAAGGGCCGGAGCAACGATGGTTGCCGACTGCTGCGCCGATTGTGCGGCGGCGACGGCACGCGGGAACAGGGCGCTGGGAACGATGCTCGGCAGCAACGCCTGGGTCGTCGGCATCTCGAACGAACGCGCCGCGCCGAGCAGAAACGCGAGAATGAAGATCAACTCGCGGGTGACGTGGTCGGTCGCACTGCCAATGGCCAGCGCCAGGGCAATCATGGCCTGCAATGACTGACAGAGTGCAGCAACCTTGCGCCGGTCGTAGCGATCGGCGACGTGCCCGGTGTGCAGCATGAACAGCACCCGTGGAGCGAACTCGACCAGACCGACCAGACCCAGATCCAGCACGTTGCCGGTCAGTTGGTAGAGATTCCAACCAATCGCCACAGTGAGCATCTGAAAGCCGCTGGCGGTGAAAATCCGCGCCAGCCAGAAAGCCAGGAATGGGCGGTGATGACGTAACAGCAGCGGCGCTTGAGTGAGCATCTGAAGGCAGGTCTTGGGCGAAGGTACGGCGAGATTATCACCAGTCTGTAACAGGAAGTTGCTACTGGGCGGAAATTCACTTAGCCCGACACCGATCTCTTCCTGACGACAATCGACCCTGTGGCGAGGGGATTCATCCCCGTCGGGTCGCGCAGCGGCCCCCAAATCTCGAAGCGACGACGATTGCTGCGCAGCCGATCGGGGATAAATCCCCTCACCACTGAAGCAATGAGACAACTTGTCACGCGGCAAACGACCACGCAGTTCATCGGCGAAAATGGGACTACTCTTTTAACGTTGCTTGATCCAGATCAAGACCGCTCGCGCAATTGATCTGACGGCCAATTGGCCAGACTCCCTGCGTTGCGATGGTTGTAAAAAAAGAACGAATCCGAATTCGCCGCACTCCATATCCGTGGGGGCAGTGGTGCAGGCCTCCGGGTCCGCCACCCGTACTACCTGACAGAGGAAGCCATATGTTCGGTTTAGAGGCTCTCGATCTCGCCCGAATTCAGTTCGCGTTTACCATCTCGTTCCACATCCTGTTCCCGGCGATCACCATCGGCCTGGCCAGTTACCTGGCGGTGCTCGAAGGCCTGTGGCTGAAGACCCGCAACGACACCTACCGTGACCTCTACCATTTCTGGTCGAAGATCTTTGCCGTCAATTTCGGCATGGGCGTGGTCTCCGGTCTGGTCATGGCGTACCAGTTCGGCACCAACTGGAGCCGCTTCTCGGATTTCGCCGGGGCGGTCACCGGACCGTTGCTGACCTATGAGGTGCTCACGGCGTTTTTCCTCGAAGCCGGTTTCCTCGGGGTGATGCTGTTCGGCTGGAACAAGGTCGGGCGCGGCCTGCACTTCTTCTCGACGGTGATGGTGGCCGTGGGCACGCTGATTTCGACGTTCTGGATTCTGGCGTCCAACAGCTGGATGCAAACGCCGCAGGGCTTTGAAATCGTCAACGGCCAGGTCATTCCGACCGACTGGCTGGCCATTATCTTCAACCCGTCATTCCCTTATCGCTTGATGCACATGGCCACCGCCGCGTTCATCGCGACGGCGTTCTTTGTCGGCTCTTCAGCGGCCTGGCACCTGCTGCGCGGCCGGGACAACCCGGCGATTCGCACCATGTTGTCGATGGCGATGTGGATGGCGCTGATCGTCGCGCCGATTCAAGCGGTCATTGGCGACTTCCACGGCCTCAACACGCTCAAACACCAGCCGGCGAAAATCGCTGCGATCGAAGGCCACTGGGAAAACGTTGGCGACGAAGCCACGCCGCTGATTCTGTTCGGCTGGCCGGACATGAAAGAAGAGCGCACCAAATTTGCCGTGGAGATTCCCTACCTCGGCAGCCTGATCCTCACCCACTCGCTGGACAAACAAGTACCGGCGCTCAAAGAATTCCCGCCCGAAGACCGGCCGAATTCGACCATCGTGTTCTGGTCATTCCGGATCATGGTCGGCCTTGGCTTCCTGATGATTTTCACTGGACTGTGGAGCCTGTGGCTGCGCAAGCGTGACGCGCTCTACACCTCGCGTCCGTTCCTGCACCTGGCGTTGTGGATGGGGCCGTCCGGCCTGATTGCGATACTTGCCGGTTGGTTCACCACCGAAATCGGTCGTCAGCCGTGGGTGGTCTACGGCTTGATGCGAACGGCGGATGCCTCGTCCAATCACAGCTTCATGCAGATGAGCATCACCCTGATCATGTTCGTCGTGGTGTATTTCGCCCTGTTCGGCGCGGGCCTGGGTTACATGATGCGCCTGGTGCGCAAGGGGCCGAAGATCAGCGAAGGCAGCGATACGCCGGACGGTGGTCCGGGCCAGAAACGTACACCGGCGCGTCCATTGTCTGCGGCCGACGATCCGGGCGACGGCGAACACGAAGACAACACTCGCTTGACCAAGGAGATTTGACTCATGGGTATTGATCTTCCACTGATCTGGGCCGTGATCATCATCTTCGGCATCATGATGTACGTGGTCATGGACGGCTTCGACCTGGGCATCGGCATTCTCTTCCCGTTCGTCCCCGGCAAGACCGACCGCGACGTGATGATGAACACCGTCGCCCCGGTCTGGGACGGCAACGAAACCTGGCTGGTGCTGGGCGGCGCTGCGTTGTTCGGGGCGTTTCCGCTGGCCTATTCGGTGGTGCTGTCGGCGCTGTACCTGCCGCTGATCTTCATGCTGATGGGCCTGATCTTCCGCGGCGTGGCCTTTGAGTTTCGCTTCAAGGCCAAAGATGAAAAACGCCATCTGTGGGACAAGGCATTCATCGGCGGTTCGATCGCGGCGACCTTTTTTCAAGGCGTGGCGCTGGGTGCATTCATCGACGGTTTGCCCGTGGTCAATCGGCAATTTGCCGGTGGTTCGCTGGACTGGCTGACACCGTTTACGCTGTTCTGCGGCGCTGCGCTAGTCGTGGCCTACGCCTTGCTCGGTTGCACCTGGCTGATCATGAAAACCGAAGGCAAGCTGCAAGAGCAAATGCATGATCTGGCGCGGCCACTGGCATTCGTGCTGTTGGCGGTGATTGGTATTGTCAGTATCTGGACGCCACTGTCGCACCCGGAAATCGCCTCACGCTGGTTCAGCATGCCGAACCTGTTCTGGTTCATGCCGGTGCCGATTCTGGTGCTGGTCACCTTGTACGGCCTGATCCGCGCGGTTGCACGCAATGCCAACTACACACCGTTCCTGCTGACGCTGGTACTGATCTTTCTCGGCTACAGCGGTCTGGGCATCAGCCTGTGGCCGAACATCGTGCCGCCGTCGATCTCGATCTGGGACGCGGCCGCACCGCCGCAAAGTCAGGGCTTCATGCTGGTTGGCACGCTGTTCATCATCCCGTTCATCCTGGGTTACACCTTCTGGAGCTATTACGTGTTCCGCGGCAAGGTCACCCATGAAGACGGTTATCACTAGTCTGCTGCTGGGCTTCCCTTGTGGGAGCGAGCCTGCTCGCGAAGGCGTCCTCAGTGACGCCTCTGCTTAACGGAGAACGATGCAATGACCGGCAAACATTCCCTGCATGACATTGAAGAAGCCGAAAAAAAACCGCTGTGGCAGCGGCTCGGCTGGCTGGCGCTGATCTGGGTCGGCAGTGTGGGCGTGCTGTTTATCGCCGCCAGCCTGATGCGCCTGTTCATGAACGCGGCCGGCTTGACCACGCACTGAAACACCCCGTCCCGGCGCCTTCGGGAACGGCTTTGCAACCCTCCTTGCGGAGGGTTTTTTTTGTCCGTGAGTTACTTGCGCGCTTTGAGAATGACGAATTTGGGCGTGGCTGCGACTTGTTCGACACCGCGGAACAGGCGCGCCAGTTTGCTGTGATAACCCAGGTGACGGTTGCCCACGATGTACAGCGCACCGCCCACCACCAGCGCCTCACGCGCCTGCTGGAACATGCGCCACGCGAGGAAGTCGCCAACCACTTGCTGTTGATGAAAGGGCGGATTGCACAACACCACGTCCAGCGATTGCGGTGCTTGCTCGGCCAGACCATCGTCAGCCCGCACGGTCACTTCGCGATCACCCAGCACGGCCCGCCAGTTTTCTGCGGCCGATTGCACGGCCATGAACGATTCGTCGACCAGCGTGTAGTGCGCCTGAGGATTGTCCAGCGCGCTGACGATTGCCAGTACGCCGTTGCCGCAGCCGAGGTCGGCCACGCGAGCGCCGCCAAGGTTTTTCGGCAAATGCGCGAGAAAGGCCCGCGTGCCGATGTCCAGGCCGTCCCGGCAAAACACGTTGGCATGATTGCGCAGTTCGATTGCCGGTCCGTCGAGCCGATAGGTAGAAGGGTAGGGCGAAACGGCCGGTGCCTTGGCTTCGGGTGTCGCGATCAGCAGACGGGCCTTTTTCACCGCCAGCGAGGCTTGTACCGGTCCGATATAGCGCTCCAGCAGATCGCCGGCCGCACGTGGCAGGTGTTTGACCATGGCCGCCGCGATCACTTCAGCGCCGGGGGCCAGTTGGCCATGCAGGCGGATCAATTGTTCTTCGAGTAGCGCCAGGGTTTTCGGCACGCGGATCAGCACGCGGTCGAACGGCCCGACCACGGGCTCGCTGGCGGGAATCGGGCGGATTGCATCAAACGCGTGACCGTTGCGCTGCAGGTTCTTTTCCAGCCCCAGAAAACCCAGGTACGAATCGCCACTGCTGCTGACGTCGACCTTGCCCAGCAGGCTCGCCGCCAACGCGCCGAAGCTGTCGTTGAGCACCAGAACCCGCGTGCTCGCCGGCGGTTGCTGCGCCGCCAGATAGCTGAGCAAGTATTCATCGGCCGCATCGAACGCCTGCAGCGGTTCGTTCTGCTGTTCGGGTTGGCGGATCAAATCGAGTTGGGCGAAGGGCGTATCGAGCAAAGGCATGGGGCGGGGACTCTGATAATCGGCGGGTTCGCGCAGCCAGGCTGTGGCGCGGCGCAACCTGGCCGAGTGGACTGCGATGCAAGCGGTGTGCGTCATCACTCGGAGAGGGCGTAAATGTTACTTTTTTTTCCTGGTAAATACCCGCAAGTTTTTATTTCGATGCCAGGCGCAGGGATCAGAGGAAGCCGGCTTTGGCAGCCTTGAGAACTGCGGAAATCTTGTTGCAGGCGTCGAGCTTTTCCATCAGGTTTTTCACGTGATAATTCACCGTACGCTCGCTCAGGTTGAGGATCTTTGCGATCTCGTAGGCAGTCTTGCCGACGGCTGACAGTTGCAAGACCTCCAGCTCCCTGGGCGACAGGCGTGGGTGGCAGGGCCTGGCGGGATATTTTGGCATTGACCGCATAAACAGCTCACTGAAGTGGCTGGCGGCATAAAAGATGTAGCCGAAGTGTTCATACAGCTCAAGTGCACTGATCGGACAGCTGTGTCGGGCCAGGCTGATGACGCTGCACAACCCGCTTTCTTCGTGATGAAAGGCCTGTGACCAGCCATGCTGCAAGCCATGTTGCTGCAATGCCTGCCAAAGTTCAGGCGTGCCGGAAAAAGCCGACTGCTCCCAGACGATGGGCAGCGTTGAATGATTGCAATGAGCTACTATTGGGTCGATACATTTAAAGTCTGTTTGTCATATTGCAAGTTCCACTCTTTGGGGTAATTGTTGATTCGCAAGGTGTCCAGAAGTACTTCCCGACGGGGTGAACTGACCGAAATTGCGCAATAGTCGAAACCGAGGTTTTCGGCGAATCTCTGCAGGATCGGGTAAGCGGCATCTATTCCCTTGGCATAAGACAGTAGTTTCAGCTGCGATTCTTTCCACGTTTCCATACCTACTCTCCATTTTTTTGCAAGCGCACCTTGGATCCAATAAAAGGCACGCAACGGAGTGTAGGATGTTTCCTGCGAGTAGCTGTGGATTTTTTCGCAATTGAAACTACTGCCGTTTGGCTTAAAGGTTATGAGTCTTTCGTTAATATTTAACCTGTCATCTTAAGCTCAGGATTAAAGTCCATTCATTGCTAATCACAAACGATGCAGGCGCTGTACTGAATGCCATTACCAATCATCGGTGTTTAGGCCGGCCAATTTGCGGGACACTGTAGGCAGATCTTCGTAGGAGACGCCCATGACCGCCAGTGCAGAGAAATACACCACTCAGACCTTGCTCGATGTACAGCCACTGACACCGGGCCTGTTCACCCTGCGCACGACCCGCGATGCGGGTTTTCGTTTTCGCGCCGGACAGTTCGCCAGGCTTGGCGTGACCAAGGCTGATGGCAGCATAGTCTGGCGCGCGTATTCGATGGTGTCGTCGCCATTTGACGAGTTCCTTGAGTTTTTCTCCATCGTGGTGCCGGGCGGTGAGTTCACCAGTGAGCTGAGTCGGCTGCAGGTGGGCGATACGCTGCTGGTCGATCGCCAGGCGTTCGGCTACCTGACCCTGGATCGCTTCAACGATGGCCGGGATCTTTGGTTATTGTCCACAGGTACGGGGGTGGCGCCGTTTCTGTCGATCCTGCAGGACTTCGAAGTCTGGGAAAAATTCGAGCGCATTATTTTGGTCTACAGCGTGCGCGAAGCCCGGGAGCTGGCGTATCAGCCGCTGATCGCCGGGCTGAAGCAGCGCGAGTACCTCAGTGAATATGCCCACAAATTGCAGTTCATCCCCACGGTGACGCGAGAGGCATCGGCGGGGGCGCTGAACGGGCGTATCACGGCACTCATCGAAAACGGCGAGCTGGAGCGGGTCGCTGGCGTGGAGCTGAGCCCTGAGCATTCGCGGGTCATGCTGTGCGGCAATCCGCAAATGATCGATGACACCCGTGCGCTGCTGAAAAAGCGCCACATGAGCCTGAGTCTGACCCGTCGGCCCGGGCAGATTGCGGTAGAAAATTACTGGTAGAAAAACGGCACCTCGCGGGTGCCGTTATCGGTTGTGACGATGTTCAGGGCTGATTGTTCTGTGCCTTGAGCAGGTCGCGAATCTCGCCCAGCAGTTCCTCTTCTTTGGTCGGCACCGGCGGCAGCGTTGGGGCTACCGCCTCTTCGCGTTTCAGACGGTTAATGGCTTTGACGCCCATGAAAATCGCGAAAGCCACGATCACGAAGTCCAGAACGCTCTGAATGAACTTGCCGTAGGCCAGCATCACCGCGGGCGCATTGCCCTCGGCAGCCTTGAGCGTGATGGCTAAATCACTGAAGTCGACCCCGCCGATCAGCAGGCCGATTGGCGGCATGATGACGTCACCGACAAACGACGAAACAATCTTGCCGAAGGCGGCACCAATGATGATACCGACGGCCATGTCGACCACATTGCCTTTGACCGCAAAGGCCTTGAACTCACTTAGCACGCCCATAGGTTATTTCCTTGTTACAGATGAGGTTGGTGTAGCAGTGTAAATCAGCCAAACGCGTCCTGCGCGAAACACCTCCTTACAATGCCCGTTTTTATCGACACATTAATTTTCGATTAGTTTGCAAAGTGCCACTAATCGCGCGCGAAATACGCCGTAACCGGCTGATCGGGTAGCTATTTTTTTCAATCATGACCTTGCGAACTTTCTATTTATGTTTGCCGGCTCAGCCCTCTAGCCTCTGGTTGGCGCACCTGGATGCGCCCAAAACAACCAGAGGAACCTGATATGACTCCCACTCTTGGCCTCGGGGCTTTTCCCCATCGCCGCACCCTCGGCGTACTCACCGCCAGCCTGTTGACGTTCTCCGTGCATGCCGCGCCCCTGACGCGCGATAACGGCGCTGCGGTCGGCGACAATCAGAACTCGCAAACCGCCGGTGCCAACGGCCCGGTGCTGCTGCAGGATGTGCAGTTGATCCAGAAGCTGCAGCGATTTGACCGTGAACGCATTCCGGAGCGCGTGGTGCATGCGCGCGGCACCGGTGCCCACGGCACCTTCACCGTGACCAACGACCTGAGCGATCTGAGCAAGGCCAAGGTCTTCGCCGCAGGCCAGAGCACCCCGGTGTTTGTGCGCTTTTCGGCGGTGGTGCATGGCAACCACTCCCCGGAAACCCTGCGCGACCCACGCGGTTTTGCCACCAAGTTCTACACCGCCGACGGTAACTGGGACCTGGTCGGCAACAACTTCCCGACCTTCTTCATCCGCGACGCAATCAAGTTTCCGGACATGGTGCATGCGTTCAAGCCCGACCCGCGCACCAACCTCGACGATGACTCGCGTCGATTCGACTTCTTCTCCCACGTGCCGGAAGCCACGCGCACGCTGACCGAGTTGTATTCCAACTCGGGAACGCCAGCCAGTTATCGGCAAATGGACGGTAACGGTGTTCACGCCTATAAGTTGATCAACGCCAAGGGCGAAGTGCATTACGTGAAGTTCCACTGGAAGAGTTTGCAGGGGATCAATAACCTCACGCCGAAAGAAGTCAGCAAAGTTCAGGGTCAGGATTACAGTCATATGACCAATGACTTGGTGACTCATATCAACAAGGGTGACTTTCCAAAGTGGGACTTGTACGTTCAGGTATTGAAACCGCAAGATTTGTCCAAGTTTGATTTTGATCCGCTGGATGCAACCAAGATATGGCCGGGTGTTCCAGAACGAAAAGTTGGACAAATGGTATTGAACCGTAATCCAGCCAATGTATTCCAGGAAACCGAACAAGTGGCAATGGCACCGGCCAATATTGTTCCAGGCATCGAGCCGTCAGAAGATCGCTTGTTGCAAGGTCGGGTGTTCTCTTATGCCGATACGCAAATGTACCGCTTGGGCGCCAATGCTTTGCAATTGCCGATCAATGCCGCGAAAGTTGCAGTCAATAACGGCAATCAGGATGGCGCGATGAACTTCGGGGCCAGCCGCTCCGGGGTCAATTATCAGCCGAGTCGCCTGCAGCCTCGGGAAGAGACCGAGACGGCACGTTACAGCCAGTTGGCGCTGGCGGGCAGCACCCAGCAGGCGAAGATCCAGCGCGAGCAGAACTTCAAGCAGGCCGGTGATCTGTATCGCTCGTTCAGCCAGCAGGAGCGTCGTGACCTGATCGACAGCTTCGGCGGCTCTCTGGCCACCACCGATGATGAGAGCAAGCACATCATCCTGTCCTTCCTTTATAAGGCCGATCCGGAATACGGCAGCGGCGTGACCAAAGTGGCCAAGGGTGACCTGAGCCGGGTCAAGGCACTGGCGGCAAAACTCACCGACTGATTGTCGCGGCCATGCCATGCGGGGCCTGAATCGGGCCCCGTTCTGTTCAAGGAGACGGCGTATGCGTATTTATCTGTTATTGCTGCTCGGCAGCCTGTCCTGGTCGGCGCTGGCCGGACAGAGTCCCGAGGCGGTCAAGGCGCAGTTGCAGGATTATCTGTTCGATGCCGCCCGGCGCGGCGACGTACCGATGCTCGAGACGTTTATCGAGGCCGGTTATCCCCTCGACACCCGCGACAGCAAGGGCTACACCGCGTTGATCCTCGCGGCCTATCACGGCCAGGCGCCGGCGGTGGAGCGCTTGCTTGCTGCCGGAGCCGATGCCTGCGCCCAGGATCAACGCGGCAACACGGCGCTGATGGGGGCAATATTCAAAGGCGAGGTGCAGATTGCCCGACGTCTGATGGCCACCGATTGCAGCCCTGACCAGCGCAACGGCGCGGGGCAGACCGCTGCCATGTATGCAGGTTTGTTCAAGCGCCTGGAGCTGCTTGACGCGCTGAAAGCCAAAGGTGCCGACCTCAATGCCGAAGATCCGCTGGGCAACAGCGCCGCACGTCTGGCCAGCGGCGAAATCCGCAGCGCTGCGCCGCGCTGATCGGCGATGGCTGCGTTATCATCGCGTCTTTTGCTTCGGGGGTTCTGATGGCCAAGGCCAAGCGCATGTACGGCTGCACCGAGTGCGGCGCAACCTTTCCCAAGTGGGCCGGGCAGTGCGGTGAGTGCGGTGCCTGGAACACCCTGACCGAAACCATGATCGAAAGCGGCGGCGCCACGGCACCCACCGGGCGCACCGGTTGGGCCGGGCAGCAGGCGCAGATCAAGACGCTGGCCGAAGTCAGCATCGAAGAAATTCCACGTTTTTCCACCGCTTCCGGTGAACTGGATCGTGTCCTTGGCGGCGGTCTGGTCGATGGTTCGGTGGTGTTGATCGGCGGTGACCCGGGGATCGGCAAGTCGACCATCCTGCTACAGACCTTGTGCAACCTCGCCAAGAGCATGCCGGCGCTATACGTCACCGGCGAAGAATCCCAGCAGCAAGTGGCGATGCGCGCACGCCGTCTCGGGCTGCCCCAGGATCAGTTGCGGGTGATGACCGAAACCTGCATCGAAACCATCATTGCCACCGCCCGCCAGGAAAAACCCAAGGTGATGGTGATCGACTCGATCCAGACGATTTTCACCGAGCAGCTGCAATCGGCGCCGGGCGGCGTGTCCCAGGTGCGTGAGAGTGCGGCGCTGCTGGTGCGCTACGCCAAGCAGAGCGGCACGGCGATTTTCCTCGTCGGCCACGTCACCAAGGAGGGCGCGCTGGCCGGTCCCCGCGTGTTGGAGCACATGGTCGACACTGTGCTGTATTTCGAGGGCGAGTCCGATGGCCGGCTGCGCTTGTTGCGTGCGGTGAAAAACCGTTTCGGTGCGGTCAACGAACTGGGCGTATTCGGCATGACCGACAAAGGCCTGAAAGAAGTCTCCAACCCGTCGGCGATTTTTCTCACCCGCGCCCAGGAGGAAGTCCCGGGCAGCGTGGTCATGGCGACGTGGGAGGGCACCCGGCCGATGCTGGTCGAAGTGCAGGCACTGGTCGATGACAGCCATCTGGCCAATCCACGGCGGGTGACGCTGGGGCTGGATCAAAACCGTTTGGCGATGCTGCTCGCGGTATTGCACCGTCATGGCGGCATTCCGACCCACGATCAGGATGTGTTTCTCAACGTGGTCGGTGGCGTCAAGGTGCTGGAAACCGCGTCCGATCTGGCGTTGATGGCGGCGGTGATGTCGAGCTTGCGCAACCGGCCGTTGCCGCATGATTTGCTGGTGTTTGGCGAAGTCGGCTTGTCCGGCGAAGTGCGCCCGGTGCCGAGCGGGCAGGAGCGCTTGAAGGAAGCGGCCAAGCATGGTTTCAAGCGCGCCATCGTGCCCAAGGGCAACGCCCCGAAGGAAGCACCGGCGGGGTTGCAGATCATCGCAGTGACGCGCCTCGAACAAGCCCTCGACGCGCTTTTCGAATAACCACGATTCCCCTGTAGGAGTGAGCCTGCTCGCGATAGCGGTATATCAGCCAATGATTGGTTGAATGACAGACCGCTATCGCGAGCAGGCTCACTCCTACATTTGATCGTGGTGATTTCTAGATCTCGATCAGCGCAGCCAACTCGCGCTCAAGTTCCGCTTCATCCGCCAGGTTCAGCTCGATCAACCGCCGCAGACGCTGGATCGATTCCAGGCTGATATGCCGGCAGATGAACCCTAAATGACCGTTCTCCTCATGGGCCAGATGCACGTCCATCTCGATATCAACGTCTTCGCTCAGATGAATGTCGACGAAAAAGTCCTGTTCACGATCTCCAAGCCACGGCTCCGGCCGTTCGATCAGCAATCCCTTGAGCGACAGGTCGATCAGCTTCACCTGCCAGATGTACTCGCCCTGCCTCAGCTCGGTTTTGGCATCGAACTCGATACGTTTAAAGCGGCGACGATTGTCTGGGTGCTCGCTCATGGCGCAATCCTCCGAAGGTTCGCTGACTATAGACCCGCATTGTTCAAGCGTGCCAGCGCAGGCGGGCCGAATAGACCAATGTCGGGGTATGGCCTTTGGCGCCGTAAGCGCTAAACTCGGGGTGGCTGTCTTTCTTGTCCACCCTGGCTGGAATAAAAAAATGAAAAATAATAATAGCCTGCTACGCCACTTACCCTGGCTAGTGCTGGCAATCGTAGGAGCGTGCGCCCTGGGCGTAGTGGCATTGCGCCGAGGCGAGGCGATCAACGCCTTGTGGATTGTGGTCGCTGCCGTGGCCATTTATCTGGTTGCGTACCGTTACTACAGCCTGTTCATCGCCAACCATGTGATGCAACTGGATCCGCGTCGGGCCACCCCCGCCGTGCTCAACAACGATGGTCTGGACTATGTGCCGACCAACAAACACATTCTTTTCGGTCACCACTTCGCGGCCATCGCTGGTGCGGGGCCACTGGTCGGCCCGGTATTGGCAGCGCAGATGGGCTATCTGCCCGGCACGCTCTGGCTGATTGCCGGTGTGGTGCTGGCGGGCGCGGTGCAGGACTTCATGGTCCTGTTCATGTCGACCCGACGCAACGGCCGTTCCCTGGGCGACATGGTGCGTGAAGAAATGGGCCGGATTCCCGGCACCATCGCGCTGTTCGGCTGCTTCCTGATCATGATCATCATCCTTGCGGTGCTGGCGCTGATCGTCGTCAAGGCGTTGGCCGAGAGTCCGTGGGGCATCTTCACCGTGATGGCGACCATTCCGATCGCGATGTTCATGGGCATCTATATGCGCTACATCCGCCCGGGCCGCATCGGCGAAATCTCCGTGGTCGGCGTGTTGCTGCTGCTCGGTTCGATCTGGCTGGGTGGGCAGATTGCTGCCGATCCAGTGTGGGCCAAGGCCTTCACCTTCACCGGCGTGCAGATTACCTGGATGCTGGTTGGATACGGTTTTGTCGCTGCGTCGCTGCCGGTGTGGCTGATTCTCGCACCGCGTGACTACCTGTCGACGTTCCTCAAGATCGGTACCATTGTTGCGCTGGCGATCGGCATTCTGGTCACCATGCCCGAGCTGAAAATGCCCGCGCTGACGCAGTTTGTCGACGGCACAGGCCCGGTGTGGAAGGGCGGTCTGTTCCCGTTCCTGTTCATCACCATCGCCTGCGGTGCGGTATCGGGCTTCCATGCGCTGATCTCGTCGGGCACCACACCGAAGCTGCTGGATAACGAAACCAACGCTCGCTACATCGGTTACGGCGGCATGTTGATGGAGTCGTTCGTGGCGATCATGGCCATGGTCGCCGCTTCGGTGATCGAGCCAGGCGTGTACTTCGCCATGAACAGTCCGGCAGCCGTGGTCGGCAGTGACGTGGTATCGGTCGCGCAAGTCGTCACCAGCTGGGGCTTCGCGATTACGCCGGATGCGCTGCAAGCGGTGGCCAATGACATCGGTGAAACCACCATTCTGGCTCGCGCCGGTGGTGCGCCGACCCTGGCGGTAGGTATCGCGCAGATCCTGCACAGTGTCCTGCCGGGTGAAAACACCATGGCGTTCTGGTACCACTTCGCGATCCTGTTCGAAGCGCTGTTCATCCTTACCGCTGTCGACGCCGGCACCCGTGCCGGACGCTTCATGCTGCAGGATCTGCTTGGCTCCTTCGTACCGGCGCTCAAGCGTACCGAATCCTGGACTGCCAACCTGATCGCCACCGCCGGTTGTGTGGCAATGTGGGGCTGGTTGCTGTATCAGGGCGTGATCGATCCACTGGGCGGCATCAACACCCTGTGGCCATTGTTCGGCATCTCCAACCAGATGCTCGCCGGTATCGCGCTGATGCTCGGCACCGTGGTCCTGATCAAGATGAAGCGCCAGCGCTACATCTGGGTCACCCTGTTGCCGGCCACCTGGCTGCTGATCTGCACCACAACGGCAGGCTTCATCAAACTGTTCGACGCCAACCCGGCGATCGGCTTCCTGTCCCTGGCGAAAAAATACAGCGATGCGCTGGCCAACGGTCAGGTGCTGGCGCCGGCAAAAAGCGTTGAGCAGATGCAGCACGTGATCTTCAACGCCTATACCAACGCAACGCTCACGACGCTGTTCCTGTTCGTGGTGTTCAGCATCCTGTTCTATGCGCTCAAGGTTGGCATCGCCGCCTGGGGCAAAAAAGAGCGCACGGATAAAGAATCGCCATTCCAGGCCTTGCCGGATGCGTAACCAGAGGATTGCACCATGTTCAATGACCTGAGTCGCCTCGGTAAATACCTCGGTCAGGCCGCGCGCCTGATGGTCGGCATGCCCGACTACGACACCTACGTCGAGCATATGCAAACCAAACACCCGGACAAACCGGTGATGAGCTACGAGATGTTCTTTCGCGAACGTCAAGAAGCCCGTTACGGTGGCAAGGGTGGGCCCAAGTGCTGTTGAGCTGACAGCCTTGGGCTGATGCAATCCCCCTGTGGGAGCGGGCTTGCTCGCGAAAGCGCAGTGTTAGTCGATGATGGTGTTGACTGATCCACCGCCTTCGCGAGCAAGCCCGCTCCCACATTTGTTTTTGTGTTGTTCATTGAATCTATGAAGGGGATCGATTTTGACTTCTCCAATACCGGTCACGGTACTCAGCGGCTTCCTTGGCGCCGGCAAGACCACGTTGCTGCGTCATCTGCTCAAAGCCGAGCACGGCCTGAAAATCGCCGTGATCGAAAACGAATTCAGCGATGCCGGTATCGACACTCAGTTGCTGGGTGACGAGCCGGTGCAAGTCATGACACTGGCCAACGGCTGTGTCTGCTGCACCATTCACACTGATCTGACCAAGGCGCTGTATTTACTGCTCGAGCGCCTGGACAGCGGCGAGATCGCTTTCGACCGACTGGTGATCGAGTGCACCGGTCTGGCCGACCCGGCGCCCGTGGCGCAGACGTTTTTCATCGACGAAGAACTGCGCGAGCGTTACCTGCTCGACGGCATCATCACCCTGGTCGACGCCGCCCACGCCGACGTGCACCTGACCCAGACCATCGCCCAGGCGCAAATCGGTTTTGCCGACCGTCTGCTGGTGAGCAAGACCGATCTGGTCGACGCAGCGACGTTCGACGCATTGAGCGAGCGGCTGACGCGGATCAACCGCCGCGCGCCGATTCGTGTGGTCGAGCATGGCAACATTGATCTGGCCGAATTGCTTGATGTGCGCGGCTTTAATCTGAATGCCGATCTTGGCGGTGGATTGAGTCTGCGTCCGGTGGGCAAGGCCCCGTCCATCGACCGCATTTCCAGTGTGGTGCTGCGCACCGATCAGGCGCTGGATATCGATCAGCTCAGCGAGTTCATGAATGAACTGCTGGAAGAACACGGCAAACAATTGCTGCGTTACAAAGGCGTGCTGAACATTGCCGGTGAGGATCGGCGCCTGGTGTTCCAGGGCGTGTTGAAACTCTATGGTTTCGACTGGGACAGCGAATGGGCTGAGGGTGAGGCGCGGGAAAGTGTGATCGTGTTTATTGCCGATGAGTTGCCGGAAGAGAAGATTCGGGCGGGGTTTGCCAGGGTGGCTTCTGCCTGATGGTTTTTCTGAACCTGTAATGAAGCTATCGCGAGCAGGCTCACTCCTACAGAGGAACGCATTCCAAATTGTAGGAGTGAGCCTGCTCGCGATAGCCATCTAACCTACAACACATGGCTCAAGGTCTGAACCGAGCAGCGTCTGCTCAAGATGATCCAGATGCCGATTAATCAATGAATCGGCTTTGGCCGCATCGCCACGTTCAATGGCTTCGACAAGCGCCACATGCTCCTGCCACGCGCAGCAGCTATGCGTCTGGCCCGCACTTCGCGCAACCGCCAATGACGTAACAGGTACAAGGCTGCCAAGAAAATTCGCCAACGGCACATTCCCCGCCATCCGCGCCAACTGCAGGTGAAACTCCCCCGACAAACGAATCGCCGCCCCCCGCCGGTCCTGCTCGACGGCGCGCTTCTCGCGTTCGACCGACGTGCGCAAGCATTTCAAATCATCTACCCGCGGACGCTGACACGCCAACCGTATCAACGTGATCTCAGCCAGCCGCCGCGCATGCAGGGTCTGCCTGATCAATTCTCGATCAGGCGCCGCCACGCGCGGTCGATGATTGGCCCGCAGCACCACGATCTGCTCATGGGCCAGTTGCGTCAGCACTCGCCGGACATCGGCACGACTGGAATTAAACATGTCCTTCAGGCTGTCCTCGGTAAAACGGCTGTCTGCATCGATACGCTGCTCGAGAATCGCATCGAACAGTCGTGGGTAAAGGTCCTCCACCGGCATCCGCAGGCGCGGGAAGGGCAGGGCAGTCGGGTGCGGGTGCGGCGCGGAAGCGAAACTGTTCATGGCCGGTCTCCAAAGGATCAGTTGGGCAGGTTGTCATCCGGGATATTCAGCTCAATGCCCATGCGCCGACCTTCACGCAGAATGTGCCGACGCATTTCGGCGCTGGCCTGGGCGCTGTTCTTGCTGCGAATCGCGCGGACCACGGCTTCGTTTTCCTCCAGCCGCTCGGCCAGATGTTCCGGTGAATTGCGCAGCACTTCGGCGCTCTGCTTGAGGGCGTTGCTGGTCTGCTGCACCACACTCTGGAAAATCGGATTCGAGGTCAGTGTGAACAGCTCTTCGTGGAAGGCGATGTAGGCGCTGACCCCGGCTTCGCTGTCGCCGGCCTCGAGGGCTTCACGCATGTCCATCAGGGTCAGGCGCAACTGGCCGATTTCCTTGCTACTGATCGATTGCGCGACCAGCCCGACAATGAACGGCTCCAGGGTGTAGCGCAGTTGCAGCACGTCTTCGAGGCTCGCGCCGGCGACTGCGCTGTCGTGGCTCTGGCTGTCGGTCAGTTGCGCGTCGAGGACGACCACGCCTTTGCCCGGCATCGAGCGCACCAGGCCGAGGGTTTCCAGAACAATCACCGCCTCGCGCAGGCTGGGCCGGCTGATGCCCAATTGTTCGGCCAGTTCGCGCTGGCCCGGCAGCATATCGCCGGAGCGCCATTGCCCGCGGGCCAGGGCGGCGCGCAGTTTTTCCACCACTGAGTTGACGACGGTTGATGAAGTAATCACGTATTGGCTCCATTCGCCGTGCCTGCGGTCTGGCAGGCACGGCGCTCATTCAAAATTCTTTCGCCGCCGCTTGGGCGACCGTTTTTCTCGGTTGAAAGTTATAGCCTTGCTCGCCATTGAGCACCTTGTTCGCCCGTTGCACATCGATGTCCTTTTCCCAACGGGCGATGGCCACGGTGGCCACGCAGTTGCCGATCAGGTTGGTCAGCGCGCGGCCGATGCCCATGAACCAGTCCACCGCCAGCACCAACACCAGGCCGACCACGGGAATGGCCGGGATTGCCGTCAGGGTTGCCGCAAGAATCACCAGCGCCGAACCGGGGATGCCGTGGGCGCCCTTGGAGGTAATCAGCGAGACCAGCAAAATCGTCAGCAGATCGGTCATGGCCAGCGGTGTGCCGGTAGCGTTGGCGATGAAGACGATAGCGAGGGTCAGGTAAATCGAAAAACCGTCGAGGTTGAAGGAGTAACCGGTCGGAATCACCAGCCCTACCGTCGAACTGCCGATGCCCAAGTGTTCGAGCTTGCGCATGATCTGCGGCAGCACTGCATCAGAGGAGGCGGTGCCCATGACGATCAGCAACTCTTCGCGCAGATACTTGAGCAGCGGCCACATGCGCAGGCCGGAGACGCGCATCACCAGGCCGAGAATCAGCGCGACGAAGGCGATGCAGGTCAGGTAGAACAAACCGACCAGACTGCCCAGATGCTGCAACGAATCGAGGCCATATTTGCTGGTGGTGAAAGCGATGGCGCCGAACACGCCGATCGGCGCCAAACGTACGATCATGCCCATGATGCGGAAGATCACATGGCTCAGTTCGTTGATCAGCCGCGAGATCCCGGAAGCCGCTTCGCCAACCAGATTCAACGCACTGCCGAACAGCACCGAAAACAGCAGCACCTGCAAAATGTTGTTGTCGGCGAAGGCGCCGATCACCGAGGTCGGGATCAGGTCCATCAAGAACTGCGTGGTGGTGTGCATGTGCTGGCCGCGCTCGGCGAGGTCGCCCATGTCGGCGGTGGAGAGTTGCTCCAGATGAATATTCGCGCCGCTGCCGATACCGGTGCTGAAGGCGAACACCAGCCCGATAATCAGCGCGAGGGTGGTCAGCACTTCAAAATAAATCACCGATTTGAGGCCAATGCGCCCGACCTTCTTCAGATCGCCTGCGCCGCTGATGCCGCTGACCACCACGCAGAACACGATCAGGCCGATGAGCATCTTGATCAGTTTGATGAAACCGTCGCCGAGCGGCTTGAGCTGGGCTGAGTATTCAGGAAGGGTCAGCCCGCAGACGATGCCGAGCATCAGTCCGAGAACCACTTGAAGGAAGATCGAACGCGAGCACCATCTGAGCATGGGAGGAATCCTGGGTCGGTGTCCTGGCTGCCGCACGCTTGGCGCATCGGATTCAGGACTTAATTATTGTGGTCTTACCGGTATGTCCAGTGCAGGCGCAGTTTAGGCTTTGGTTTTTCCTGATTACAAGAGGGAGAGGTGAAATTGGCATGACCGGTCTGACCGGTGGTCCAAAAACAATCTTTTGATCTTTTGATCTTTCATTCAGACGAAAAAAAACCGGCCAATCACTTGGCCGGTTTTTCATGCTGCGGGTTTAACGTTGCGATTTACGCGCCGTATACCGGCAGTTTCTTGCAGATGGCTTTGACTTTCTCACGAACGGCGTCGATCACCGCTTCGTTGTTCAGGTCTGCCAGAATGTCGCAGATCCAGCCGGCCAGCTCTTTGCACTCGGCTTCCTTGAAGCCGCGAGTGGTCACAGCCGGGGTGCCGAAGCGCAGGCCGGAGGTGACGAACGGCGAGCGTGGATCGTTAGGCACGGAGTTCTTGTTCACGGTGATGAACGCTTTGCCCAAAGCGGCGTCGGCGTCTTTACCGGAGATTTCCTGCTTGATCAGCGACAGCAGGAACAGGTGGTTTTCGGTACCGCCGGAAACCACGTCGAAACCGCGCTCGATGAACACGCCGGCCATGGCCTTGGCATTCTTCACCACTTGTTGCTGGTAAACCTTGAACTCAGGCTGCAGCGCTTCCTTGAAGCAGATCGCTTTGGCGGCGATCACGTGCTCCAGCGGGCCGCCCTGGGCGCCCGGGAATACTGCGGAGTTGAGCTTCTTCTCGATATCGGCGTTGGCGCGCGCCAGGATCAGACCGCCACGTGGACCGCGCAGGGTCTTGTGGGTAGTGGTGGTCACGACGTCAGCGAACGGCACCGGGTTCGGGTAGACGCCAGCGGCGACCAGACCGGCCACGTGGGCCATGTCGACGAACAGGTAGGCGCCGACTTTGTCAGCGATTTCGCGGAAGCGCGGGAAATCGAGAATCTGCGAGTAGGCAGAGAAACCGGCCACGATCATTTTCGGCTTGTGTTCTACCGCCAGGCGCTCGACTTCGTCGTAGTCGATCAGGCCGTTGGCGTCGATACCGTACTGGATGGCGTTGTACAGCTTGCCCGACGAGGAAACGCTGGCACCGTGGGTCAGGTGACCGCCGTGGGCCAGGCTCATGCCCAGAATGGTGTCGCCGGCCGACAGCAGGGCCAGGTACACAGCGGCGTTGGCTTGCGAACCGGCGTGCGGTTGAACGTTGGCGTAATCGGCGCCGAACAGCTCCTTGGCACGGTCGATCGCCAGTTGCTCAACCACGTCGACGTACTCGCAACCGCCGTAGTAGCGCTTGCCCGGGTAGCCTTCGGCGTACTTGTTGGTCAGAACCGAACCTTGAGCCTCCATCACCGCTGGGCTGGTGTAGTTTTCCGAAGCGATCAGCTCGATGTGTTCTTCCTGGCGCTGAGCTTCTTGCTCCATGGCGGCAAAAAGATCGGCGTCGTACTTGGCAATAGTCAAATCACGGCTGAACATGGCGGTCCTCAAGGATCGGGGGCAGAAAAGGGGGGCATTCTAACCCAACGGGTTTTGGATGGCATATGAAACGACATCATGTCGCAGACAAGTGGCGTTCATGACAGATGTGCGGTGCTTTTGCCGGCCCCATCGCGAGCAGGCTCGCTCCCACAGGGGAATGCATTTCAGATGTGGGAGCGAGCCTGCTCGCGAAGGGCGCGCCGCAGGTCTTCAGTCGAACATGAACAGCGCATCATTGCTGAACTGCGCCTCAAACCGCCCGGCCGGCATCGGCCGCCCGAACAGATAACCCTGCACCTCATCACAACCATGCTCACGCAGGAAGTCCAGTTGCTCATGGGTTTCCACACCCTCGGCGATCACCGCCAGGTTCAGGCTGTGGGCCATGGCGATGATGGCCCGGGCGATTTGCGCGTCCTGCTCGCCGGATGGCAAGCCATCGACGAAGGTGCGGTCGATCTTCAGCACGTCGATCGGGAACTGCTTGAGATAGTTCAGCGACGAGTAACCGGTGCCGAAGTCATCGACCGCAATGCTCAGGCCGAGATTTTTCAGTCCGGCAAGAATCTGCATCGCCTCGCTGACTTCGCGCATCAGGATGCTTTCGGTCAGTTCAAGCTCCAGGCAGGCCGGCGGCAAGCCGGTTTCGCGCAGGATCGTGGCGATGCGCGTGCCGAGCTGGCCGTCGGAGAACTGCCGCGCCGAGATGTTCACCGAGACCTTTGGCACTCGCACGCGTTGCTGGTGCCAGGTTTTCAACTGCCTGCAGGCCTCGCTGATCACCCAGTCGCCCACGTCGACCACCAGACCGAGTTCTTCCAGCACCGGAATAAAGTCGCCCGGCGGCACCAGCCCGCGCCGCGGGTGCCGCCAGCGCAACAGCGCCTCGGCGCCGGTCAGGCGTTTGCCGTCGCCGCTGAACTGCGGCTGGTAATACAGGACGAATTCGTTCTGCTCCAGGGCATGGCGCAAATCGCTCTCCAGCTCCAGGCGCTCCAGTGCACTGGCGTTCATGTCGGCCTGATAAAATTGGAAGTTGTTCTTGCCGCGCTCCTTGGCGTGGTACATCGCAGTATCGGCGTTCTTCATCAACTGGCTGAGTTCGTTGCCGTCCTGCGGACTGAGGGCGATGCCGATACTGGCGGTGACAAAGAACTCGCGACCTTCGAGTACAAACGGCCGCACCAGGCTGCCGAGAATTTGCTCGGCGACGTGAATGGCCCGGTTCAGGGCCAGTTCGCGGCTTGAACGGTGTTGCAGCAGCAGGGTGAACTCATCGCCGCCCATGCGCGCCACGGTGTCGTCTTCGCCGACGCAGGCCAGCAGGCGCGTGGCCATGTCCTTGAGCATGCGATCGCCGGCGGCGTGGCCGAGGGAGTCGTTGATCGGTTTGAACCGGTCGAGATCGAGGAACATCAGCACCACCCACGACTTCTGCCGTTCGGCCGCTTGCAGCGCGGTGTGCAGGCGATCCTGGAACAGCGTGCGATTGGGCAGATGGGTCAGGGCGTCGTAGTAGGCGAGGCGGTGAATGCGCTGTTCGCTGGCCTTGCGCTCGCTGATGTCGCTGAAGAAACACACGTAACTGGCCAGGTCGCCCTCGTCGTCGAGCACCGCAGTAATCCCGACCCACGCCGGGTAGTGCTCGCCGTTACGGCGCTTCATCCAGACTTCGCCTTCCCAGGTGCTGTGCTCGTGCAGTTGCTTGAGCACGTAGCGCAGGTGCGCGTCCTGCTGTTCGTCGACGGTGAGCATGTTCGGCAGTTGATCGAGCACTTCGCTGACGGCATAGCCGCTGACCCGGCTGAAGGCTTCGTTGGCCTGGACGATGTAGCCGGCCGGGTCGGTGATGAGGATCGCCGAGGTTGAATGCTCGAAAACCGTGGCGGCCATGCGCAGGTCTTTTTCCGCGCGGCGCTGCTGGCTGATATCACGGCCGACGCCCAATACGCCTTCGAACGCGCCGTGTTCGTCCCACACCAGCACCAGGCGCAGTTCGATCGGGATCTTGCGGCCGTCGGCACGCAGGCAGTCGAACAGGAACAATTGCGTCTGTACCTGACTGCGCAGCAGGGCCAGTTGCTCGGGCTTGTCCAGCGCTTTGCTGACGCGGTCCATCAGGCTGTAGATGCCGTTCAGTTGCCCCGGGTTGGCGATGGTCGATTGCCAGCCGTTCTGGAAAATCCATTCGGCGTTGTAACCCAGCACCGCCTGTACCGACGGACTGACATAGTTCAGCGAGAGCTTGCTGTCGGTGGAAAAAATCACATCGCTGATGCTCTCGGCGAGCATGCGGTAGCGCTGCTCGCTGTCGCGCAGCGATTCACTGGCTTCAATCTGTTCAGTGATGTCCTTGGCCACGCCGATGATCCGCGTGACCTGATCGTGCTTGTCGCGGGCCAGCGCCTGTTCGCGAATGTCGAAGCGCCGCCACTTGCCGTCGCGATGGCGGAAACGCAACTGGCATTGCAGCAACTGGCTATAACCGGCGTGGCGCTGCATTTGCCGTGAGCGATGGTAGTAGTCGGCGTCTTCCGGATGCAGAAGGATTTCCCAGAAATACTCGCCCATCTGGTGCAGTTCGCTGCGGTTGTAGCCGAGGGTCTGGCCGAGGTGGTGGTTGCTGAAAATCATCCGCTGGCTGATCACGTCCTGCACATACAGATGATCGGGCACGGTGCGCACCACGTCCGACCAGAAACCTTCGCGTTCCAGCAGGGACAATTCGATCAGCTTGCGGCTGGTGATGTCGTTGATGCTCAGGATGACCGCTTTATAGTCGTGCTGCTCCTGCGGCAAGCGCAGCACCATCCACAGGTGTTGATCGCGACCGTTGGGGTGCGGCAGCTTGATTTCCAGTTCCAGTTGTTTCTGCTGGAGCAGTACGGCATCGAGTATCTGATTGCCGATCGCACAGTGCGCGTGTGGCTGACCGTCGATCAGCAACTGCCAGGCCTGGTCGCAGGAATGGACGTCGAGCAGTTGCAGCGCCACCTGATTGACCTCGGTGACGCGCAACTCCTGCAGCAGTTGTTGGCGCTGGCGAGGCTGATCGAGCCAGGCCTTGAGCTGATCGCCGGTCTGGATCTGCGCCTTGTCAAAAAACTGCTTGAGTCCGGACAGGTCGAGGACGCACAGGGCGACGCCGGTGCCTTCGAAAATATCCTGATAACGTCGCCGACCTTCGTGCAACTGACGCTGACGACGGCGCATATTCAGCAGCGCAATCACCGGCAGCATTGAGAATGCCAGGCCCAGCAGGCATTTGCCGATGAACGCCGGCAGCAGTTCTTCGAGCACGCGCTGGCGGTCGAACAGCCCACGCAGTTGCCAGTCGCTGCTGCTCAGCGGCACGGTCAGGACGGTGTTGGCCAGATCGTCCGGGGTCAAAACCCCGGGCCTGGCCGAAGGCTGGGCGTCGTCGCGGCTGATGATTTGCTGGTTGACGCGGTTTTCCACCAGCCACAACGGACGCAGGCCGGTTTCGCCCTGCTGGGTCAGTGAGTCGAAGAACGTCGGCGTCAACCGCAACGCCCAATAGCCGCGCGTGCTGCCGCTGGCTTGGCGCAGTAGCAGATGCACCACCGAGCCGTCGCTGGCGTTGCTGAAGTAGTGCGCCTGGGCGCGGCTGCGGCGCACCAGTTCGGCGAGATAGTCGGCGTCGGGGCTGTCAGCAGCGCTGTCGCTGATGACTTTTCCCGATGGGCTGAGCAAGGCCATGCTGCGCAGGTCCGGCAGCGATTGCTGCAGCTTGCGCAGCAACACCTGCTGTTCGTCGGTTGTCTGCGGTTGCTCGACGATTGGTAGCAGATTGAGTGCGATCTGCGCGTTCAACGCCATGTTCAGACTGACCTGGGCGGCCAGGTCGGCGGTGTAATCGATGGTGTACTGGCGCTGGTTTTTCTGGGTTTCGCGCAGTTGGTCGAGCAGTTGCCAGAACAATAACGCCAGCAACAGCAACACCAAAGTCGCCAGCGCACCCTTCAATGTCCCGCGCAGGGGCGAGCCGGGCGCCGGTTGGGCGCTGCTCACAGAGGCGGGCGGACTGACATTGGACAAGCTGTGATCCTGCGGATTGGCTGGACTGGCGCGACGTGCACTATAAGCCGGACGCCCAAAGGGCGGCTAGCATGCCTTGAGTCGTGGCGAAGTGCCAGCCCTGCGCGGCTGGACTGCCTTTCATCATTAAGGTAGCTTTGCCGGTTACGCGGGAGCGTTCCAGCTCCTAGACTCAGACTTTTTCCGCGCGCACGCATTGATAACCATCACGTGAACGACGCGCATGGTCTGGCCAGGCATCGCCTGTGCTGCAATCATTCATCTGTCACTGACCCAAGGTTCTCCATGGCTCAATACGTCTTCACCATGCATCGGCTGGGCAAAGTTGTTCCGCCGAAGCGGGAAATCCTGAAAAACATTTCGCTGTCCTTTTTTCCCGGCGCCAAGATCGGCGTGCTCGGCCTCAACGGTTCGGGTAAATCCACGCTGCTGAAAATCATGGCCGGCGTCGACACCGAGTTCGAAGGCGAAGCCCGTCCGATGCCGGACCTGAACATCGGTTACCTGCCGCAAGAGCCACAACTGGACCCGGCCAAGACCGTGCGTGAAGTGGTCGAGGAAGCGGTCAGCGTGATCAAGGATGCGCAAGCGCGTCTGGACGAGGTCTACGCGGCCTACGCCGACCCGGATGCCGACTTCGACAAGCTCGCCGCCGAACAGGCCAAGCTCGAAGCGATCCTGCAGGCCAGCGACGGCCACAACCTTGAGCGCCAACTGGAAGTCGCCGCCGATGCGTTGCGCCTGCCGGCGTGGGACGCCAAGGTCGAATTTCTCTCCGGTGGTGAAAAGCGCCGTGTCGCCCTCTGCCGCCTGCTGCTGTCCGCCCCGGACATGCTGCTGCTCGACGAACCGACCAACCACCTGGATGCCGATTCCGTGGCGTGGCTGGAGCATTTTCTCCACGACTTCCCGGGCACTGTGGTTGCGATCACGCACGACCGCTACTTCCTCGACAACGTCGCCGGCTGGATCCTGGAACTTGACCGCGGCGCGGGCATTCCTTACGAGGGCAACTATTCGGGCTGGCTCGAAGCCAAGTCCGATCGTCTGGCCCAGGAATCCAAGCAGCAGTCGGCCCACGAAAAGGCTATGAAAGAAGAACTGGAGTGGGTGCGCAAAGGCGCCAAGGCTCGTCAGTCGAAATCCAAGGCCCGTCTGCAACGCTTCGAAGAAATGCAATCGCAGGAATTCCAGAAGCGCAGCGAGACCAACGAGATCTACATCCCGGCCGGCCCACGTCTGGGCGATAAGGTCATCGAGTTCAAGAACGTCACCAAGGGCTATGGCGATCGCGTGCTGATCGACAACCTGTCGTTCTCCATGCCCAAGGGCGCCATCGTCGGCGTGATCGGCGGTAACGGTGCCGGTAAGTCGACGCTGTTCCGCATGCTGATGGGCAAGGAAACGCCAGATTCGGGCAGCATCGAAATCGGCGAAACCGTGCAACTGGCCTGCGTCGACCAGAGCCGCGAAGACCTCGACGGCAGCAAGACCGTGTTCCAGCAGATCTCCGACGGCTCCGACCAGATCCGCATCGGCAACTACGAGATCCCGTCGCGCACCTACGTCGGTCGCTTCAACTTCAAGGGCGGCGATCAGCAGAAGTTCGTCAAGGACCTCTCCGGCGGTGAGCGCGGGCGTCTGCACCTGGCGCTGACGCTGAAGGAGGGCGGCAACGTCCTGCTGCTCGACGAACCGTCCAACGACCTCGACGTGGAAACCCTGCGTTCGCTGGAAGAAGCCCTGCTGGACTTCCCGGGCGCGGCCATTGTGATCTCCCACGATCGCTGGTTCCTGGACCGTGTCGCCACGCACATCCTGGCGTACGAGGACGACTCGCAAGCGGTGTTCTTCGAAGGCAACTACACCGAGTACGAAGCCGACCGTAAAAAACGTCTCGGCGAAGCGGCTGCCCAGCCACACCGGGTGCGTCACAAGAAACTGGCCTGATTTCTGGTTGGTTGCATGAAAGAGCGGAGCCTTCGGGCTCCGTTTTTTTTTGCGTTTTTTCAGCTGAACCGTGGTGGGGCTATCGCGAGCAGGCTCACTCCTACAGGGGGAACGCATTCGCAATTGTAGGAGTGAGCCTGCTCGCGATAGCGGTATCCCTGATAGTGCGAAACCAGAATTGGTAATCCCTGTTCCGGTGCAAAATCCCCCAAAAACGCCGCTGATTTATATCCTGTGCACCATTTAATTTCATAACTGCGACATTTTGCTCTATTCCTGTGCGCAATGCGTTTGTTACAGTCCGGCTCAATCTCCTCCAACGACAACAAATTTGCCGAGACTTTTGCCCATGATCGAATCCGTCGAATCCTTCCTTGCGCGCCTGAAAAAACGCGACCCGGATCAACCCGAATTTCATCAGGCCGTCGAAGAAGTGCTGCGCAGTCTGTGGCCGTTTCTCGAAGCCAATCCGCATTACCTGACGTCGGGGATTCTGGAGCGCGTCTGCGAGCCGGAGCGTGCGGTGGTGTTTCGCGTGTCGTGGGTCGACGATCTGGGCAAGGTCCAGGTCAATCGCGGTTTCCGTATCCAGATGAACAGCGCCATCGGCCCGTACAAGGGCGGCTTGCGTTTCCATCCATCGGTGAACATGGGCGTGCTGAAATTCCTCGCCTTCGAACAGACCTTCAAGAACTCCCTGACTTCGCTGCCCATGGGCGGCGGCAAGGGCGGGTCGGACTTCGATCCGAAGGGCAAGAGTGACGCCGAGGTTATGCGTTTCTGTCAGGCGTTCATGAGCGAGTTGTATCGCCACATCGGCGCCGACGTTGACGTACCGGCCGGCGATATTGGTGTCGGCGCGCGGGAGATCGGGTTCCTGTTCGGCCAGTACAAACGCCTGAGCAACCAGTTCACCAGTGTACTGACGGGCAAAGGCATGACCTATGGCGGCAGCCTGATCCGTCCGGAAGCCACCGGTTTTGGCTGCGTGTATTTCGCTGAGGAAATGCTCAAGCGACGCGGGCTGAGCGTGGAGGGCAAACGCGTGGCGATTTCCGGTTCCGGCAACGTCGCGCAATACGCGGCGCGCAAGGTCATGGACCTGGGCGGCAAGGTGATTTCCCTGTCCGACTCTGAAGGTACGTTGTATTGCGAAGCCGGATTGACCGAGGAGCAGTGGCGGGCGCTGCTGGAATTGAAGAACGTCAAACGCGGGCGCATCAGTGAACTGGCGGACGCTCATGGTCTGGAGTTCCGCGCCGCACAGCATCCCTGGTCGCTGCCGTGCGACATCGCGTTGCCATGCGCCACGCAGAACGAGCTCGACGCCGACGCCGCACGCACATTGCTGCGCAACGGCTGCGTCTGTGTGGCCGAGGGCGCGAACATGCCGACTACGCTTGCGGCTGTGGATATCTTTATCGAGGCCGGGATTTTGTTTGCGCCGGGCAAAGCTTCCAATGCAGGCGGCGTCGCGGTGAGCGGTCTGGAGATGTCGCAAAACGCCATGCGGCTGCTGTGGACGGCGGGCGAGGTGGACAGCAAGCTGCACGCGATCATGCAGTCGATCCACCACGCCTGCGTGCATTACGGCGAAGAAAACGGCCAGGTCAATTACGTCAAGGGCGCGAACATCGCCGGTTTCGTCAAAGTCGCCGACGCGATGCTGGCCCAGGGCGTGGTTTAAGCCGGTTCGATGCGGATCACTTCAATCAGTTGATCGCCGGCAGGACGCTGCCACAACACTTCATCGTTGCGCCGGGCGCCGAGCAAGGCCCGGCCCAGCGGTGAGGCCCAGTTGATCAGGCCCTGACTGGCGTCGGCCTGATCTTCACCGACCAGTTGCACACGATGTTCCGTGTCGTGTTCGTCGGCGAAAGTCACCCGGCTGCCGATCTGCACTTTGTCGGTCGAGGTCGCGGCAAGCGCCACTTGGGCACTGCTCAGGCGCTGAGTGAAGTAGCGCAGATCCCGTTGCAAATCCGCCAGCCGCTGTTTGTCGGCCTGTTCGCCCCTGGCGGTTTGCTCGGCGTGCAAGGTTTGCAGCTCGGCGACTTTCGCCTGCAATTGCGCCAGCCCTTGTGGGGTGACGTAATTGGGCTGCGTGCTGACCTGACGCTCGACGGGCTGATCGGCTTGTGCGGCGGCGTTATCTTCGTTAACAAAAGCGCGGCTCATGGTGTCCTCCTCTATGAGGTTTGGGCCATGCTCGCAGGTATTTGGTTTCACCGGATGTCTGTCAGCGACCTAGGGCGAGCGATAAGCCCGCCCGGCGTCCTGAACTTTCTGCTGTTGCCAGGCACGCTCGCGTTCGTCCCAATGCTCGTTGCGATATTGCTCGCGATCGCGGTTTTCGAGCATCGCCTGACACTGGCGAAAACCGTCGCTCCAGCCTTCGGCGTACTGCTTGTCCTTGAGATAGCGCGGCACGTTCTTGCGAAATTCGCCGCTGATTGAGCCGGCCGCCTGGCGGCCACTGATGCAACCGTCATCGAAGCCGTCGGCGAAGGCGGGTGGATAACCCTTGGCGATCAGATCTTCATGGGTGGTCTGGCAACCGCCCAGCGCCAGCAAAACGCTCAACAAACCCACGCACCGCCACATCGCATTCTCCCGCGCCGGTTTTCGGCTGATAGGGAAAGTCTAGAAGGGGATTGGTCGGGCGCTGGTGAAAGGCATGTCAGTAATTTGTTGAACAGCACAAATCCAAATGTGGGAGCGGGCTTGCTCGCGAAGCGGTGGGTCAGTCAATATTTGAGTTGCCTGACACGACGCCTTCGCGAGCAAGCCCGCTCCCACAGGGGGATTTGTGCTGTGTTCTGGATCAATAGTGATACCACTTCACTTCAAGCATGACTTCCGTTTCCGGGCTGGCGAGCTGGCTGAACTCGCGCTGCGCACTCAAACGCAATCCCAGGTTGCGCGACAGTTCCCACTGCTGATTCAGGCTCAGGCTGCGGCGCACTTCACCGTTGAAAAAATAATCGCCCTTGGCTTCCAGGCTCAAGTTGCCCAGCGGGTTTTTCCACAGCACGCCCGTGTTGAAACCGCCCGCCGGGGAGACGAATTCGGCGAAGTCATTGTTGTGTTCCACCCGCACCGTGCCGAGGGCAAACCCGAGCACGTCTTCACCTAACTGCCACGTACCGCCGCCGCCGCCGTTGACGTGGCTGACCAGCGTTTCGTCATCATGCTTGCCGGGCACCCGCTCAAGACCGCCGGTGACTTGCCACGACCACGGCTGCAGCAGCTCGTTGCGCGGTGTCAGCGAACGAATGGTCGCCAGATCCAGTTGTTGCAACTGCCAGTCGTTGCCTTCGTACTGGCGCAGTTTCAACTGCAGGATTTCAATCTGCGCACCGAGGGGGAAACTTTCAGCATTGTCGTTGAGGTCGTGATAAGCCATGCGCAAGCCGTACTCGCCAAACGCGCGATCGCCACGAGTACCGAGGCCTGCCTGCCAAGTGCGGGATTCATGGCCGTCTTCGGGCAAACCGGGCTGCGGAATGTCCAGCTCTGGTGCCGGATTTTTGTTGATCGCGCGCAACAGTTCGAAACTGCGCTGCGCTCGTTGCGGGTCGCGCTCCTGGCCGTTGGCGCGGTAACGCTCAAGGCGATAGGCGGCATCGACGATCAACGCCTGACGATCACGGGGCAGCGCTTTGAACGTCGCCTCCTGCAATACTTGTTGATCGGCGCTGACTTTCAGCACCCACTGCTGTTCGTCGTCGCTCAACGGCTCGGCGCGACTGAGCAATTCACGCTCGCGAGACGGCCGGTATTCGATGTGCTCGACCAGTCCGGCCTCTTTCACCGCTTTGACGGTGTCGGTGGGGATCGCGGTCAGCGGGAACTGTTCGGTCAGGCGCAGGCTCGGCCGCGCCACTTGCAGCAGTTCGAGCAAGCGATACGAGCAGTTTTCATCGAAGAAGAAATAGTCGAACTGAATCTGCTTCAACTCCCACACATGCTCGACCATGCGGGCGGTTTCTTCCTGAGTCAGGTTGAGCCGGTATTCCCACAGGTCGCGGTTTTCCAGGCTGCGGTACTCGGAGAGTTTTTCCTGATAGGGCACCAGCGCGAACAGCCCGGGGTAGCCGCCCATCAGGCCTTTCCAGGCATAGAGAATGCTGTTGTCGGAGCCTTCGATATAGGCGCCGAAGTTGATTGCGTAACTGAGCAGCGAAGTCTTGTCGGCTTGCACGTCGGCCTGATCGATGCGCAGCAGGGTATGGCCGAACATCGACGAAGGGCTGTTGAGATACGCCGCCGGGAAAATCATCACTGCGCTGTGCGGCGAGACGTCCTTGAACCATTTCTTGTATTCGACGCAGGCCGGCGCCGGCAGATCGGTCAGGTTGAGCTGCGCCTTCAGCCAGCGCGTACGCGCCGGGTAAACGCATTGCGCGTGTTGCTCGCCGAGGCTGGCCGGGGCGTACAACGCCTGCACGGTGGCGGCGAGTTCGCGCTCGGGATGCTCGTTGCCATCGGGCGCCAGAAAGAACTTTTTATCGCTGACATAACTGCGCCAGCCGCCGAGCTTGGCGGTTTCGTAATGACCGAGGGAAATCCAGAAGCGGTCGTTGGCCAGTTGCTGCAAACGTTGAGGGTCGATGTGAGGCGCGGCGGACAGCGGGGCGCAGACACAGAGCGCCAGCCAGGCAAGGCGTTTGAGCATAAGTGGCAACTTATCGAAAGAAAATAAAACCCGGATCGGGGGTGATCACTGCACCCTGTGGCGAGGGGATTTATCCCCGCTGGGCTGCGAAGCGGCCCCATAAGCTGTGTCCCCAATGCATCAGATACACCGCATGCACAGGTTTTACGACTGCTTCGCAGCCGAACGGGGATAAATCCCCTCGCCACAGACCGCATTCAAAATAAAAACCCGCTTCCCGAAAGAAGCGGGTGGGGTCGAGCTTAAGCCTGAGTTGCGTACTTGGCCAGACGTGGGTCTGCCTTGAGTACCGCCAGGGTGTTGGTATGCACGTCTTCAGCGGTCACGTCAGCTTTGCTGAAGATCTGCTGGAAGTGCTGGTGAGTCACTTGCGCAAAGTGCGCGCGATCTTCCGGTGCTACGCCCAGTACCACGGCATAAGTCGTCAGCGCTTCGCCGTTGCCTTTGGCCATGTCTTCGGACAGCTCGTTCATCATGCCATTCATGGCGAACCAGGACTTGCCGCCATAAGTCAGCGACGCGTTGGTCGAGCAACCGTTGGTGCCGGAAGTCATACCGAACGTGGCGTTACCGGAAGTGCCGTTGGTGGTAGAAGCAAGGAAGTGCGCCGGGGTGCCACGCTGACCTTCGAACAGCATGTTGCCCCAACCGCAATCCGGGCCGCCCGGGGCTTGCGCCATTGCGTTGATGGATACAGCGGTGAAGAGAGTACCGAGAAGAATCCGTTTCATAGCTTTGTTCTCTTTATGTGCATACCAATGGACAGGGTTCTGGCCCTTTTGACGCGGTCTGCGACAGCGCCAAAAGTGTCAGGGGGCCGGTATTAGTTCCAGCCGCGCAGTTTGGAGTTTAGGCACGTTCCAGCGGTTCCGTGATTTTTTACAAAATATTTGGAATAAACCCCGGTTTCAAGGGGCGCGTCGCAGGCCCGGCCACTTGTCTATGCTTTGTTGGTGGCGCGCCTTGCCAGTGGGGCACGGGCAGCGCCAGAATGCCGCTACTTGCCCCGCCTGATTGTTAAGGAAGCCCGATGCCTGATCCTGTTGCTGCCAGCCTGCGTCTTGCGCCCGAAGCGCTGACTCGTCCGTTTTCCGCTGAACAGTTCAGCTTCACTACCACCAATGATCTGGAGCCCTTTCGCGGTGTGCTCGGCCAGGAACGTGCGGTCGAAGCCTTGCAGTTCGGTGTGGCCATGCCACGCCCCGGTTACAACGTGTTCGTCATGGGCGAGCCCGGCACCGGGCGCTTCTCGTTCGTCAAACGCTACCTGAAGGCCGAAGGCAAGCGCCTGCAGACCCCGGCAGACTGGGTCTACGTGAACAATTTCGATGAGCCGCGCGAACCGCGCGCACTGGAGTTGCCGTCCGGCACCGCCGCCTCGTTCATAGGCGACATCAACGGTCTTATCGACAACCTGCTGGCGACTTTTCCGGCGGTCTTCGAGCATCCGTCCTACCAGCAGAAGAAAAGCGCCATCGACCGCGCCTTCAACCAGCGCTACGACAAGGCCCTCGACATCATCGAGCGCCTGGCCCTGGAAAAAGACGTCGCCCTGTACCGCGACAGCAGCAACATCGCCTTCACGCCGATGCTTGAAGGCAAAGCGCTGGACGAAGCCGAGTTTGCCCAGTTGCCGGAAGCCGAGCGCGAGCGTTTTCACACGGATATTTCCGGCCTCGAAGAGCGCCTGAACGAAGAACTCGCAAGCCTGCCGCAGTGGAAGCGTGAGTCAAACAATCAACTGCGCCAGCTCAACGAAGAAACCATCACCCTGGCCTTGCAGCCATTGCTGGCGCCGCTGTCGGAAAAATACGCTGAAAACGCTGCCGTCTGCGGGTACTTGCAGGCGATGCAGGTTTACTTGTTGAAAACCGTGGTCGAGCAACTGGTCGACGACAGCAAGACTGACGCGGTGGCGCGCAAGCTGCTGGAGGAGCAATACGCGCCAAGCCTGGTGGTCGGTCATCCGGCCAGCGGTGGCGCGCCGGTGGTATTCGAACCGCACCCTACTTACGAAAACCTGTTCGGCCGCATCGAGTACACCACCGACCAGGGCGCGCTCTACACCACCTATCGGCAGCTACGCCCGGGCGCACTGCATCGGGCCAACGGCGGCTTCCTGATTCTGGAAGCGGAAAAAATGCTCAGCGAGCCGTTCGTGTGGGATGCGCTCAAGCGCGCCCTGCAATCGCGCAAGCTGAAAATGGAATCGCCGCTGGGCGAGATGGGCCGTTTTGCCACCGTGACCCTTAACCCGCAGCACATTCCGTTGCAGGTCAAAGTCATCATCATCGGCGCGCGTCAGTTGTATTACACGCTGCAGGACCTCGATCCGGACTTCCAGGAAATGTTCCGCGTGCTGGTCGACTTCGACGAAGACATTCCGATGGTCGACGAAAGCCTCGAGCAGTTCGCCCAGTTGCTGAAAACCCGCACCTCGGAAGAAGGCATGGCGCCTTTGACTGCCGATGCGGTGGCGCGCCTGGCGACCTACAGCGCGCGGCTGGCCGAGCATCAGGGGCGTTTGTCGGCGCGCATTGGCGACCTGTTCCAATTGGTCAGCGAGGCGGATTTCATTCGCCACTTGGCCAGCGATGAAATGACCGATGCCGGCCACATCGAACGCGCCCTGAAAGCCAAGGCCACCCGTACTGGGCGCGTATCGGCGCGGATTCTCGACGACATGCTTGCCGGAATCATCCTCATCGACACCGACGGCGCGGCGGTCGGCAAGTGCAACGGGCTGACGGTGCTTGAGGTCGGCGACTCGGCATTCGGGGTGCCGGCGCGGATTTCCGCCACGGTCTACCCGGGCGGCAGCGGCATTGTCGACATCGAGCGCGAGGTCAACCTCGGCCAGCCGATCCACTCCAAAGGCGTGATGATCCTCACTGGCTACCTGGGCAGCCGTTATGCGCAGGAATTCCCGCTGGCGATTTCCGCAAGCATCGCGCTGGAGCAATCCTACGGTTACGTCGATGGCGACAGTGCGTCGCTGGGCGAGGCGTGCACGCTGATCTCGGCGCTGTCGAAAACCCCGCTCAAGCAGTGCTTCGCGATTACCGGTTCGATCAACCAGTTCGGTGAAGTGCAGGCGGTCGGCGGAGTCAACGAGAAGATCGAAGGCTTCTTCCGCCTCTGCGAAGCTCGCGGGCTGACCGGCGAGCAGGGCGCGATCATCCCGCACGCCAACGTCGCCACGCTGATGCTCGATGAAAAAGTCTTGGCGGCGGTGCGTGCCGGGCAGTTCCATGTCTACGCCGTGCGTCAGGCCGACGAGGCGCTTAGCCTGCTGGCCGGCGAACCGGCGGGCGAGCCAAACGCTGACGGCGAATTCCCGGAAGGCAGCATCAATGCACGGGTGGTCGAGCGCCTGCGCGACATTGCCGAGATGATCAGCGAAGAGGACTTGAAGGAGGCCGAGAAAGAACTGGCGCAGGAGGCCCTCGCCGAAGCGAAACCGGCTTGACAGGCTTGCAGTGAACCCTGTGGGAGGGAGCTTGCTCCCGAAAGCGGTCTATCAGTTGACGAATCTGTTGCCTGACATACCGCTTTCGGGAGCAAGCCCCCTCCCACAGTTGTTTTGCCTCGATTGTTTTTTGTGGTGATCTTCGGGGAAAACGCCACTACTCTGGCGTCAAACTTCACACAATGACCATTCGGCGCCTTCTGGTTTCATTTGGCGTGCGCCGGACACTTTTCTTCTATTCTCAGGTCAAGGATATCGACAGTATCACTGGATCGAGCCAGTCCTCCCGTGGGGGCTGAATACCGGCTTCACCGAGGGTCGCCGCCATGTCGCGCAACCTCTGTCTCACCCGTCAATGCCTGGGTCTGGTGACCCGGATCGAATGCGCCGTCAAGCCGCTGGCCGGCGATAACGGCCTGTGGACGCTGCTCTTCGCCGCCGGCATGGCCGGCGAACAACCTTCCGCGATCAAAGCCCAGGGCCCGTTCCATGGGCCGGTCGCTGCCGAGTCGATTCTCGACACCATCGTCGAAAGCCTGACCCTGCATGGCTACGAACTGGCCGATGATCCGCAGATCTGGAGTCTTCACCTGCAAGCTCAATTGCGGCAGATCAATGGCGGCCGCGGGCGCAGTCTCAACGGTTAAGGGGCCGCTTCGTCCACCGGCGCCTTGTCGAGCTTGACCTCGAAACCGTATTGCACGGTGGTCAGGTCGGTGCGCTGGTAGGTTTCCACGCGGGTCGGGTGGCCATAGAAATAGTGCACGCCGAGTAACGCCGGGCCTTCTGCGCTGGCGTCGTGGCTGACCGACAGCATCTGCTTGAGATAGTGGCCGCTGTCATCCTTGACGAAAAAACGCCACTCGTTGGCCGGGAACGCTTTCAGGTCGACCACCAGGGTGTTGTCCTTGATCGCCAGGCCCTTAGGCAGTGAATTGGCGTCATGGGACTGCTTTGCGATCGTGGCCAGAAACAACGGCATCGAGCCCACGGCAATCGCCGGGGTTTCCGGGAACAGGTTCAGATCGTAAGTAATGGTCGCTTGCAGCGGATCGACCTGATACGCCTCGGGCGGCAGTTCGATCGGCTCGTCGAGTTTGCCGCCGCGCTTTTCAGTAAAGAATGTCACCGGGCTGACGCCGGGATTGAGTTCATCGCCAAGCAATTCGTCATTGAAGGTGCGGCGGTGGGAAAACTCGATGCGCGCCGCGCTCGGCTCTTCCACCGATTGATGGATACGCACGCCAGCCTTCAGTTGCTCCTCCGTCAGGTCCGCGCCTTTGAGCCAGTTTGCGGCCAGATCGTCGTAAACCACTACCGGCAGGTCCAACGGCTGAACGGCTTTTGCGGTGGTGTGCGGGTTGAAGGTGCGAATCGGCAGGTCCAGGGTTTTGCGCGTTACCGTCGCCGCGGAGAAATCGAGCACGCTGACTTCCAGCGTTTCGATCGGTCCGTGAAAGTAAACCTTGTTGTAGCGACGCGGATGCGCTTTTTCAAAGGCTTGCTGATCGTCGCCGAGCTGTTTTTCCAGCGTATCGCTCCAGCTCTTTTGCTGTTGCAACTGCGCCAGTTGTTTGCGGTAGAACGCGACCTGCTCCGGGCTTTCGTTGATCGCACCGGCGCGTACCAGGTACTGGCCGCTGGCGTCGCGGGCCTGGACAATCAGCGGATTGATGCGCGTCTCGGCGACTTCCGGGGCCAGCGGCAGGCTGTTGCTGACTTCGACCTCGGCGTAGTTCTTTTCAAGTTTGAGCAGTTTGACGCTGAGGTTATCGTGGGTGCGAGTCTGGCCAACGTCTTTGTGCGTCAGGTCGAAGCTGTACAGGCGCCGTGGCGCGATGACTTCGACCTCACCTTGCAGGCTGACCGGCTGCGGCAGGCTTTTTTTGTCCACGTTGAGGCCGTCGATGAACGGGTAGGTCACCGTCAGGTCATCGGGGTTGGTTACGTTGGAACTGGAAGGGCTGAGCTGAATGCCGGGATCGGTTTCCGACCACTCTGGCTGAAAGGCAATGACGCGTTTGTTGCTCAGCGTCACCGAACGCCACTCGATGCCATGGGGGAACAGAAACCCGCCGGGGATGTTCAGGTTGAAGGGGAACACGGGTTGCAGATCGGTGAGGTAATCGGAGCTGGCGTCCTTGTGCAGCACGAACAGGCCATTGATAAACGTATCGACCAACGCCTGTGGAGTAGGGTAGTGCTTTAGCACGGCAAGGGCGTCTGCGCCGTATTCGGTGTGCGGCGCGATGTCATCGAGCTTGAGTTGGGCTCTTTCCAGCAACAGCAGCGAACCGCCGAGTTCGGTGATCGCGTCCTTGAGCTTCGGATCGCCGATGGCGTCCAGTGACTGTTCGAATGTGGCGGTTTGTTCCTCGAGCTTCGCCACCTGCTTTTCATCGCCGGGCGAGCAGCCGCCCATCAGCAGGGCAAGGCAGATTCCGGCGGTCGTCATTGGCAATCGCACATCCATTTCCACGCGTCCTGTCCACTGTCGCTGGGCTGTCGATGACTTGGACACTAGCAGAAAAACTTTGTCACACACACGCCCGCAGGTGGCGGATTTTTCGGCGGTTTCTGGCTGTCACAGGGGACTGTTATACTCGCCGCCATTTCCAGCCCCCTTGTGTGAGATTCAATGGAACGCTTTATCGAAAATGCAATGTACGCCACGCGCTGGCTGCTGGCGCCGATCTACATCGGCCTGTCCCTCGGTCTGCTGGCGCTGGCATTGAAGTTTTTCCAGGAAATCGTCCATATCCTGCCCAACGTGTTTGCGATGGCCGAATCGGAACTGATTCTGGTGCTGCTGTCGCTGATCGACATGGCGCTGGTGGGCGGTCTGCTGGTAATGGTGATGATTTCCGGCTACGAGAACTTTGTCTCGCAACTGGACATCGACGAGGGCAAAGAAAAGCTCAGTTGGCTGGGCACCATGGACTCCTCGTCGCTGAAGATGAAAGTCGCCGCCTCGATCGTGGCGATTTCCTCGATTCACCTGTTGCGCATCTTCATGGATGCCAAGAACGTCGATCCCGAGCACTTGATGTGGTACGTGATCATTCACATGACGTTTGTGATCTCGGCATTCGCCATGGGTTACCTCGACAAGGTCACCAAGCACTGATCGACAATCGATCAAGGCTGCAAGGAAACCGCCCGTCTGTTGCGAAACAGACGGGCGGTTTCGTTTGTGGCTTGTGCTTTGAGGCACGTCGGCCTATCCCTGTAACGGTACGATTCGCCAACGGTGTGAGGTGCGCTCATGAACCTGCAAGAGCTGAATGCGTTTGCCATCGCCGGCAAGGTCGATGAATTGAATCTGATCTCCATGGAAGGCGGGATCTATCTGCTTGAAGCGCGGATGCACGGGGCGGCATATCCGTTGAACGGTCCGCTGGGGAAAACCCTCACCCTGCGTTCGGTCGAGCATGCGCGGGACATGTTGCACGCTTTTCCGGTGCTGCCCTTCAATCTGGTCCATACCTCGGTGCACGATGAAATGTGTGGCCTGGGCGGTGGCATCAATGAAAGTCTGAAAGTACCGCTGGCCTGGCGCTCGGCCCTGTAGGCACGGCCCCAAAGCCTGGGTATCTGTGCTAGTCTGCTCGCCCTTTTGGTTCCGGGCGCGCCGGGACGCGCTGTGCACGCACGGCAAGTCTTGTGGCCGTCCGCACAGCGGAGCAGTGTCATGTCCGAAGTAAATCTGTCCACCGACGAAACCCGCGTCAGCTACGGTATCGGCCGTCAGTTGGGTGACCAGCTGCGCGACAACCCGCCACCGGGCGTCAGCCTGGACGCGATTCTGGCCGGTCTGACCGACGCTTTCGCCGGCAAGCCAAGCCGTGTTGGCCAGGAAGAAATGTCCGCCAGCTTCAAGGTCATCCGCGAAATCATGCAGGCCGAAGCAGCAGCCAAGGCTGAAGCGGCTGCTGGCGAAGGTCTGGCATTCCTGGCTGAAAACGCCAAGCGTGACGGCATCACCACCCTGGCCTCCGGCCTGCAATTCGAAGTGCTGACCCAGGGCGACGGCGCCAAGCCGACCCGTGAAGACCAGGTTCGCACTCACTACCACGGCACGCTGATCGACGGCACCGTGTTCGACAGCTCCTATGAGCGCGGCCAGCCTGCAGAATTCCCGGTTGGCGGCGTGATCGCTGGCTGGACCGAAGCCCTGCAACTGATGAATGCCGGCAGCAAATGGCGTCTGTACGTGCCGAGCGAACTGGCTTACGGCGCTCAAGGCGTTGGCAGCATCCCGCCGCACAGCGTTCTGGTATTCGACGTCGAGCTGCTGGACGTTCTGTAATACCGAGCCTGCCTTGATGGCAGGCCAATGTAGGAGTGAGCCTGCTCGCGAACGCGGTGTGTCAGTTGTTGATTGGCTATCTGACACACCGCTATCGCGAGCAGGCTCACTCCTACAGTTTTGACCGCGTTTCATATTTCGATCTTGTTGTGCAGCTCGGTGGTCGGGCGCAACGCCCGGGCATAGCAGAACAGGAACAGATTGCGCACCAGCTCCTTGAGCACCAGCGGCTCGCTGGAGTTCAGGCTGCTGACGTCCAGATCCCCCTGGTCTTGCAATTCATGCAGGGCTTCTTCTTCAAGCACCGCACAGACCTCTCCGGTTTCCCGATGAAGGATTCTGAGGTAGGGGTGTGGGCGATCCAGCCAGGCGTCGATCAAATAAGTCATGGGTCTCATCTCCTTGAAAGGTTTCAATGAGAATAATTCTTATTCATCAAATAGCAAGTGCCTATTGGCGGATCGTGATTTTTTCTGCGGGAGTCCTGTGGGAGCGAGCCTGCTCGCGAGGGGGCAAAACAGGGATTCATTGAGGCAAAGCGGGGAAGGCGAAGCTCCATCCCACGGCTGGCGCGGGATGGATGACGCAAGGCTCAGACTTTTCTGACGAACTCGGATTTGAGTTTCATCGGGCCGATGCCGTCGATCTTGCAGTCGATGTCGTGATCGCCGTCGCACAGGCGGATGTTCTTGACCTTGGTGCCGACCTTGACCACCAGGGACGTGCCCTTGACCTTCAGGTCCTTGATCACGGTGATGGTATCGCCGTCCTGCAGAACGTTACCGACCGAATCTTTTTTCACTGCATCATCGGACGCTACTTCGGCTTCGCCGCTGGCGGACCACTCGTGGGCGCACTCCGGACAGACCAGTTGGCTACCGTCTTCGTAGGTGTATTCGGAATTGCATTTCGGGCAGGGTGGCAACGTGCTCACTAAGGCTCCTTGGCGTGGGGGTCGCTAAAAGTCGCACATTATATAGGGTTTAACGCGAAGGAGGGCATTGCGCAGAAACAACTGTGGGAGCGACGGTGCGACGACTCGACTTGCTCGCGAAGGCGTCAGTTCAGTCAACATTGAAGTCGACTGGTTAATCGCATTCGCGAGCAAGCCCGCTCCCACAAAGGGCAGAATCAGTGCGTGCGGGCGACCGCGAACTCGCTCAGTTCCACCAGCGCATCGCGATATTCGCTGGCCGGCAGTGCTTCGAGGCATTTGATCGCACGGGCTACGTAATCGCGAGCCAGTTGCGCGGTATATTCCAGCGAACCAGAGGCTTCGACGGCGATGCGGATACTCTCCAGATCTTCGATCCCGCCTTTCTGGATTGCCTGGCGCACCAGCGCCGCCTGCTCAGGCGTGCCCTCGCGCATGGTGTAGATCAGCGGCAGGGTCGGCTTGCCTTCGGCCAGATCGTCGCCGACGTTTTTTCCGAGAGTTTCTGCGTCACCCTTGTAGTCGAGCAGGTCGTCGACCAGTTGGAAGGCCACGCCCAGGTGATCGCCGAAGGTACGCAAGGCTTCAGCCTGTTCAGGGCTTGCCTCGCACAAGGCCGCCGCGCTGTGGGTCGAGGCCTCGAAGAGCATCGCGGTCTTGCCGCGGATGACTTCCATGTAGGTTTCTTCGGTGGTGCTGGCGTCGCGCACCTTGGACAGTTGCAACACTTCGCCCTCGGCGATGATGCGCGTGGCCTGGGAGAGGATTTTCATCACGGGCATCGAGCCCAGCTCGACCATCATTTCGAACGAGCGCGAATAAAGGAAGTCGCCGACCAGCACGCTTGGAGCGTTACCCCACATGGCGTTGGCGGTAGAGCGGCCACGGCGCATGCCGGACATGTCGACGACGTCGTCATGCAGCAGGGTCGCGGTGTGCAGGAATTCGATGGTGGCGGCCAGCAGGCGCAGATCGTCGCCTTCGCGACCCAGGGCCTTGCCACACAGCAACACTAATAAAGGACGCAGGCGTTTGCCGCCAGCCGAGGTGATGTAATCGCCGATTTTCGATACCAGCGGCACTCGAGACGTCAGCTGCTTCTTGATGATGCCGTCGACGGCGCTAAAATCGTCCGCCACCGCGCGGTAGAAAGCTTGGGGTTGCATCAGCGAGAGTCGCTCCAGAAGGGTTGCGCGGCATGCTAGGACCCCCATCCGGACCTGTCAAGGCGCGATGGACGGCTACTTGCAAGCGTACGGCGGCTTGCGTACAATCGCGCACCCTGAACTTCCTGGGCAGCACCTGCCTTACGCAATTGCTAGCGGGCCATCCAGCCCCATGCAGCCATGCCAGCCAATACCTCTTCCTATAAAGAGCTGGGTGAGCAGGATTATCGGAGAAATACCATGTCTTATGCAGTAATCGTTACTGGCGGCAAGCAATACAAGGTCGCCCCAGGTGAATACCTGAAGATCGAAAAACTGGAAGTCGCTACCGGCGAATCCGTTACCTTTGATCGCGTTCTGTTGGTTGCCAATGGCGACGACGTGAATATCGGCGCTCCAGTTGTTGCTGGCGCTACCGTTGTGGCTGAAGTGATCTCCCAAGGTCGTCACGATAAAGTCCGCATCATCAAGTTCCGTCGCCGTAAGCACCACATGAAGCGTATGGGCCACCGCCAGTGGTACACCGAGATCAAAATCACCGGTATTCAGGCTTAATTACAGCCTAATTCCTCACTAGGAGAATTGAACTCATGGCACACAAAAAAGCTGGTGGTAGTACCCGTAACGGTCGCGACTCAGAAGCCAAACGCCTTGGCGTCAAGATGTATGGCGGCCAGAAAATCATTCCGGGCAACATCATCGTGCGTCAGCGCGGCACCCAATTCCACGCCGGTTACGGTGTAGGCATGGGTAAGGATCACACCCTCTTCGCGAAAATCGAAGGCGTGATCAAGTTTGAAGTAAAAGGCGCGTTCAACCGCCGTTACGTGAGCGTTGTCGCAGCCTAACTGCGAGATCGCTGGAAAAGCCCTGTCTCGCGACGGGGCTTTTTCGTTTGTGGGGTGAGTCTCTTGCAAAGCTGTTTGTATGGGCTGTCGGCGTGCGATGCAGGTCGTGTTTTGGGGTCGCTGCGCTCATTTTTGCAAGAGTCTTATGTCTTGATTGTTTTTCGGCTCGTCCGTACGGCGAGAGGCGTTGGTTATGAAGTTTGTTGATGAAGTATCGATTCGTGTAAAGGCTGGCGACGGTGGCAATGGCGCCATGAGTTTCCGCCGTGAAAAATTCATTGAAAACGGTGGCCCGAACGGCGGTGACGGCGGTGACGGCGGTTCCATCTACATGATGGCCGACGAAAACCTCAACACCCTGGTCGACTATCGTTATACCCGTCACTTCGATGCCGAGCGTGGCTCCAATGGTGGCAGCACCGACTGCACCGGCAAGAAGGGTGAAGACCTGATCTTGCGTGTGCCGGTCGGCACCACGGTGATCGACTCTGCCACTCAGGAAGTCATCGGCGACCTGACCAAGGCTGGTCAGAAACTGATGGTGGTGCAGGGCGGCTGGCACGGTCTGGGCAACACTCGTTTCAAATCCAGTACCAACCGTGCGCCGCGTCAGACCACGCCGGGCAAGCCGGGCGAGCAGCGCGATCTCAAGCTGGAAATGAAAGTATTGGCCGACGTCGGTCTGCTGGGCTTGCCGAACGCTGGTAAAAGTACCTTTATCCGTTCGGTGTCGGCTGCCAAGCCGAAAGTCGCCGATTACCCGTTCACCACGCTGGTGCCGAACCTGGGTGTGGTCAGTGTCGATCGCTGGAAAAGCTTCGTCATTGCCGACATTCCGGGTCTGATCGAAGGCGCTTCCGACGGTGCCGGCCTGGGTATTCGCTTCCTCAAGCACTTGGCGCGTACGCGTTTGCTGCTGCACCTCGTCGACATGGCGCCGCTGGACGACTCCAGTGCTCCGGACGCGGCAGAAGTGATTGTCAACGAGCTGATCAAGTTCAGCCCGTCGCTGGCTGAGCGTGATCGCTGGCTGGTGCTGAACAAATGCGACCAGATTCTTGAAGAAGAGCACGATGCCCGGGTCAAGGAAGTCGTTGATCGTCTGGAGTGGACCGGCCCGGTTTACGTGATCTCGGCCATCGCCAAGATCGGTACCGAGCGTCTGTGCCACGACATCATGCGTTACATGGAAGATCGTGCCGACCGTCTGGCCGCAGACCCTGCGTACAAGGAAGAGCTGGCCGATCTCGATCAGCGCATCGAAGACGAGGCGCGTGCGCAGTTGCAAGCGCTGGATGACAAGCGTGCCCTGCGTCGCAGCGGCGTGAAGTCGGTCCATGACATCGGCGACGATGACTGGGACGAAGAAGATGTGGATGACGAAGACGGTCCGGAAATCATTTACGTGCGTGACTGATCTGTTGCGATAAACTTGAACGCCGCTCAATCGAGCGGCGTTTTAGTATCCGGAAATCGATCGTTGGTCACCAATAACCACGATTAACGTCACGGGCAGCGCTGGGTCGCGCTGTCCTCAAGCTAAGGTTGAAGATGATGCGGAGCAAGGTGACAGGTGCGCAGCGTTGGGTCGTGAAGATCGGCAGCGCGTTGCTGACGGCTGATGGCAAAGGGCTGGATCGTGCGGCAATGGGTGTCTGGGTCGAGCAGATGGTGGCCTTGCACGAGGCGGGCGTCGAGTTGGTGCTGGTGTCCTCCGGTGCAGTGGCGGCGGGCATGAGCCGCTTGGGCTGGACCGCGCGACCCAGTGCGATGCACGAGCTCCAGGCGGCCGCCGCAATTGGTCAGATGGGGCTGGTGCAGGCGTGGGAATCGAGCTTCGCCGAGCATGGCCGGCACACCGCGCAGATTCTCCTGACCCACGACGACCTGTCCGACCGCAAGCGCTACCTGAACGCCCGCAGCACCTTGCGCGCACTGGTCGAGCTGAAAGTCATCCCGGTGATCAACGAAAACGACACCGTGGTCACTGATGAAATCCGTTTCGGCGACAACGATACCCTGGCGGCGCTGGTGGCCAACCTGGTTGAGGCGGATCTGCTGGTGATCCTCACGGATCGCGACGGCATGTTCGATGCCGATCCGCGCAACAACCCTGATGCGAAGATGATTTTTGAGGCGCGCGCCGATGATCCGACACTGGATGCGGTGGCGGGCGGTACCGGCGGTGCGCTGGGGCGTGGCGGCATGCAGACCAAGTTGCGCGCGGCGCGACTGGCGGCACGTTCCGGGGCGCACACGATTATTGTCGGTGGGCGTCTTGAGCGAGTGCTTGACCGTCTGAAGGCTGGCGAGCGCATCGGCACCTTGCTCTCGCCTGAGCGTGGCATGCTGGCGGCGCGCAAGCAGTGGCTGGCCGGGCATCTGCAAACCCGCGGTACGCTGGTGCTGGACGATGGCGCAGTGTCGGCGCTGTCCCAGGGTAACAAGAGCTTGTTGCCGGTCGGCGTCAAGCTGGTGCAGGGCAGCTTCCGTCGTGGCGAAATGGTGGTTTGCGTGGCGCCGGACGGTCGTGAGATCGCCCGTGGCCTGGCCAACTACAGTGCGCTGGAAGCACAAAAAATCATCGGTCAGTCGTCGGATGCGATTGTCGGTTTGCTCGGTTACATGGCGGAGCCGGAACTGGTTCACCGTGACAACCTGATTCTGGTCTAAGGAAAACTCGATGCGCGTAGCAAAAGGATTGTTGGCCTTGCTGATGGCAATGCCATTGCTGGCTTCGGCCGAGGAAATCGGCCAGGTGTCGACAGTGTTCAAATTTGTCGGGCCGAATGACCGGATAGTGGTCGAGGCGTTCGATGATCCGAAAGTTGAAGGTGTGACCTGCTACCTGTCGCGCGCCAAGACCGGCGGTGTGAAGGGTGGGCTGGGTCTGGCCGAAGATCGTGCTGAAGCGTCGATCGCATGCCGGCAGGTCGGCCCGATCAAATTCAAGGGCGAGCTGAAGGATGGCGATGAGGTGTTCAAGGAGCGCACCTCGCTGGTGTTCAAGACCATGCAAGTGGTGCGCTTTCTCGACAAGAAGCGCAATACGCTGGTGTATCTGGTCTACAGCGATCGCCTGATCGAGGGTAGCCCGCAGAATGCGGTCACTGCCATTCCGATCCTGCCGTGGGTGCCGGTCCAGCAATAACGCCGCAAGCCAACTGTAGGGGTGAGCCTGCTCGCGATGGCGGTGTGTCAGATAGAAATCTTCATCTGACACACCGCCATCGTCGGAACGCCGCCCGGAGCAGGCTCACTCCTACATTTTTTAGCGTCGCATTCACCAAATCACAGGCAATAAAAAACCGACCCTGAGGTCGGTTTTTTAATGACTACGTCGATTAAGCAGCTTCTTTCAGCGCTTTGACGTGGCCATTCAGACGGCTCTTATGACGAGCAGCCTTGTTCTTGTGGATGATGCCTTTATCGGCCATGCGGTCGATAACTGGCACAGCCAGAACGTATGCAGCTTGAGCTTTTTCAGCGTCTTTTGCGTCGATGGCCTTAACTACATTCTTGATGTAGGTACGAACCATGGAACGCAGGCTGGCGTTGTGGCTGCGACGCTTCTCAGCCTGTTTTGCACGTTTTTTGGCGGAAGGTGAGTTGGCCACCGTCGAGCTCCTCGAAAGACTTTTTAGGAAATAGCAAACAAAATAGGCCGCGAATCATGCCGATGAAGACTTGTCTTGTCAAGGGCACTTGAATCGTTCCGCTAAGTGGTAGGTATAAAGAGGCGGGATATTTATTTCCGGCGCTTGACCTGTAAACTCGCGAGCTTTGGCTCTGTGCTGCTGCGGCGCGGAGTATCGCACAAGTAGGCGCATTGTTCGCCTGCTGTTTATCGACAGGCACAAACTCTCTCAATGAATCTGCTCAAATCGTTGGCCGCCGTCAGCTCTATCACGATGCTTTCCCGGATTCTGGGCTTTGTTCGTGACACGCTGATCGCACGGACATTCGGCGCCGGGATGGCCACGGACGCCTTCTTTATTGCCTTCAAACTGCCCAATCTGCTGCGGCGGATCTTTGCCGAAGGGGCTTTTTCCCAGGCCTTCGTGCCGATTCTCGCCGAGTACAAAAGCCAGCAGGGCGAAGAGGCGACGCGCACTTTTATTGCCTATGTGTCGGGCTTGCTGACCCTGGTGCTGGCAGTGGTCACCGCGCTGGGCATGATCGCCGCCCCCTGGGTGATCTGGGCCACGGCGCCGGGTTTTACCGATACGCCAGAAAAATTCCAGCTGACTTCCGATCTGTTACGGGTGACCTTTCCTTATATATTGCTGATTTCCCTGTCCTCGTTGGCCGGTGCGATTCTCAATACCTGGAACCGGTTTTCGGTGCCGGCCTTTGTGCCGACCCTGCTCAATGTCAGCATGATCGTGTTTTCGCTGTTCCTGACGCCGTACTTCGATCCGCCGGTCATGGCCCTTGGCTGGGCGGTATTGGTCGGCGGCCTGGCGCAATTGCTCTATCAACTGCCGCACCTGAAAAAGATCGGCATGCTGGTGTTGCCGCGGCTGAATCTGCGCGACAGCGGCGTGTGGCGGGTGATGAAGCAGATGTTGCCGGCGATTCTCGGTGTGTCGGTCAGCCAGATCTCGCTGATCATCAATACGATTTTCGCCTCGTTTCTGGTCGCCGGTTCAGTGTCGTGGATGTACTACGCCGACCGCTTGATGGAACTGCCGTCCGGCGTATTGGGCGTAGCGCTGGGCACGATTCTGTTGCCGACGCTGGCAAAAACCTACGCCAGCAAGGATCGCCACGAGTATTCGCGGATTCTCGACTGGGGCCTGCGCCTGTGCTTCGTGCTGGTGCTGCCGTGCGCATTGGCATTGGGAATTCTGGCTGAGCCGCTGACCGTCTCGCTGTTCCAGTACGGCCAGTTCAGCGGTTTTGACGCCGAGATGACCCAGCGCGCGCTGATTGCCTATTCTGTCGGGCTGCTGGGGATTATCGTGATCAAGGTGCTGGCGCCGGGCTTTTATGCGCAACAGAACATCCGCACCCCGGTGAAAATCGCAATCTTCACCCTGGTCTGCACGCAACTGTTCAACCTGGCGCTGATCGGGCCGCTGGCTCACGCCGGTCTGGCGCTGGCGATCAGTGCTGGCGCCTGCCTGAATGCCGGTCTGCTGTTCTATCAGTTACGCAAGCAGAACATGTATCAGCCACAACCGGGTTGGGGCAAATTCGCTTTCAAGCTGGTTGTCGCCGTGACTGTGATGTCGGCGGTGTTGCTGGCCGGCATGCATTTCATGCCGGCCTGGGACGAGGGCCACATGCTCGAGCGATTCCTGCGTCTGGGGGCCTTGGTGGTGGCGGGTGTGGTGGCGTACTTCGGCATGTTGCTGCTGCTGGGTTTCCGCCTGCGCGACTTTAATCGCAAGGCTTTGAGCTGAGGTTTTAGCGATTAAGGCCAGACGCCGGCCGGCAGTTTTGTCGGCTCGATCACTTTGCGTTACGGTGTTGCCTGTCGCCGACCGTCGGGTGTGGTTATAATCGACCACTTTATGAGCAAGAAGCGCGTTATGCAGCTGGTTCGAGGCCTCCACAACTTGCGCCCCCAGCATCGGGGCTGCGTCGCCACTATTGGCAACTTTGACGGTGTTCACCGTGGTCACCAGGCAATCCTGGCCCGACTGCGTGAGCGTGCGCTCGAGTTGGGCGTACCCAGCTGCGTGGTGATTTTCGAGCCGCAGCCACGGGAATTCTTTGCCCCTGACACGGCGCCGGCACGGCTGGCGCGCTTGCGTGACAAACTGCAATTGCTCGCCGCCGAAGGCGTCGACCGGGTCTTGTGCCTGGCGTTCAACCAGCGCCTGAGCAAGCTCAGCGCCAGTGAGTTCGTCGATACCATTCTGGTCGACGGTCTTGGCGTACAGCATCTGGAGGTCGGTGACGATTTCCGCTTCGGTTGCGACCGCCTCGGTGATTTCGATTTCCTGCTGCAAGCCGGGCAAATGCACGGTTTTACCGTGGAAGCTGCGCAGACCGTCGAGCTGGACGGCCTTCGCGTCAGCAGCACGCAAGTGCGCAACGCCTTGGCCGCCGCCGATTTTGCCTTGGCCGAACGCTTGCTCGGCCGTCCGTACCGGATTGCCGGTCGCGTGTTGCACGGCCAGAAGCTGGCCCGGCAACTGGGTACGCCTACTGCCAATGTTCAACTCAAGCGCCGTCGCGTACCGTTCACCGGGGTGTATCTGGTGAATGTCGACATCGACGGCAAAACCTGGCCCGGCGTCGCCAACATCGGCGTGCGGCCCACGGTACAAGGTGACGGCAAGGCCCACCTTGAGGTCCATCTTTTAGATTTTGCCGGCGATCTGTATGACCGGCGTTTGACGGTGGTTTTCCACCAAAAGCTGCGTGAAGAGCAGCGATTCGCCTCCCTGGAGGCGCTGAAAACGGCGATCAACGCGGATGTCGCCGCCGCCCGTGCACTAGCCGCACCTAGCGCCCATCGCTAATGAAGAGCCTTAAATGACCGACTATAAAGCCACGCTAAACCTTCCGGACACCGCCTTCCCAATGAAGGCCGGCCTGCCACAGCGCGAACCGCAGATCCTGCAGCGCTGGGACAGTATTGGCCTGTACGGAAAGTTGCGCGAGATTGGCAAGGATCGTCCGAAGTTCGTCCTGCACGACGGCCCTCCGTACGCCAACGGCACGATCCACATCGGTCACGCACTGAACAAGATTCTCAAGGACATGATCATCCGCTCGAAAACCCTGTCGGGTTTCGACGCGCCGTATGTGCCGGGCTGGGACTGCCACGGTCTGCCGATCGAGCACAAGGTTGAAGTGACCCACGGCAAGAATCTGGGCGCGGATAAAACCCGCGAGCTGTGCCGTGCCTACGCCACCGAGCAGATCGAAGGGCAGAAGTCCGAATTCATCCGCCTCGGCGTGCTGGGCGACTTCGCCAACCCGTACAAGACCATGGATTTCAAGAACGAGGCCGGTGAAATTCGCGCCCTCGCCGAAATCGTCAAGGGTGGTTTCGTGTTCAAGGGCCTCAAGCCGGTGAACTGGTGCTTCGATTGCGGTTCGGCCCTGGCTGAAGCGGAAGTCGAATACGAGAACAAAAAGTCCTCGACCATCGACGTGGCGTTCCCGATTGCTGACGAGGCCAAACTGGCTGCCGCCTTCGGTCTGGCGTCGCTGAGCAAACCTGCTGCGATCGTGATCTGGACCACCACCCCGTGGACCATCCCGGCCAACCAGGCGCTGAACGTGCACCCGGAATTCAACTACGCCCTGGTCGATATCGGCGACAAGCTGCTGGTGCTGGCTGAAGAGCTGGTCGAAGCCTGCCTGGCGCGCTACGGCGTGCAAGGTTCGGTCATCGCCACCACCACCGGTAAAGAACTGGAGCTGATCAACTTCCGTCACCCGTTCTACGATCGTCTGTCGCCGGTGTACCTGGCTGACTACGTCGAACTGGGCGCTGGCACCGGCGTGGTTCACTCCGCCCCGGCCTACGGCGTCGACGACTTCGTGACCTGCAAAAAATACGGCATGGTCAACGACGACATCCTCAACCCGGTGCAGAGCAACGGCGTGTACGTGCCGTCGCTGGAGTTCTTTGGCGGCCAGTTCATCTGGAAGGCCAACCCGGCGATCGTTGAAAAACTGACCGAAGTCGGTGCGCTGATGCACACCACCGTCATCGAACACAGCTACATGCACTGCTGGCGCCACAAAACCCCGCTGATCTACCGCGCCACCGCGCAGTGGTTCATCGGCATGGACAAAGAGCCAACCAGCGGCGATACCCTGCGCGTGCGTTCGCTCAAAGCCATCGAAGACACCAAGTTCGTTCCCGCCTGGGGCCAGGCGCGCCTGCACTCGATGATCGCCAACCGCCCGGACTGGTGCATCTCGCGTCAGCGCAACTGGGGCGTGCCGATCCCGTTCTTCCTCAACAAGGAAAGCGGTGAGCTGCACCCACGCACCGTCGAGCTGATGGAAGAAGTCGCCAAGCGCGTTGAAGTCGAAGGCATCGAAGCCTGGTTCAAGCTCGACGCCGCCGAACTGCTGGGCGATGAAGCGCCGCAGTACGACAAGATCAGCGACACCCTCGACGTCTGGTTCGACTCGGGCACCACACACTGGCACGTCCTGCGCGGGTCGCACCCGATGGGCCACGAGAGCGGCCCGCGTGCCGACCTGTACCTGGAAGGTTCCGACCAGCACCGTGGCTGGTTCCACTCGTCTTTGCTGACCGGTTGCGCTATCGACAACCACGCACCGTACCGCGAACTGCTGACCCACGGCTTCACCGTCGACGAGTCCGGTCGCAAGATGTCCAAGTCGTTGGGCAACGTGATCGCGCCGCAGAAAGTCAACGACACCCTGGGCGCCGACATCATGCGTCTGTGGGTTGCATCGACCGACTACTCCGGCGAAATGGCGGTGTCCGAGCAGATTCTGCAGCGCAGCGCGGATGCCTATCGGCGCATCCGTAACACCGCGCGTTTCCTGCTTTCCAACCTGACCGGTTTCAACCCGGCCACCGACCTGCTGCCGGCCGAAGACATGCTGGCGCTGGATCGCTGGGCAGTGGATCGCACGCTGCTGCTGCAACGCGAACTGCAAGAGCACTACGGCGAATACCGTTTCTGGAACGTCTACTCGAAGATCCACAACTTCTGCGTGCAGGAGCTGGGTGGTTTCTATCTCGACATCATCAAGGACCGCCAGTACACCACCGGTGCCGACAGCAAGGCGCGTCGCTCGTGCCAGACCGCGCTGTTCCACATCTCTGAAGCGCTGGTGCGCTGGATCGCGCCGATCCTCGCCTTCACCGCCGACGAACTGTGGCAATACCTGCCGGGCGAGCGCAACGAGTCCGTCATGCTCAACACCTGGTACGAAGGCCTGACCGAGCTGCCGGAAGGCTTCGAGCTGGGTCGCGCCTACTGGGATCGCATCATGGAAGTGAAAGTCGCGGTCAACAAAGAGATGGAAATCCAGCGCGCGGCGAAAGCTGTCGGTGGCAACCTGCAGGCGGAAGTGACGCTGTTTGCCGAAGAGGCGCTGAGCGCCGATCTGGCCAAGCTGAGCAACGAACTGCGCTTTGTATTGATCACTTCGACGGCAAGCGTTGCGCCATTTGTGCAGGCTCCGGCCGATGCGGTGGCAACCGAAGTCAGCGGTCTGAAACTGAAGATCGTCAAGTCGGCCTTCCCGAAGTGCGCCCGTTGCTGGCACTGCCGCGAAGATGTCGGCGTGAACCCGGAACATCCGGAAATCTGCGGTCGCTGCGTCGACAACATCAGCGGCGCTGGCGAGGTTCGTCACTATGCCTAACGCCGTTGGCCGTTTCGGACGGCTGAGCTGGCTGTGGTTGAGCTTGCTGGTACTGGTCATTGACCAGGCCAGCAAGTTCTACTTCGAAGACAAGCTCGAAATGTTCCAGCAGATCGTGATCATTCCCGATTACTTCAGCTGGACCCTGGCCTACAACACCGGCGCTGCGTTCAGCTTCCTGGCTGACAGCTCCGGCTGGCAGCGCTGGCTGTTCGCGCTGATTGCGATTGTGGTCAGTGCGGTGCTGGTGGTCTGGCTCAAGCGCCTGGGGCGCAACGAAACCTGGCTGGCCGTCGCCTTGGCGTTGGTGCTGGGTGGCGCGCTGGGTAATCTGTATGACCGCATTGCCTTGGGCCATGTTGTCGACTTCATCCTGGTGCACTGGCAGAACCGCTGGTATTTCCCGGCGTTCAACTTCGCCGACAGCGCGATCACCGTTGGCGCGATCATGCTGGCACTGGACATGTTCAAACCGAAGAAAACCGAAGAGGCTGCTCATGACTGAACAGGTATCGGCTGAGCAACGCATCGGCCAGAACACGGAAGTCACCTTGCACTTTGCCTTGCGCCTGGAAAACGGCGACACCGTCGACAGCACGTTCGACAAGGCACCAGCTACCTTCAAGGTGGGCGATGGCAACCTGCTGCCGGGTTTCGAAGCGGCGCTGTTCGGCTTCAAGGCGGGCGACAAGCGTACGCTGACCGTCGAACCGGAAAACGCCTTCGGCCAGCCGAACCCGCAGAACGTTCAGATCATCCCGCGCTCGCAGTTTGTCGACATGGAGTTGTCGCCGGGTTTGCTGGTGATCTTCAATGATGCGGCCAATACTGAGTTGCCGGGTGTGGTGAAAGAGTTCGACGACGCGCAAGTGACCATCGACTTCAACCACCCGTTGGCCGGCAAGACGCTGACCTTTGACGTCGAGATCATCAGCGTCAAAGCGCTGTAACTGACCGAATACGGTCAAAATGTGGGAGCGGGCTTGCTCGCGAATGCTGACTGACATTCAACGTTGATGTTGTCTGACACACCGCTTTCGCGAGCAAGCCCGCTCCCACAGTTTGTTTTCCATTGTTTTCGCGCGCAAGACACGAGGCACAGCATGCAAATCAAACTCGCCAACCCCCGTGGCTTCTGCGCCGGTGTGGACCGTGCGATCGAAATCGTCAATCGCGCTCTGGAAGTCTTCGGGCCGCCGATCTATGTGCGCCATGAAGTGGTGCATAACAAGTTCGTCGTTGAAGACCTGCGCAGCCGTGGCGCGATTTTCGTCGAAGAACTCGATCAGGTGCCCGATGACGTGATCGTTATCTTCAGCGCCCACGGTGTTTCCCAAGCCGTGCGTAACGAAGCCGCTGGTCGTGGCCTGAAAGTGTTCGACGCCACCTGCCCGCTGGTCACCAAGGTGCACATCGAAGTGGCGAAATACAGCCGCGACGGTCGCGAATGCATCCTGATCGGCCATGCCGGTCACCCGGAAGTCGAAGGCACCATGGGTCAGTACGACGCCAGCAATGGCGGCGCGATCTACCTCGTCGAAGACGAGCAAGACGTGGCCGAGTTGCAGGTGCGTAACCCGGAGAAACTCGCCTTCGTTACGCAGACGACTCTGTCGATGGACGACACCAGTCGGGTTATCGATGCGCTGCGAACGCGCTTTCCGGCCATCGGCGGTCCACGCAAGGACGACATCTGCTACGCCACGCAAAACCGTCAGGACGCGGTCAAGCAACTCGCCGACGAATGCGACGTGGTGTTGGTGGTCGGCAGCCCCAACAGCTCCAACTCCAACCGTCTGCGTGAACTGGCTGAGCGCATGGCGACCCCTGCCTACCTGATCGACGGCGCCGAAGACCTGCAAAAGAGCTGGTTCGATGGCGTCGAGCGCATCGGCATTACCGCCGGCGCCTCGGCTCCTGAAGTCCTGGTGCGCGGCGTGATCCAGCAATTGCAGGCCTGGGGCGCAACCGGTGCCGATGAGCTGGCCGGTCGAGAAGAGAACATCACATTCTCGATGCCGAAAGAGCTGCGCGTTCGTTCGATCTGACGTTTCTGTTTCTGTCGCAAAGCGCCTGTTCGGTTTCCTGACTGCCCAGGCGCACGCGACCGGTCGCCGCCAGCACAATCTGGCGCTGGCTGACCGGTTCGCGCGGTGAGCAGATGTGCAATGTTCCCGCCTGAAACCGCCGTCCGGGCATCAGCGGTTGCCCCAGATGACTGAACCGCACATAGCGGCTCACCCACCAGTTGCCGACAATCGGCACCTTCGCCTCGCTGGCGCGCTCAACCAACAGCGGATTGCTGCTGTCTTCCGGCCCCTTGCCGCTGATGTCCAGAATGATTCGCCAACCCTGACTCCAGTCGCCGTCGATACCGTGGATCACCACGCTCTGATTGTGCGTAATGGCTAGTGTGCGGGCGTGGCGGATACCTTCGATCAGTGACTGCGCCGCGTGGTCGCGCTGAGTCGCTTGCTTGAGCGCGGCGAACGCCGGGCTGACCAGCAACAGAACAATTGCGCCAATCGCCAGTCCCATAAGCACTTCAATCAGGCTGAAACCGTGTTGCGGCATGAAAAATCCCTCCGTGGAGTGGTGTGAACGGCGCATTCCGTGCGCCGCGCAGGGCAAATCCGTCGGCGCGTGCCGAGCGAATGTTCTAGCGTGTAGAAGCAGGTATAGCCGACGGCAACGGAGGGCATCGATGGATCTTCGTACAAAAGGTTTCACGCTGGTCGAGTTGCTGATCGCCATCGCGGTGTTGTTGCTTCTCGTCACCTTGGCGGTGCCGGCCTTTACCCGAACGATTCAGAGCAGCAAGGCCGATACCGAAATGGGCGACCTGCAGCGTGCGATCAATTTTGCTCGCCTCGAAGCCATCAACCGCGGGGTGACGACTCGCCTGCGCCCGACTGCGGGCGGCAGCGTCTGGACCGGTGAGCTGGCGGTTTACGACAGTACTGGCAATCCGGCCAATGTGTTGCGGGTTGTTCCAGCGATGAGCAGCGGCGCGACTCTGACGCTAACCTCAGGAGTGACCGCGCTCGATTTCAATAATCTGGGTGGTCTGGCGGCACCGTCGACGGCGGTGGTCATCGCTTACACGCTGGGCACGCAAAGCAGGACGCTGAACGTGTGTTTGAACGGACGCATTCAATTGGGTGGAAATTGCGGATGAGGGCAGGGAGCAAAAAAGCACAGGAGGGCATGACGCTGATCGAAGTGCTGGTCGCGTTGCTGATTCTGACCGTCGGGCTGTTGGGCGCGGCGGCGGTGCAACTCAATGCGCTGAAGTACACCGACAGCTCGCGGATGACCAGTCAGGCCAGTTTCATCGCCTACGACATGATGGACCGCATTCGCGCCAACGCCGGCGCCAACTACACCGTCACGCCGCCCACCTCGGGCAACCTCAGCGTAACGCGAGACCAGGATCTCTACGACTTCACCACCAATATCGCCAACTTCGGCGGTCCGACCGCGACGGGCAGCATCACCCTCAACCAGCGGGTCTACACCATTACGATTACCTGGAGCGATGCCCGTGCGGCCAACACCGCAAGTGCGCAACGCAGTTTCGTGCTGACCAGCCGGGCGACGGTCGATCCGGTGGCGACACCATGAAGCGTTCCAGTCGTGGTTTCGGCCTGATCGAGTTGCTGGTCGCATTGGCGTTGGGGCTGATCGTCGTGCTTGGAGTGGTGCAGATTTTCATCGCGGCGAAGAACACTTACGTCAGTCAGAACAGCGCCGCTGCGATGCAGGAGGACGCGCGCTTTGTTCTCAGCAAAATGATTCAGGAAATTCGCATGGTCGGCATGTTCGGCTGCCTCGGCACCATCGTCGACTCCAGTTCGGCAGGGGATTTCAATGCGGCGCAGCTCACTCCGATCAGTTGGGATAATGCCAATCTCAAACTGACCCTGGTGACGGCCGATGTCGGCAGCGGCGGGGGGACGCCGACGTGGACGGTGATTTCCGACTGTCGCAACAGTGCGGTCGCCTACAGCGGATTGCGTAGCCCGACCACGGGGCAGATTGCTTTCCCGATCCGGCGTCTCCTTTACAGCTTTAGCAATAACCAGATCCTCATGGGCACCGGCAGCGGTAATCCGGCGCAGCAAGTGCTGGTGAATAACGTCAGTGCGTTCGACGTGACGTTCGGTCTGGCCAGTTCCGCGACGGATGTGGCGGCCTCGACCTACAGCAGCAATCCTGGTGATCCGGCGCGCATCCGCAGCGTCCGCCTGAGCCTGACCCTCACCGACCCGAACAATCGGGTGCGCAATCAAACCTTCAACGTGGTTGCCGCTTTGCGCAACCGCTTGCCGTGAGGGCGCGGCGATGAGGATTTCCTTGCACCAGCGGCAAACCCAGCACGGCATGGTCTTGCTGGTCAGTCTGGTGTTTTTGCTGTTGCTGACCTTGATCGGACTGTCATCGATGCAAAGCGCCAACCTGCAGGAAAAAATGGCCGGCAGCGTGAGCCTGCGCAATCAATCGTTCCAGTCCGCCGAAGCGGCGTTGCGTGTCGGTGAGAGCGCAGTGCAACTGGACAGCTACGCATTGCCAGTGTGCAGTGGCACTCAGTGTCTGCCGCCAGCCGAGTCATCGGTGATCAGCGCGGCGGGGTTCAATTCGACATCCGGCGTAACCTGGATCGCCGCCGGTAATGGCTTTTACGGGGTGCAGAATATCGGCACGACCGTCACCGCGGTGAACGTGCCCAGTAATACCTCGGCCACCCTGTATCGAGTGACCGCGGTCGGGCTTGTCGGCACTTCGCGCAGTGTGGTGGAGAGTGTCTATGCGAAGTATTGAGCGCTACAGAGCGCTGCTGCTCGGCATGTTGGCGAGCCTTTATCTGGCGGCGCCGGCCTGGGCGTTCACGCCGTCCGAATCGCCGCTGTTGAGCGCCGCGGCGGTGGCGCCGAACGTGATGCTGCTGATCGATGATTCCGGCAGCATGAACAGCATTATCTACGACACGGATTTCAATCCTGCCATCAACCGCACGCCGGCCCGGGAATGCAATGCCTTCCTCGGACTGTGCTCTGCGCTGAATGCGCCGCAGATTACCGGCGACACCGTATTCTTATCGAGCCTGCCAAACTCCGGCTGCTCGGGGGGCGCCTATGCGTTCTACAACAACAGCCCGGTGCCGTTGTGCCTGAAACTGCCAGACCCGGTAGGCAACGAGAACACCCGTTATTCCGCTGATTACATTGCCTGGATCGTCAGCCAGGCCATCAGCACCGGAACCCGTGACTTCACCACCGGTGCAATTCCCAACGATTACCGCATGAACGTTGCGCGCAACGTTTCCACCGCACTGGTCAGCAGCAACCGTACCTTGCGCATCGGCTTGTCGACGTTCAATCCGGCCAACAGCACTAACCCTGGCAATGGAGGTTTCATTGCCCGCTCGATCAGCGATTTGTCGCCCGTTTCCGGAAGCGTCACCCAGGCCCAGGCTGACACCAACTACAACGCGCTGATTTCATCGATCAACGGCTTGAATGCCGTGGCCAACACGCCGCTGGCCGAGACCTATTACGAAGTCAGCCGCTACATGCGCGGCATGGCGCCGTATTACAACGGTACACCGGGCACGTACACCAGCCCGATTCAGTACCGCTGCCAGAAAAACTACGGCGTGGTGGTTACCGACGGCTTGCCGACCTACGATCGCACCTTCCCGGGCAATGACCCGCTGAGTGGCAATCGCTTGCCGAACTGGGACGGCCTCAGTAATGACGGCGATAACCTCAGCGGCGATGGTGAAAACGACACGCTGTATCTGGACGACATTGCCAAATTCGCTTTCGACATTGATATGCGTTCGACCGGTACCGATGCGGCCGGCAAAAGCTGGAACGCGGTGGACTTTCCAAGGCAGAACATGAACACCTATACCGTAGGCTTTGCGGCTGACAACGATATGCTGTCGGATGCCGCCAGTTACGGGCAGGGCAGGTACTACCAGGCCACCGACAGCACCGGACTGAATGCTGCGCTGTCGTCGGCACTCAGGGATATTACGTCCAGGGCCGGTTCCGGCGGCAGCGGCGTAACCAGCGGCACAACGCTGGCCAGCGGCACCAGTTATTTCCAGACCAGTTACGACCCCAGGGATTGGCGCGGGACGATCAAGTCGTTCGGCTTCACTGCGGCAGGCGCGGTCAATACTTCGGCGACGCTCTGGAGCACCGATACGACCATTGTCCCGAGCGCCACCGCGCCAACCTTCCAGTCCTGGAACACCGCGAACAACGCGGCGGTCACGCTGGCCTTTGGCAATTTTTCCCCTGCTCAGCAGACCGCGCTCAGCCAGGGCCTGCCCACGGGCGTCAGCGGCATCGACCTGGTGGAGTGGAGCAAAGGCACCAACAGGACCGGGCTCAAAGTGCGCAGTGTGCTGTTGGGCGACATCATCAACTCGCCGCTGGTGCTGGCTTCACCCACCGACCAAACCGCCTCTGACTTGACGGGCGATACCTCCTACAGCGCCTACCTGACGACCAAGGCCGCGAACATGAGCGCCAGTCTGGTGGTGAACGCCAACGACGGCTTCGTCAATGTCATCAACGCGGCCAACGGTACCCGTCGTTACGCCTACATGCCGTCCAGTGTGTTGCCGTCGCTGCGATTCATTGCCGATCCGAACTACGTCAACGGCGTCAGTCACAAGTTTCTCGTCGACGGTCAGCTCGGCGTGTACGACGCGCAAATCAGTGGCGCGTGGAAAACCCTGGCCATCGGCGGTACGGGCGCAGGCGGCAAAACCTTCTATGCGTTGCAACTGTATGACGCGTCGGCGGGCAACGTTGTGCGCGCGTTGTGGGAAGTCAGTGCACCGACGACCGCCAGCACCAGCAATGCATTCAATGATCTGGGTTATGCCTACGCGCGACCGGAAGTGGCACGCTTGGCCGATGGACGCTGGGCGGCGTTCATCGCCAACGGTTACGGCAGCAATTCGGGTGTTGCCGCGCTGTATGTGCTGGATGTGCGCGACGGTTCGCTGATCCGCAAGATTGTCGTCGACAGCACTGAAACCACCAATGGCCTGTCCTCGGTCAAGCTGCGGGTCAATTCACAGAACGTGGTCCAGGCTGCTTATGGCGGCGACCTGAAAGGGCGCCTGTGGAAATTCGATCTCAGTGCCACGGCGGCGGACAGCTGGGGCGTGGCGTTTGCCGGCAAACCGTTGTTCACCACGGCCGGCGGGGCCACGCAACCGATCACCGCGCAACCCTTGCTGGCGGACAACGCGCAGGGTGGCAAACAGATTTTCGTCGGTACCGGCAAATTCAATGAAACGGCCGACAAGACCAACAAGGATTTACAGGCGTTCTATTCGGTATGGGATGCCGAGGGCGGCTCCGGCCAGATTACCGTGAGCAGTCTGCAGGCTCAGGCCATTACCGGCGTGTTCTCGGGCAGCTCCGGACAGTTCGTGACGACCACGCAGAACGACACGACTTATCCGGGAGAGAAGGGTTGGTACCTGCCCTTGGTGTATAACAGCGCGCTGATTGGCGAGCGAGTGATCAATCAGGCCAGTCTGGTGCTGGGGCGGATCATTTTCACCACGGCGAGCGTCGACACCACGGACCCCTGTGCCAGCTTTGGCACCGGCAAACTGGTCGAACTCGAGGCGTTCAGCGGTAAGATGCTCAACTATGCGGTGCTCGATACCAACGCCGATGGCGTGGTCGACGGCAACGACACGATTTCCAGCGGCGTGGTGTTCACTGGCGGCATTCCTACCCTTAATGCCATCGTCAACAGTGCAACACGCAAGATTGTGAACGACTCCAGTGGCGGCATTACCACCCTGGTGGAAAAATCCGGCGGCGGCAGCCGTCGTATCATGTGGCGACAAATACAGTAAGCGAGAGTTGAGGCATGCGCAGATCCATCCGAGGATTCACCCTGATCGAAATCATGATCGTGATCGCGATCATCGGGATCGTCATCACCATTGCCGCACCGCGCTATACCGAATACGTGAACAAAGGACGCCGCGCCGAAGTGGCGGGCTTGCTCTCGGAGCAGGCGCAGACCCTCGAACGCTTCTACACGAAAAACAATGTCTACACGGGCGTAACCGGGCTCAGCACCGGCAATGACTTCTACACCATTACCCCGACCCTCACTGACCAGACGTTCCTGCTGACCGCCACACGCAAAGCGGGTTCGGCCATGGCCACCGACAAGTGCGGTGATCTGACCTTGAGCAATACCGGTGTCAGAGCCATGAACAACGCGGCCACCGGCCTGACCAGCAAAGACTGCTGGGGTCGCTGAGGCGCTTATTGTCGGGCGCCTTTTGCCCTCCCTGTCTTCTTTTTGATTGGATTAAACATGACCAGGCAACAGCAAGTGGTGATTGTCGGTGGCGGAGTGATCGGCCTGCTGACCGCCTACAATCTTGCCTCCGAATTGCGCAGCGTGGTGCTGCTGGATCGCTCGAACGTCGGCCGGGAATCATCGTGGGCCGGCGGCGGTATCGTTTCGCCGCTGTACCCGTGGCGCTATAGCCCGGCAGTTACCGCACTGGCACACTGGTCGCAGGATTTTTATCCACAGTTGGGCGAGCGCCTGTTTGTCGATACCGGCGTTGATCCTGAAGTGCACACCACCGGCCTGTACTGGCTGGATCTGGATGACGAAGCCGAAGCGCTTGCCTGGGCCGAACGGGAACAGCGCCCGCTGCGGGCAGTGGACATCTCGGCGGCGCACGATGCGGTGCCGGTGCTGGGTGCCGGATTCTCCCGGGCGATCTACATGGCCGATGTTGCCAACGTGCGTAATCCACGTCTGGTGAAATCGTTGAAAGCGGCGCTGCTGGCACTGCCCAACGTGACGATTCACGAGCAGTGTGAGGTCAGCGGGTTCGTTCGCGAGCACGAGCGGATTGTCGGCGTGGAAACATCCAGCGGCATCATCACAGGTGATCAGATTGTGCTGACGGCTGGGGCGTGGAGCGGCGATTTGCTCAAGACGCTGGGCCTGACGCTGCCGGTCGAGCCGGTCAAGGGCCAGATGATTCTCTATAAGTGCGCAGCGGACTTCTTGCCGAGCATGGTTCTGGCCAAGGGCCGTTATGCGATCCCCCGTCGCGACGGGCATATTCTGATCGGCAGCACGCTGGAACACGAAGGCTACGACAAGACGCCAACCGACGTGGCGCTGGCAAGCCTCAAGGCTTCGGCAATCGAGTTGTTGCCGGCACTGGCGCAGGCCGAGGTCGTCGGGCATTGGGCCGGCTTGCGACCGGGGTCGCCGGAAGGCATCCCGTATATTGGCCGGGTGCCGGGGTTCGATAGCTTGTGGCTGAACTGCGGGCATTACCGCAACGGCCTGGTGCTGGCGCCGGCGTCGTGCCAGCTGTTTGCCGACGTGATGCTGGGGCGGGCGCCGATTATCGACCCGGCGCCTTATGCGCCTGAGGGCCGCATTTAGTCAGACAGTTTTTCATCGGCTGGTTGGCCGCCTTCGCGAGCAGGCTCGCTCCCACAGGGATTATGCATTCCAATCTGGGAGCGAGCCTGCTCGCGAAGGTGCCCTTCAATCCAGGCCGAGCTTCTTCAGCCGATAGCGCATCGACCTGAACGAAAGACTCAAGCGCTGCGCCGCTGCCGTACGGTTCCAGCGTGTCTCCTCCAATGCCTGCAGGATCAGCTTGCGTTCGACGTTTTCCAGATAATCTTCCAGGTTGTCGATCTGCGTAAGGTCGGCAATCGCACCCTCCGCCGCGCAATTGCCTTCGCTCAGCCGCAAGTCCTGAGATTCGATGATACGGTTCTCGCACAGGGTATGCGCCCGTTCAAGCACGTTCTCCAGTTCCCGCACGTTCCCGGGGAAGCGGTAATTCTTCAGGCTTTCCAGCGCCTGCGGATGCAGGCTCGCGACAGGCTGGCCGGTGTCCCTGGCCAATCGCTTGAGGACATGCGCGGCCAGCACTTCGATGTCATCGCGGCGCTCGCGCAGAGAGGGTACGCGCAGCTCGATCACGTTCAACCGGTAATAAAGGTCCTGGCGAAAACGTTCGGCGCTGACCTGCGCATCAAGGTCCTTGTGCGTCGCGCTGAGGATGCGCACATCGACCACGGTTTCCTGTTGGCCGCCGATGCTGCGCACGGCTTTTTCCTGAATCGCCCGCAGCAGTTTGACCTGCATCGATAACGGCAGATCCGCCACTTCATCGAGAAACAGCGTGCCGCCATGGGCGGCCTGGAACAGCCCCGGTTTGTCCTCCACTGCACCGGTAAAACTGCCTTTGCGGTGGCCGAAAAACTCGCTTTCCATCAACTCCGAGGGAATCGCCCCGCAATTGACCGGGACAAAGGGCTGCTGGGCGCGCGGGCCCTGCTCATGAATCAGGCGTGCGACCAGTTCCTTGCCGCTGCCAGATTCACCGCTGATGTACACCGGCGCCTGGCTGCGGGCGAGTTTGTCGATCTGCTTGCGCAGGTTGCGCATGGGCAACGAGTCGCCGAGCAGGCGTCGGTCGATCGAACTGCTCGCGCCGCCCGCCACCGGCATACGCAGGGCCGTGGCGACCAGTTCGCGCAGGCGCGTGAGGTCGACCGGCTTGGTCAGAAAGTCGAAGGCCCCGGCCTTCAGCGCGTTGATCGCAGTCTCCAGACTGCCATAGGCGGTGATCATCGCCACCGGGAGCTGTGGATAACGTTGCTGGATGTGCTGCACCAGGTCCAGCCCCGTGCCGTCGGGCAGGCGCATGTCGGTCAGGCACAGATCGAAACGCTCGCGCTGCAGCAGCGCCTGGGCCTCACCCAGGTTACGCGCGCTGAGGGTGTCGAGTTTCATCCGCCCCAAGGTGATTTCCAGGAGTTCGCGGATATCCGGTTCGTCGTCGACGATAAGAATTTTTTGCCGTGGGCTCGTAGTCAACTTTGTTTCCGTCCGTGAGCAAAGGTGATGCGAAAGCAGCCGCCGTCTTGGCGTGACTGAAAGTCTAGGCGCGCCTGGTTGCTTTCGCACAGCTCACGGGACAGATAAAGCCCAAGGCCGGTGCCTTGGCTACTGGTAGTAAAGAACGGTTCAAACAGATGCGCCTGTTCGGCGAGCGGCACGCCGGGGCCGTTGTCCCGCACTTGCAGCACCGCCAACTGGCTGTCCGGGTCGATGAACAGGGTCATCCAGACCTCGGCCTGATCATGCAGCAAGGCACTGTGACGCCAGCCGTTGCGTAACAGATTGTCGAGAATCTGGGTGAGCTGGTCGGGGTCCATCAGGGTAGTGAAGTCGCCGGAATCGATCCGCAAATGAATCTGCTGACGTTCGGTCGCGTGTTCGCGGCTTTCGGCGACGAACTGTTGCAGCCATGGCTTGAGGTCCAGCCGTTGCGGTTCACTTTGCTGGCGGCGGGACAGTTGCAGGACGTTTTCGATGACTCGGTTCATGCGCTGGGAGTGGTCTTGAATGATCTGCGTCAGACGCCGATCGGCGCTGTCGAGTTCCTCGGACTCGGCCAAGAGCTGTGCGGCATGGCTGATCGCGCCCAGCGGGTTGCGGATTTCGTGGGATATCCCGGCGGTCAGTCGTCCAAGCGCGGCCAGCTTTAACTGCTGGGCCTGTTGGGCGATCTGTGCCAGGTCTTCGAGAAACACCAGAATCTGCTGGTTCGGGCGCTGATCGAGGGCGATGAAGCTCGGCTGCAGTTCGAGGCCGTTACCGGCCACCTTCAGGCTTTGCGGGCGCAGCGTCGGGTTATTCCTCCACAGCTGCAGGCGATCGACCAGGGCCGGCGCGCAATCGTCGATCAACTGACCCTGAAGGTGCGTATGCGCGAGCAAAGTCTGGGCGCTGTGGTTGGCCAGTTGTACGCGGCGTGCCTCGTCAAGCACAAGAATGCCGGTGCGCATGCGTTGCAGGATCAGCGCATTGAGGGCTTCCAGGCCGATCACTTCGCTGGCGCGTTGTTCGGCCAGTGTTTCGCTGACCTCAACGCGGCGAATCAGACCCTGTACCAGCAGTGAGGCCGCGAAACATAACGCACCGAGGGTGCCGGCTTGCAGGTACTCGTTGGCGCTCAACGGGTGGCTGAAACTCAGCAGGAAACTCAAGCCGACGATGCCCAGGGCAGCAATGGCCGCGATCAGCAAGCCAATGCGTCGGCGCAGCAAGGTATTGCTGATCGCCACCGAGACGATCAGCAAGTTGCCCAGCGCACTGGCCACACCGCCTGCTGCATAGAACAGACCACCGAGCAGCAGGACGTCGACCAGCGCGAGGCTGAGCAATTGAGCCGGGCGCCGGGTGTTCTCCAGAAACACCACCAGCAGGATATTGAGCACCAGGTACAACCAGCTGCCGCCGCGCAACAGTTCGTCGTTGGCAGACGTCAGCAGACGGTTGTCCATGTCGCTGGAGATCAGCAGCACCAGCGTAATGCCGATGCTCAGGCGGTAAAGATGATAAAGACGCAGCAGGCGCTGCGCCTGTTTGCTGTCGGCGGGGGCGGCCTCAGCGATCACTGGCGCCTGGGCCTTGCTCAAGATGAGCCTGGCTGCAATACCACTGTGGTTGATTGCCCAGCGCGCGGTCGCGCGGCAAGTGCACGCCGCAATGGGCGCAACGCACCATCGGCGCGGCGTCTTGCTCGCGCGAGGCGCGCCCGGATGGCGAAGCGGAGGCGGGCGCCTTGAATTTACGCCACAACCAGATGGCGGCGAAGACCAGGGCAATCCAGAACAATAAACGAAGCATGATGGGCGGCTTTTCGACTGATGATCCGCCAGTTTAGCCAAGGACCCGATCAGCGCACAGCCTATTAAAGCGCGGCAATAAAAAAGGGAGATCCGCAGATCTCCCTTTTTTGTACAGCCGGTGTGGTCAGTCGAACACGCCGAAGGTCATGTAGCTGAACCACGAGCGGTCGGTATCGGTGGATTCCGGCTCCGGCTCTTCGATCACGTCGCCGTTCTCGTCTTTAGGCTTGAGCTCGTTCGGGATCGCATCTTTCGCGTCCTGGAACTGCTTCTGCACGTCCTGGTTGGCGCGGGTTTCGCCCGGCGGCAGCGGTGGACGCGATTCGATCAGGCCCAGGGTCGCCTTGCTCAGGAACGAACGGTTGTCGGCTTCGGCAACACGCGGCACGAACTGGCCGTCCTGCAGGCTCGGGTGATCCGGGTAGTTGAGCTTCAGGGTTTCCAGGCTGGTCGCCGCCAGATCGTCGAGGTGCAAACGCTGGTAGGCTTCGGTCATCACCGCCAGGCCGTCGCCGACCGATGGGGTTTCCTGGAAGTTTTCCACCACGTAGCGGCCGCGGTTGGCGGCGGCGACGTAGGCCTGACGGGTCAGGTAGTAATCGGCCACGTGGATTTCGTAGGCCGCCAGCAGGTTGCGCAGGTAGATCATGCGCTGCTTGGCGTCCGGCGCGTAGCGGCTGTTCGGGTAGCGGCTGGTCAGCTGGGCGAACTCGTTGTACGAGTCGCGGGCGGCGCCCGGGTCACGCTTGGTCATGTCCAGCGGCAGGAAGCGCGCCAGCAGGCCGACGTCCTGGTCGAACGAAGTCAGACCCTTGAGGTAGTACGCGTAATCCACGTTCGGATGCTGCGGATGCAAACGAATGAAACGCTCGGCGGCGGACTTTGCAGCTTCCGGCTCGGCGTTCTTGTAGTTGGCGTAGATCAACTCCAGCTGGGCCTGATCGGCGTAGCGACCGAACGGATAACGCGACTCCAGAGCCTTCAGCTTGGCTGTGGCGCTGGTGTAGCTGTTGTTGTCCAGATCAGTCTGAGCCTGCTGATACAGCTCGGCTTCGCTGAGGTTTTCGTCTACGACTTCCTTCGATGAGCAAGCAGCGGTCAATGCGAGGATGGCGATCAGCAGCAGGTGTTTCACTTGCATGGCGGCTTGCGTCCCTATGACGGCCGCTGTCTTGGGCGGGGCCGTCCTGTTATGATGAGCGCCCCGTTGAAAAGCCTCGGGGCAAAAGACGCCGTATTTAACCACAAGCGCGCAGCCGAAACCAAAGGCTGTGCCGACGCCCAGTCCGAGCATGTCCGATAAAATTGAACTTAGCGCAGAGGTGCCGTCCGAATTGGGCGGCCAACGCCTCGATCAAGTCGCCGCCCAACTCTTCGCTGAGCACTCACGCTCGCGCCTTTCCGCCTGGATCAAAGAAGGTCGCCTGACTGTGGACGGGGCGGTCATCCGCCCACGCGACATCGTGCATGGCGGTGCCATCCTTGAGCTGACTGCCGAGCAGGAGGCCCAGGGCGAGTGGATCGCCCAGGACATCGAACTCGACATCGTCTATGAAGATGACGACATTCTGGTGATCAACAAGCCTGCGGGCCTGGTGGTGCACCCGGCTGCCGGTCACGCCGATGGCACCTTGCTCAACGCCTTGCTGCACCACGTGCCGGACATCATCAATGTCCCGCGCGCCGGTATCGTGCATCGTCTGGACAAGGACACCACTGGTCTGATGGTGGTGGCCAAGACCATTCAGGCGCAGACCAAACTGGTCGCTCAGTTGCAGAGCCGCAGCGTCAGCCGCATCTATGAGTGCATCGTGATTGGCGTGGTCACTGCCGGTGGCAAGATCAACGCGCCGATCGGTCGTCACGGCCAGCAGCGCCAGCGCATGGCGGTGATGGAAGGTGGCAAGCCTGCCGTCAGCCACTACCGCGTGCTGGAGCGCTTCCGTTCCCACACTCACGTGCGGGTAAAACTGGAAACCGGTCGCACCCACCAGATTCGCGTGCACATGGCGCACATCAACTTTCCGTTGGTCGGCGATCCGGCGTACGGCGGGCGTTTCCGCATTCCCCCGGCGGCGAACCCGACCATGGTGGAATCGCTCAAGCATTTCCCGCGTCAGGCCCTGCACGCGCGCTTCTTGGAGCTCGATCACCCGACGAGCGGTGAGCGCATGAGCTGGGAATCGCCGCTGCCGGAAGATTTCGTCTGGCTGCTGACCCTGCTCAAGCAGGATCGCGAGGCGTTCGTCGGATGAACTGGCTGACGCCGGACTGGCCTGCGCCGGCCAGCGTCAAAGCCTGTGTCACCACCCGTGAGGGCGGTGTCAGCGAGGCGCCGTTCGACAGCCTCAATCTGGGCGATCACGTCGGTGATCGCCCGCAAGCGGTGGCCGAAAACCGTCGGCGTTTGACCGAACATTTCTCCATACAACCTGCCTGGTTGCAGCAAGTTCACGGGATTACCGTCGCGCATGCTGATCCGGGCATTGTTGCGACTGCAGATGCCAGCTGGACCGCAACGCCGGGTATTGCCTGCGCGGCGATGACGGCGGATTGTCTGCCTGCCTTGTTCTGTGATCGTGAGGGTACTCGCGTCGCTGCGGCTCATGCCGGTTGGCGTGGGTTGGCGGCGGGGGTACTTGAAGCCACCCTCGATAGCCTCGATGTTGCGCCTGAAGACATTCTCGTCTGGCTCGGCCCGGCCATCGGCCCGCAGGCCTTTGAAGTTGGCGCGGAAGTGCGCGAAGTCTTCGTCAGTCAGTTGCCTGAAGCAGCCGAAGCCTTTGTACCGAGCAGCAATGCCGGCAAGTTCATGGCCGACATCTATCAGTTGGCGCGCCTGCGTCTGGCTGAGCGTGGTGTCACTGCTGTTTATGGTGGCGGTTTCTGCACCGTGACTGATCCGCGCTTCTTCTCGTATCGCCGTGCTTCGCGCACCGGTCGCTTTGCCTCCCTGATCTGGCTTGAGGCGCCCAGCCTCACAAATACGATTCCTTTTTGACTGCGTCTGTTTCCGTCATGCTGCGTTGCCGCTCCTCGCCATAGCGGGCTATGACTCGTCGCGGCGCCTTGCCTGACGAAAACAGCCACTCGTCAAAAGAGGATCGTATTTGCGAGGCTGGGCGCCAGCTAGACTGTCTGATCTGCATCAACTCTCCGACGCTTGAATCTTGCAGAATCGACCGCATCTATAGCGGTATCTGGCAGGTTTCTTTATTCAGGATGGTTTCTTAGGTCCGGCCTGCTCAAAAGGAAGGTGACCCATGCGTATTGACCGTTTAACCAGCAAATTACAGTTGGCCTTGTCCGACGCCCAGTCGTTGGCGGTTGGCCACGATCATCCGGCCATCGAGCCGGCGCACTTGATGCAAGCCATGCTTGAACAGCAGGGCGGTTCGATCAAGCCGCTGCTCATGCAGGTCGGCTTCGACGTCAACAGCTTGCGCAAAGAGCTGACCAAAGAGCTCGATCAATTACCGAAAATCCAGAACCCGACTGGCGACGTGAACATGTCGCAGGATCTGGCGCGCCTGCTCAATCAGGCTGACCGTCTGGCCCAGCAGAAAGGTGATCAGTTCATCTCCAGCGAACTGGTGCTGCTCGCCGCGATGGATGAGAACAGCAAGTTGGGCAAGTTGCTGCTCGGCCAGGGCGTGAGCAAGAAAGCCCTGGAAAACGCGATCAACAACCTGCGTGGCGGCGAAGCGGTGAATGACGCCAACCACGAAGAGTCGCGTCAGGCACTGGATAAATACACCGTCGACCTGACCAAGCGCGCCGAAGACGGCAAGCTTGATCCGGTGATCGGCCGTGACGACGAAATTCGTCGGACCATTCAGGTTTTGCAGCGCCGCACGAAAAACAACCCGGTGCTGATCGGTGAGCCTGGCGTGGGTAAAACCGCAATCGCCGAAGGTCTGGCCCAGCGCATCATCAACGGCGAAGTGCCGGACGGCCTCAAGGGCAAGCGCCTGCTCTCGCTGGACATGGGCGCGCTGATTGCCGGTGCCAAGTATCGCGGTGAGTTCGAAGAGCGCCTCAAAGGCTTGCTCAACGAGCTGTCGAAGCAGGAAGGGCAGATCATTCTGTTCATCGACGAACTGCACACCATGGTCGGCGCTGGTAAAGGCGAAGGTTCGATGGACGCCGGTAACATGCTCAAGCCAGCCCTGGCGCGCGGCGAGCTGCACTGCGTTGGCGCGACCACGCTCAATGAGTATCGCCAATATATAGAGAAGGACGCGGCGCTCGAGCGACGTTTCCAGAAAGTTTTGGTGGACGAGCCGAGCGAAGAAGACACCATCGCGATTCTGCGGGGCCTCAAGGAACGTTACGAGGTTCACCACAAGGTGGCGATTACTGACGGCGCGATTATCGCCGCGGCCAAGCTCAGCCATCGCTATATCACTGACCGGCAGTTGCCGGACAAGGCGATCGATCTGATCGACGAGGCGGCGAGCCGCATTCGTATGGAGATCGACTCCAAGCCGGAAGTGCTCGACCGTCTGGAGCGGCGCCTGATTCAGTTGAAGGTGGAATCCCAGGCACTGAAGAAAGAAAGCGACGACGCGGCGAAGAAACGCCTGGAAAAGCTTCAGGAAGAAATCGAGCGTCACGAGCGTGAATATTCCGATCTGGAGGAAATCTGGAACTCGGAAAAAGCCGAGGTACAGGGTTCTGCGCAGATTCAGCAGAAGATCGAACAGTCGCGCCAGGAACTGGAAGCCGCACGCCGCAAAGGCGATCTGAACCGCATGGCCGAGTTGCAGTACGGGGTGATCCCGGATCTGGAGCGCAGCCTGCAAATGGTCGACCAGCACGGCAAGAGCGAAAACCAGTTGCTGCGCAGCAAGGTGACCGAAGAAGAGATCGCCGAAGTCGTGTCGAAATGGACCGGTATCCCGGTGTCGAAAATGCTCGAAGGCGAGCGCGACAAGCTGATGAAGATGGAGAGCCTGTTGCACAAACGGGTGATCGGTCAGGAAGAAGCAGTCGTCGCTGTGGCCAACGCCGTGCGGCGTTCCCGAGCCGGGCTGTCCGACCCGAATCGTCCGAGCGGTTCGTTCATGTTCCTCGGCCCGACCGGTGTCGGTAAAACCGAGCTGTGCAAGGCGCTGGCCGAGTTCCTCTTCGATACCGAAGAGGCGATGGTGCGGATCGACATGTCCGAGTTCATGGAGAAACATTCCGTGGCTCGCCTGATCGGTGCGCCACCAGGCTACGTCGGCTACGAAGAGGGCGGCTATCTGACCGAAGCGGTGCGTCGCAAGCCGTACTCGGTGATCCTGATGGACGAGGTCGAGAAGGCGCACCCGGATGTGTTCAACATCCTCCTGCAAGTGCTTGAGGATGGCCGTCTGACCGACAGCCATGGTCGTACGGTGGACTTCCGCAATACGGTGATCGTCATGACTTCGAACCTGGGCTCCATGCAGATCCAGGAACTGGTCGGTGATCGTGAGGCGCAGCGTGCCGCAGTGATGGACGCGTTGACGTCGCATTTCCGTCCGGAGTTCATCAACCGGGTCGACGAAGTGGTGATTTTCGAGCCGCTGGCACGGGATCAGATCGCTGGCATCACCGAGATCCAGTTGGGCCGTCTGCGCAGTCGTCTGGCCGAGCGCGAGCTGAAGCTGGAGCTGAGTCCGGAGGCAATGGACAAGCTCATCGCCGTCGGTTACGACCCGGTGTATGGCGCACGTCCTTTGAAACGGGCGATCCAGCGCTGGATCGAAAACCCGCTGGCGCAGTTGATCCTGTCGGGTCATTTCATGCCCGGCGACACGGCCACTGGCAAGGTCGAGAACGACGAAATCGTTTTCGGCTAAGCCTCGGCGGCAATGAAACAGGGAAGGCCTCGCATTGCGAGGCCTTTTTTTCGCCAGGCTGTTGAACTCAAAGGAAAAGGCTTGTAAAGTGCGCCCCGCAGTCAGTCACCAACAGCGTTTCAGCTCACTGGGCTGGAATCTGAAATAAGTTGCAAATCATTAACTTGAAAGCAATTTAGGGGGTTGACAGAGGTGTTCTAGGTTGTAGAATAGCGCGCCTCAGACACACGAACGCAGCGATGCGAACGGGTGGCGAGATGTAACAAAGCTTCACCGTTGTAAATTGAAATATGCAGTTCCGTGATAGCTCAGTCGGTAGAGCAAATGACTGTTAATCATTGGGTCCCAGGTTCGAGTCCTGGTCACGGAGCCAATTTCAAATCGGGGTATAGCGCAGTCCGGTAGCGCGCCTGCTTTGGGAGCAGGATGTCAGGAGTTCGAATCCCCTTACCCCGACCATTTTTGGGTCGTTAGCTCAGTTGGTAGAGCAGTTGGCTTTTAACCAATTGGTCGTAGGTTCGAATCCCACACGACCCACCATTTTTGAAACCAGTTAACGCTGGGATCGAATCTTAAGATCAGAGGCCAAAAGCGCTGATCGAAGAAGGCGATCTTTGAAAGGTCGCCTTTTTTTTACCGGGGTATAGCGCAGTCCGGTAGCGCGCCTGCTTTGGGAGCAGGATGTCAGGAGTTCGAATCCCCTTACCCCGACCATATTAAAAATCCTCGTATCGAAAGATACGGGGATTTTTTTTGCCCGTCGAAAGCCGAATCCCTTCAAGTCGTCATACAACCTGCCGATAGCCCGCTAACACGAGGGGACTGCCAACGCTTCGCCCCTGAATCTGGCCAATACAAGAATAAGGGCGTTCGTCATGTTGCTTCGTCGGTTGAATATTGCTCCCCGGGCTGCCCTGGGCTTTGCCCTGATTGCGGTGTTGGTGGCCATGCTTGGGGTGTTTGCGCTGGGGCAGATGTCGAGCATTCGCGACAGTGAGGTGGCGGTGGAGAACCGCTGGTTGCCGAGCATTCGCGGTGGTGACGAGATCCGCGAGCTGATGCTGCGTATCCGCACCATTTCCCTGCGCATGGCGCTGGATCAGGATCCTGCAAACATCGCCACCTATCGTGGCCAGATGGACACCCGGGACAAAGAGCTGAGCGAGAAAATCGCCGCCTACGACAAACTCGTCGATACCCCGGAGGGCCAGCAACTGTACGACCAGTTCAAGACAACCTTCGCCGCTTATCGCACCGGCATCGCCCAGTCGTTCACCCTCGCCGAGCAAGGCAAGCGGGACGAGCTGACCAGATTGCTCTTGGTCGATATGAAAACGGTGGTCGACGGCTCCGGCAAGCAACTCAACGATCTGGCTGACTTGTTTGCCCGGCAAGTGGCTACCGAGAGCGAGAAGTCCGCCGCGCATTATCAAACCTCGCGCACCATCGTCAGCCTGTTCATTGCTTTGGCAGCGCTGGCCACGGTGGCGCTGGCGATGTTGCTGACGCGCAGTATCGTGCGCCCCCTGAGCAGCGCCGTGGAGGCTGCCGAAAGCGTGGCGAAGGGCGATCTGACCCGCCCCATCGAGGCTCATGGCAACGATGAAGTGAGCCGTTTGCTCAAAGCACTGGCGACCATGCAGCAGAACCTGCGCGAAACCCTGCAGAGCATCAGTGGCTCGGCCACGCAACTGGCCACGGCCGCTGACGAGCTGAGCGCGGTCACGGTCGACAGCACGCAAGGCCTGCAACAGCAGAACAATGAAATCGAACAGGCTGCCACGGCCGTCAACGAGATGACCGCTGCGGTGGAGGAGGTGGCGCGCAACGCCGTATCGACGTCCGATGCCACGCGTCAATCCAGTCAGTCGGCGCAGTTGGGCCAGGAACGCGTCAGCGAAACCGCCAATGCGATCAATGCGCTGGCCAGCGATGTGCAGCACACCGGTGAGTTGGTGCAGTCGCTGGCGAATCAGTCACAAGACATCGGCAAAGTGCTCGATGTGATTCGCGCCATCGCCGAACAGACCAACTTGCTGGCGCTCAACGCCGCCATTGAAGCGGCACGCGCGGGTGAAAGCGGGCGAGGTTTTGCGGTAGTGGCCGACGAGGTACGCGCGCTGGCCTATCGCACCCAGCAATCGACACAAGAGATCGAGCAGATGGTGCAGGGCATGCGCAGCGGGTCGAGCCTGGCGCTGGATTCCATGCAGGCCAGCGCATCCCGTGCGGCGAGCACGCTGGTATTGGCTGAGCGGGCGGGCGAGGCACTGGTGACGATCACGGCTTCGGTGCACGAGATTCACGAGCGCAACCTGGTCATCGCCAGCGCCGCTGAAGAGCAGGCGCAAGTGGCGCGCGAAGTGGATCGCAATCTGGTGAACATTCGTGATCTGTCGGTGCGCTCGGCTGCAGGGGCTGATCAGACCAGTGCGTCGAGCCATGAACTGTCGCAACTGGCCAACGCCCTGCAGGGCATGGTGAGACGCTTCCAGCTGTAATCGACAGCCAATAAAAAGCCCCGCGCGATGCGGGGCTTGGAATAAAGATCAAAGGTGGGAGCGAGCCTGCTCGCGAATGCGCTGGATCTGCGAGCAGCACGAAAACCTGTGGGAGCCGGGCTTGCCCGCGATAGCGGTGGGTCAGGCAACAGAAATATCAACTGACCCGGCGCCATCGCTGGCAAGCCAGCTCCCACAGACGCTGGCCTTAGTGCAATTTCAGACGCGGTTCGGTGCCACGACCGATCTTGCTGCCCAGCATCAGCATCGCCGTGCGGAACGGCCCGTACAGTGCCATCTGGTGCATACGATACAGCGACACGTAGAACATCCGCGCCAGCCAGCCTTCGAGCATCACGCTGCCGGTCAGGTTGCCCATCAGGTTACCCACAGCGGAAAAACGCGACAGCGAAATCAGCGAGCCGTAATCGGTGTACTTGTACTCCGGCAGGGTCTTGCCTTCGATGCGCAGTTTCAGCGACTTCGCCAGCAATGACGCCTGTTGGTGCGCCGCCTGAGCACGTGGCGGTACGTTACGATCGGTACCCGGTTGCGGGCAGGCCGCGCAGTCACCAAAGGCAAAAATGTTTTCGTCGCGGGTGGTCTGCAGGGTCGGCAGCACTTGCAGCTGATTGATGCGGTTGGTTTCCAGACCGTCGATGTCCTTGAGGAACCCCGGGGCACGAATACCGGCGGCCCAGACTTTCAGGCTGGCCTTGATCTCGTTGCCGTCGGCGGTGATCAGGCTGTCGGCGGTGACTTCGCTGACCGAGGCGTTGGTCATGACATTGACCCCGAGCTTCTCCAGGGTTTTGTGCACCGGTCCGCTGATGCGTTCCGGCAGCGCCGGCAGCACCCGTGGGCCGGCTTCGATCAGCGTAATGTGCATGTTTTCCGGTTTGATCCGGTCCAGACCGTAAGCCGCCAGTTCATGGGCGGCGTTGTGCAGCTCTGCGGCCAGCTCGACGCCCGTGGCGCCAGCGCCGACGATGGCCACGCTGATCTGCTCGACCACATCGGTTTGCCCGGCGTGGGCGCGCAAATAGTGATTGAGCAGTTGCTGGTGAAAGCGCTCGGCCTGTTTACGGGTATCGAGGAACAGGCAATGCTGCGCTGCACCCTGAGTGCCGAAATCGTTGGTGGTGCTGCCGACGCTGATCACCAGCGAGTCATACGGCACTTCGCGCGCGGGCACCAGTTCGACGCCGTTTTCGTCATAAGTGGCAGCGAGCTGAATTTTCTTCTGCGCGCGGTCGAGACCGCTCATGCGCCCCAGCTGGAACTCGAAGTGGTTCCATTTCGCCTGGGCAACATAGTTGAGTTCATCTTCCGAGGAGTTGAGGGAGCCGGCGGCCACTTCGTGCAGCAGCGGTTTCCAGATGTGCGTCAGGTTGGCGTCGACCAGCATCACGCTGGCTGTGCCGCGTTTGCCCAAGGTCTTACCCAGACGGGTAGCCAACTCCAGACCGCCGGCGCCGCCGCCGACAATGACAATACGATGGGACATAGGGATAACTCGCAAGGTTTTTAAAGGAAATCTGTGCAGTTGCCCGAGCGAGTGCGAAGCGACTCATAGCGTCAGGTAACTGATAAATCGGCTCAACAGGCCCAGACCAATGGTCACTGCCAGTACCAGCACCAGGAGCATCCACGGCCGGAATGGCCGGCGCTCGACACGGTGTTGGGACAGTTGCAGGTATTCTTCGACATGCTTTTGGTCTTCGGGGTTCAGGCGGCTGGTCATATTTGCCTCGTCAGGTAGACGTTACTGAATGGGCAGAAGCTACAGCGGTTTTTAGCCGGGGTTGAACGCAGCATAGCCGCTGTCCGGGACCGGTTCGACGCGCACGTCGTCGTCGAGGCGAATGATGCCGCTCTGTAGCACTCGTGCAGTGATTCCGCCGTGCCCGCGTACGGCCTGGAAAGTGCCGGGGCCGAGGTTGTTCTGCAAGCGTGCGCAGGGCTGACACCAGCCTGTGGTTTCGAGTATCGCCTGACCGATGCGAAAGCGCCGCCCCTTTAGGCTAAACAAATTGATTCCGCTTATAACGAGATTGCGCCGCAGATCTTCAGGTCTGATCGGTTGATCGTCGGGGCGGCCCATCAATGTACTGATCACTGCCAGGTGCTCCCACTGGATCAATGTCACCTGCCGAGCGTTGCGAATGCCGGGGCGGGCGTGGTCTCCGGTCAGTCCGGCTTCCAGGCGCGCCTCGACCGCATCGAGTTCAATCATTGGCCCACGGGACTGAGGACGCACGCCGATCCAGCGCACCCGGCCGGCTTGCGGCACCTCGGCGATCAGTTGCTGCAGCGGCGTCACAGGCTGATGCCTACGTCGAAGACGATGCTGCGACCGAGGTTGCTGCGCAAAAAGTCCGGCGCATCAGGGTGAGCGAACAGTACACGGGCAAACGTCGGGCCGACCAGCGACAGCGAGCGCCAGCCCTGACGCAGGTATTCGGTCGGCGGCGGGAAATGGCTGTTGAGGTCCAGCACTTCGCGCTTGAGGCTGGCGAAGGCGATGATGTCCAGTTCGCCCAGGTCCATGCCGCGCTCCTTGTAGTTGTGGGCTTTCTTGCGCAACGTCGGCGCCAGGCGCAAAAGAAATTCATTGGCCGGGATGCGCTTGGGCTTGGCTTCGCGGCGCACCAGTTGGCTGAGGGAAAACGCGCTGCGCCGACGCTGCAATTCGTCGCGCCATTCATCGTTGAGGCGGCGGCCTTCATCGAGGACGAAAAATACTTCGAAATTGGCATCGCGAAACAGTACGTCCGGCGGCTCACCGGCCGGCGCGAATTCATCGGCGCGGTAGGGGATGTTCAAGCCTTGCAGCAGGCGCTGGCAGACCCAACGCTCACGCTCCCATTTGCGGGCATTGGACAGGAACGCGTTGGCTTGCTCGGCCGCGATGGTCAGCAGGCGTAAATAATCTGAGTCATCCATAGGCCCAAGCTTAGCGTCCAAATGCGACAAGCAGAAAGCTTTGCATCGGCCCAGCTATAAACGTCTTGCGATTGCGCACTTGTAGGAGCTGCCGAAGGCTGCGATCTTTTGATCTTCTTCTTTCAGAGTCAAAAGATCGTCCGATCGCGGCCCGAGCCTTCGGCAGTTCCTACAGGGGTTGTGTCGTGGAAAAGGTGAGGGGTCATGATTGGAGCTGAACTGCTGTCCTCGACAAGCCTGACGCTCGGCTGGCTGATTTATCTGCCGCTGCTGCTGTGGGCGATCGCGCGCGCGCCATGGGTCGAGCTGTTCAGCGACAGTCGCCGGCAGCACTTGCTGTTCGGCACGGTATTCGCGCTGTTTCTGCTGTGGCTGGTGCGCAGGGATTTCGATACCGGCGTGTCCTATCACTTCATTGGCATGACGGCGGTAACGTTGCTGCTCGATTGGCCGCTGGCGATTGTCGGCGGGCTGGTCGCGCAGATGGGGCTGGTGCTGTTGGGGCGTCAGGACCTTGTAGCCGTCGGCGTCAACGGCACATTACTGATTCTGTTGCCGGTGCTGGTCACCGAGTGCGTGGCCATCCTGGTCGAGCGTGCGCAGCCACGAAACCCCTTCGTTTACATCTTTTGTTCCGGGTTCTTCGCAGCCGCTTTGTCTGGCCTGTTGTGCCTGGTCCTGAGCCTGACGCTGCTGTGGTACGACGGCCTGTTCGCCATGCCGGAATGGCTGGAGGATTTCGTCGGTTATCTGTGGCTGCTGTTGTTTCCCGAGGCCTTCATCAACGGCATGATCGTCAGTGCGCTGGTGGTGTTTTCCCCGGAATGGCTGGAGACCTTCAACCGCACGCGTTACCTCTCGGCGCCGTGGAAGGACGACGAGCCGAAGTCTTGATCCACATCAAACCGGCCACGCCGCAGAGATTTCATGCTCGCGCAAATCCCTTCAGGAGCAGTGGCATGGGCGTTTACGAATGGGCGCGGCAGGAAACCCGGCAGAATCTGGACATGGCGCTGGAAGTGGGCTTCGACCCGGGCCTGAGTTTGCGCGCCTTGCTCAGCGCGGTGGTGCAGCAGAGCAAGGCTGTGCGCAACGCCGAAGACCTCGCCGACGAGTTGCGTTTTCTGGCGGAAAACCTCGACGATGGTCAGGACTATAGCTTCATGCGGCCCTGATCGGGGTCAGTGACGCGGGTCGAAATCGCCCGAGAACAGTTCGTCTTCAGCATCCGGTGCAACCGGAATCTTGTGTTCTTCCGACGCCCAGGCGCCGAGGTCGATCAGTTTGCAGCGATGGGAGCAGAACGGACGGAATTCGCTTTTCGGGGTGAATTCGACGGGTGCGCCGCAGGTTGGGCATTCAACGGTTGGAATGTGGCTCATGCTTGGCCTCCGGATAAAGTCAGGTAAAAGTGATGCAGCCGTTCGACCTCGCTGTGCAGCCAGGCGAGGTCGCGGTCGTTGACGATCACATCGTCGGCACGGCTCACGCGGTCTTCGCGGCTCGATTGCGCCTTGAGGATCGCCTGGACCTGCTCGGCGCTGGTCTGGTCACGCTGCAAGGTGCGTTCGATCTGCAGTTGTTGCGCAGCGTCGATGACCAGGATGCGCTGGGTCATCGCGTATTGGCCGGATTCTATCAACAACGGCGACACCAGAATCGCGTAGGGCGATTGTGCCAGCGCCAGATGATGGGCGATTTCCTCGCCGATCAATGGATGCAGCAAGGCTTCGAGCCAGCGACGCTCCTCGGGCACTTCAAAGATCAGTTTGCGCAGGGCGGCGCGGTCCAGCGTACCGTCGGCCTGCAACACGCCGGAACCGAAGTGTTCGGCAATCTTCGCCAGCGCCGGGCGGCCGGGTTCGACCACCCAGCGCGCCGCATGATCGGCATCCACCACATGCACGCCGAGGTCGATGAAGTGTTGGGCTGCCGCGCTTTTGCCGCTGCCGATGCCGCCGGTCAGGCCGAGGATCCAGGGTTTTTCCACAGGGGTATTCATTTCAAACCGACAAACTGCCAATAGAAGTCGGTCATTTGACCACCCCAGAGCAAGGCAATCCAGCCGGCAATTGCCAGGTAGGGGCCGAAAGGGATCGGCGTCGAGGTCTGCGCTTTGCGCAGACGCAGCACAATCACGCCGAGCAACGCGCCCACCAGCGAGGACAGCAGAATCGTCAGCGGCAGTATCTGCCAGCCGCCCCAGGCGCCGAGCAGCGCCAGCAGCTTGAAATCGCCATGGCCGATGCCGTCCTTGCCGGTGATCAGCTTGAACAGCCAGAACACCGACCACAGCGCCATATATCCGGCCACCGCGCCCCACAGCGCATCGTGTAACGGCACAAATAACCCGAAACTGTTAATGATCAGCCCCAGCCATAACAGCGGCAGCACCAGCACATCAGGCAACAGTTGATGTTCGCTGTCGATCAGGCTCATCGCCAGCAACCCCCACGTCAGCACGATCAGCGCGCAGGCCGGCCAGCCAAAGCCCAGATGCCACGCAATGAAGGCTGACAGCAGGCCGCAGGCCAGTTCGGTCAGCGGATAGCGTTTACCGATCGGTGCAGCGCAGGCCGAACAGCGCCCGCGCAAGCACAGGTAACTGAGCAGCGGAATGTTTTCCCAGGCGCGGATTCGGTGTGCACAGTGCGGACATTGGGAATGCGGCAACAGCAGGTTGTAGGTCGGCAACGCTTGATCCGCGGGCAAGCCGAGCACCTCATGGGCCTGCTCGCGCCAATCGCGCTCAAGCATTTTCGGCAGGCGCCAGACCAGTACATTGAGGAAGCTGCCGATCACCAGCCCCAGCAGCAACGCGGTGCAGACAAAGGCCAGCGGATACAGGGCAAAGAGTTCGTCGAGAGGCATGTCAGACCGCTGAGCCGAGTTGGAAAATCGGCAGGTACATGGCCACCACCAGCCCGCCGACGATCACTCCCAGCACCACCATGATGAACGGCTCCATCAGGCTGGTGAGGTTGTCGACCATGTTATCCACTTCCTCTTCGTAAAACCCCGCGACTTTGTCGAGCATGTCATCGAGGGCGCCGGACTCTTCGCCGATGGCGGTCATCTGCACCGCCATGTTGGGAAACACGCCCGTGCTGCGCATCGAGAAATTCAACTGCATGCCGGTGGAGACATCCTGACGCACGCGCAGCACGGCGCGTTTGAACACCACGTTGCCGGTGGCACCGGCCACCGAATCGAGCGCCTCCACCAGCGGTACGCCGGCGGCAAAGGTGGTCGACAGAGTGCGGGCAAAACGGGCGACGGCGGATTTATACATCAGCGTGCCCACCAGCGGCAGTTTCAGCAGTAAGGTGTCGCGGCGATCGCGCAAGGCCTGGGATTTTTTCAAGGCATGGCGCAGGCCGAAAATGGCCGCCACCAACACCAGCAGCATCGCCCACCACCATTGCTGCATGAATTCCGAAAGGCTGATCACCATCAGGGTGAAGCCCGGCAGTTCGGCGCCGAAACCAGAGAAAACCGACTCGAATTGCGGCACGACCTTCACCAGCAGAATCCCGGTGACCACCGCCGCCACCAGCAACACGGCCGTCGGATAGGTCATGGCTTTCTTGATCTTCGCTTTCAGCGCTTCGCTCTTCTCCTTATATGTTGCGACGCGTTCCAACAGGGTGTCGAGGGCGCCGGACTGCTCGCCGGCGTCGACCAGGTTGCAATACAGCTCGTCGAAGTACTGCGGCTTTTTGCGCAGCGCGGTGGCAAAGCTGTTGCCCGCCGCGACTTCCTGCTTCACCTCGTCCACCAGTTTGCGCATCGCCGGGTTTTCGAAGCCCTCGCCGATGATGTCGAACGATTGCAGCAGCGGAACACCGGCCTTCATCATTGTCGCCATTTGCCGGGTAAACAGGGCAATGTCGCGAACCTTGATGCGCTGACCGAAGCTGAGCAAGGACGCCGACTTCTTGCGCACCTTGCCGGGGGAGATCCCCTGTTTGCGCAACTGCGCTTTGATCAATGCCGGGGTTTGCCCGCTCAGTTCACCTGAGACTTTGCTGCCTTTGCGATCCGTACCTTCCCAGGCGTAGACGCTGATTTTCGCTGCCTTGGCCGCCATGTTCAGTCCTTGCTGACTCGGTTGATTTCCTCAAGGCTGGTAATGCCTTGCATGGCCTTGTGCAGCCCAGAGGTGCGCAGATCGTCGAAGCCGTCGCGGCGCATCTGGCTGTCGATTTCCAGTGAATTGCCCTCGGCCATGATCAGCCGTTGCAAGTCCGGTGTGTTTTTCACCACTTCATAAATCCCCACGCGTCCCTTGTAACCGCCGTTGCAGTGATCGCAACCGACCGGCTCGTAGATCGTGAAACTGCCGATGCGTTCCTCGGGGAAGCCTTCCTTGATCAGGGTTTCGCGAGGAATGTCGATGGGCTTTTTGCAGTGGCTGCACAATTTGCGCGCCAGCCGCTGGGCGATGATCAGGCTGACCGAGGTGGCGATATTGAAGCCGGGAATACCCATGTTGTGCAGGCGCGTGAGGGTTTCTGCGGCGCTGTTGGTGTGCAGGGTCGACAGCACCAGGTGACCGGTCTGTGCGGCCTTGATGGCGATTTCGGCGGTTTCCAGGTCGCGGATCTCGCCGACCATGATCACGTCCGGGTCCTGACGCAGAAACGAACGCAGAGCCTGGGCAAAGTCCAGGCCCTGCCGTGGATTGACGTTGACCTGGTTAATGCCTTCCATGTTGATCTCCACCGGATCTTCGGCCGTGGAGATATTGATGTCGACGGTATTGAGAATATTCAGGCCGGTGTACAACGACACGGTTTTGCCGGAACCGGTCGGGCCGGTGACCAGAATCATCCCTTGCGGCTGCTTCAGCGCCGCCAGATACAAGGCTTTCTGCTCGGGCTCGTAACCCAGCGCATCGATACCCATCTGCGCGCTGGACGGGTCGAGAATCCGGATCACCACTTTTTCGCCCCACAGGGTCGGCAAGGTGTTGACGCGAAAATCGATGGATTTGCTTTTCGACAGGCGCATTTTGATCCGCCCGTCCTGGGGTTTGCGCCTTTCCGAGATGTCGAGACTGGCCATGACTTTCAGGCGCGCGGCGATGCGTCCGGCCAACTGGATCGGCGGTTTGGCCACTTCGCGCAGCATGCCGTCGGTGCGCACCCGCACTCGATAATTTTTCTCGTAGGGTTCGAAGTGCAGGTCGGAGGAGCCGCTTTTGATCGCATCCAGCAGCATCTTGTGCACGAAGCGCACGACCGGCGCATCGTCGGCGTCGAGGCCGCCGATGGCGTCCTGCCTATTGTCGTCGACGGACTCGACGTCCAGCCCGTCGAGATCGACATCGGCCATTTCTTCGAGGCCGCTGGTGTGGGTCTCGAAAAACTTGTCGATGGCATCGCTGAGCTTGTCGTCCTCGACCAGAATCGCTTCGGTGCTCAGGCCGGTACTGAACTGGATGTCGCTGATTGCCTGCTGGTTGCTCGGATCGGAGATACCGACAAACAGTTTATTGCCGCGTCGCCACAAGGGTAGGGCGCAATGCTGGCGCACCAGTTTTTCACTGACCAGACCTCTGGGCTGGGTTTCCTTGTCGAGGCAACCGAGGTCAAGCAGGGCCATGCCAAAATGTTCCGAAGCGATTTCGGCGATCTGCCGGCTCTTCACCAGCTTGTTGTGCACCAGATAATTGACCAGCGATACGCGATTGCGCTGCGCTTGTTGCCAGGCCTGCTGAGCGCCTGTTTCCGTGAGCAGTTCGGCCTGCACCAATTGCTTGGCCAGACCGCTCAGAGCGATGTCATTCATGGGGATTCCGCACGCTTGCCGTTCATGACTTATAGCCTAGTCAAGTGACAGCGCCAAACACGGCCGGTGCAGGTGACAAAAAGTGTCAGATAGTGCGGTTGCAGGTTGTAGGAAACCGCGCTGTCAAACGCTCGCGCCCAGTGGACGGGGCCTGAAGGCGTTGGCATGGGCTGTGCTGAGGCTTGTTCAGATCATGAGATTTCGCCTCATGCCTGGAGTGTGTGTATGAAAAAACAACAAGGCTTCACATTGATCGAGCTGCTGATCGTGGTGGCGATCATCGGGATCCTGGCGACCATCGCCCTGCCGCAATATACGAAGTACCAGGCGCGGTCGAAGGTGACGGCGGGGCTCGCGGAGATCAGTGCATTGAAAGTGCCGTTTGAGGACACGATCAACCAGGGCACCGATCCGACATTGACGCTGGTTGCAGGCAGTGCCGCGGTGACCACCTCCAATTGCGCCGTGACGGCGTCGGGTACTGCTTCGACGGGCGCTGGCACAATCGTCTGCACGATCAAAAACGCCCCCGGCCCGGTCCTCGACAAGACTATTACGCTGACTCGCTCGTCCGGCACCGGTGCTGGTGTGTGGACATGCGCAACCACCGTCGCCCCCGATTATTCGCCGAAAGGCTGCACTGCCAGCGGTACATAATCGCGGCCTGCCGATCGAATGCCCCGCGCTTGCGGGGCATTTTTTTATTCTCACCGCTTCACAAAAGCTCTAATAATTTCAGCAGCTTATGAACTTTCCAAAAAACCGCAAGTTGCATGTGAAGATTGAGCGAGTCATGCATTTTGCATGAAAACGAAAATTGTCTGTTTTCGTAAGCCGTTGTTTTTAAAGTGTTTTATCTGTTCGAAAAAGTTGGCACAGCGTTCGCAATATCTCCGGTAACCCTGCTGACAAGCGTTACAGCAGACTTCAAGTAAAAACAGGAGTTACTCGTATGAAGAAGTTCGCTATCACTGCCGCTGCTACCGCTCTGACCCTGACCATGGCTGGCGGCGCATTCGCCCAGACCACTCAGGCTACCCAGTCGCCAATGGTTCTGGCTGCCGGTGAAGTTACTCAAGCGAAAGAAGCTACTTCCGATACCTGGATCACCACCAAGGTCAAAGCTGATCTGGTCACCGAAAAAGGCATTCCTGGCACTGACATCAAGGTTGAAACCAACAAAGGCGTTGTTTCCCTGTCGTCGACCACTGCAGTAACCGACGCGCAAAAAGAAACGGCTGTGTCCATCGCCAAGAAAATCAAAGGCGTCAAAGCGGTCTCCGCTGACGGCCTGAAAGCCGAGTAAGGCAAGGCTTCTCGCCTGGACCGGGAGAAGACGCGACAGGCGGGCCGAGCAATACGTCTGTCGCAACTTTAGAGTTCATGCGAACGGTCACAGGGATGTGACCATTACAGGCCCCGGCACTTGTGTCGGGGCCTGTTCTATTTCAGGGGGCACACAAAACAATGTAGGAGTGAGCCTGCTCGCGATAGCGGTCTGTCAGTTGAATCAGTGTTGACTGACAGACCGCTATCGCGAGCAGGCTCACTCCTACAAGGGGGGATGTTCTTCAATTACCGCGTTTGCTGCTGATCTGCCGCAGGCGATTGCCTTCGAAGCGCAGGTATTGGTACATGCCGTTGTTCGGGCCGTAGGTCCATTCTTCGACCTGAAACTCTTCGCGGCGATTGGCGCTGCGCTTGTAGCCCAGAACGTCACGGCTGACCGGTTCACCACATTTTTGCAGGACCTCGCTTGAGCGATCGCCGAGGCTGATCAACTGGCTGCCGCAGCGCAGGGTATCCGACGCTGACGCATGGCTGGCGGCACACGTCAGCGCGAGCACAGCCAGCCAGTGACGCGTTGTCATTCGGCATCCAGGTGCATTTGCGTTACTACCCGCCCGTCGCTCTCGGCCTCGCCAAGATTGGCGTCGATGAAGTACACGCGGTCATCCTCAAGCTTGCCCTTGTCGACCAGGTAATCCTTGATCGTGCTGGCGCGATCCTGACCCAACTGCCGCAGCAGCACGTCGCTGCCGCTCCAGAACGCGATCACGCCTTCGCGCATTTTGGCCGTACGTTCTTCCTTGCCCAGATCCTTCCATTCTGCCGGCGGCTGGGTTTTCAGGCGGGTGCGATAAATACCCTCAAGCAACGGGCCTTTCTCGCTGTCAGGCACTTGCAGCAGCGACGCCTGGGCCGGGACCTTGTCGCCACGGCGCTGGAGCATCTTGTAGTAGTTGTACTGGTATTCCCGTTCCAGGCGCTGCTCGGCGAGTAGCGGGCCGTCGCTGCTTTTCGCGGCGGTGCCTTCGATTTCCAGGCGCAGGGCCGGACGTTCCTTGAGCGCTTGCGACAGTTTCACCAGCGCCGCTTCGGCATCTTTGCTCAAGTCGCTGGACCCCGGCGCGAAGGACACGGTGCCGAGGTCTTCGGAACCACCGCCACTGACCAGCCCGCCAATCATCTTGAACGGCGCGGCGGCGGCTTTGACGATCAGGTTGCGCAGGGTCTGCCAGACAATCGGCATCACGCTGAACTGAGGGTTATTGAGGTCGCCGGTCACCGGCAACTCGATGGAAATCTTGCCATCGACGTCCTTGAGCAAGGCTATCGCCAGTTTCAGCGGCAGGCTGACAGCGTCCGGGCTGTCGACTTTTTCGCCCAGTTGTAATTGCTCGACCACCACTTTGTTGTCGGCTTTCAACTGGCCGTTGGTGATCAGGTAATGCAAGTCAAGATTGAGCCGGCCCTTGCGGATACGGTAACCGGCGAACTTGCCGGAGTAGGGCGTCAGGGTGGTCAGTTCGACCCGTTTGAAACTGGTGGCGATGTCGAGGCTGGCCATCGGGTCGAACGGGTTGACCGCACCCTTGATGGTCACCGGTGCATAACGATCGACCTTGCCTTTGATGTCGACGCTGGCCGGCTTCGCCTGACGACTGTCGATGGTGCCGATCTGACCGTTGAGCTGCTGCACGGCGGTGGCGAAGTTCGGTGTCAGGCTAAAGTCGGCGAAGTTGGCCGAGCCGTCGTTGATCGCAATCGCGCCGATGTGAATGCCCAGCGGTTTGTCTTTGCCGGCGGGTTTCGCGGCGGTCGTTTTTGTACCGCTGTCAGCCGGTTGCGCGATCAGCAGGTCGTCGATGTTGGTGGTGCGGTCATCGTTGATCATGAAGCGCGCATAGGGCTGGAACAGGTTGACCTTGTCGATCGACAGGCTGTCGCCGTGCTGGTAGTTCAAGCCTTCGACCACCACTTGCTGCCACTTGAGGAAGTCGCGGGTCTTGAGCGTGTCGAGGGTGTGCAACTGATCGATCTGCGCGCGGCCGGTGACGCTGAGCGCCAGCGGTTCGGTGCTTTTCAGGTTGACCTTCAGGTCACTGCCGAGCATGCCGCTGCGCAGTTCCAGACGAATAAAGGGATTGATGTAGGACTGCGCGACACGCAGGTCGATGTCCTGGGTCTTGACGTTGAGCTGCGCGTTGACCGGTGCCAGATTGACCGTGCCGTCAGCGCTGATCTTGCCTTGCTTGCCCAGCCCGCTGTCGAGTCTGAGCTTGAAAGGCGAGCCGTTGAGGCTGTCGAAATCCTGCAGATCGACGTTCAGCGGGGTGATATCCAGCGCCACCGCAGGCTTGGCGGAACGGTCGGCCAGGTGCACGGTGTAGTTGCGCAGTTGCACGTCTTTGATCAGCACCTGCCACGGTTTGCTTGGCGCGGTCGATTCAGGCTTGGGTGAGTCGGCGGCCGCCGGCGCATCGGCCGGCTCGGCGGCGGCTTTGGCAGCGGGTTTCGACGGCTGGCTGGCGAACAGCTTCTGCCAGTCGAGTTGACCGTCGGCTTCCAGCGCGGCCCAGGTTTCCAGTTTGTTGCTGCGAATCTTGCCGACCAGCACTTGCTGCTTGGCCAGATCCACAGAGGTTTCGCTGACATCGAGGCGCTCTAGCTTCGCCAGCGGCCGGCCGTCCGGAGCCTTGATGGCGAACGGTGCAATGCTCACCGCTACGTTGTTGAGCAGCAGTTCGGTCTGTTTCGACAGATTGAGTTTGTAATCGGTGCTGAGGCTGACCACACCGTTCTCCAGCACCAGCGGCACCGCGTCGCGCACGTAAGGCCAGAACGCTTTCATCTGGCCATCGGTGACTTTCAGTGTGCCTTCTGAGGTGAAGGGGATCAGGCTGAAGTTGCCGCTCCAGTCAATCCGCCCACCAGCGGGGCCGATCGCGACCAGGGTCATGTCGGCGCTGTCTTCGGGCAGGGTACTGAGGTTTTTCAGCTCGAAGCTGAGGTTGTCGTAGAGGAATTCGATGGGCTCGCTGGGCCGAACATCTTCGAAGTGCACGACGCCGCCGGCCAGCTTGATGTTGTCGATGCGCAGCGGAAACGGCTTGGCGTCGGGATCGGCGGGTGTCGGCTCACTCGGCGGGATGTTGAACAGGCCGAGCAGGTTGAGCTTGCCGTCCTTGGCGAAAAGGATTTCGCTCTTGGGCTTGTCCAGCTCGATGTCCGACAGATGCAGCGCTTTGGTCCACAGGCTGTCGAGTTGCAGGTTGGCGTAGAGACGGTCAAAGCCGACCTGTTCCTTGCCCGGTTCGCCAATCATCAGGCCCCACAGGGTGACTTCAAGGCTGAACGGGTTCAATTCGATGCGCTGCAGGTGCGCCGGCACCGTCGCGTAGTTCGCCAGTTGCTGGTTGGCCACACGCAGGGCAATGCCCGGCAGGATCAGAAACCCCAGCAGGCTGTAGAGGGCCAGGGCGGTCAACAGGGCGCCAATCGCGCGAATCAATCCTTTGGGCATGTGCGGCTTCATCTGTCTGAATCGGAGTGCCTTGGAGTATGGCACGCGATTCTGGTTCCGAAGTGCTTGATGTGGGAGAGGATTGTTCAGAAATTTCTGTAGGAACAGATTCCCATTGTAGGAGTGAGCTTGCTCGCGATCGCGGTGTGTCAGTTACCGAAATTGCTGACTGACCCACCGCGATCGCGAGCAGGCTCACTCCTACAGGGGGTGTGGCGTCTTCGGGAAAATTGGCTAAAGCTGCAAGATGAGGGTTTTCAGCGGTGGCTGCTGATCCAGCGACGGGAAGTCGGCGCCCGGTGTCATTACGCTCCACTCGCGCACCGGCCGCCCGGCTTTCTCGGCGCAGCGCAGCACTTGTTCGCGCCAGTCGTCCATGCTGACTTTCGCCAGGTTGTTGCAGCAGATCAGCACGCCGTTGTCAGCGGTGGTCAGCAGGGCCGGTTTGAGCAGGCTCTGATAATCGCGCAGCAGATCGACGGTGCCGAACGCACTTTTCGCCCAGGCCGGCGGGTCGAGCAGGACCAGATCGTATTGACGTTGTTCGAGGCGCTGATAGCTCGGCAGTTTCTGCCCGCGGCGCTGACTGATCGGCAGGCCGGCGAGTTGGCGGATCGCCGGGAAGTAATCGGACTGAATGAATTGCATCGGCGGCAGTTGCGGATTGAGTAACCCGTTTTCGCGACCGACCGCCAGATTGCCCTCGGCGAAGTCCAGATTGCACACCTCGCGCGCGCCACTCGCCGCAGCACTGAGGCCTACGCCGCAGGTGTAGGCGAACAGGTTGAGCACGCTTTTGCCCTGGGCGTGATCCTTGACCCAGCCGCGCGTGTTACGCAGGTCGAGGAACAGCAGCGGGTCCTGCCCTGCATGCCGCCCGCGCACCCGGTAGTTCAGGCCCCATTCGTGGCCGACCAGATCCGCCAGTGCCGCGTCATCTGCGGTGTAAACGCTGTCTTCGCGATCGATTCGCGAGTTGCCACGGGAACGATCGTTGTAGACCAGCAGGGTGTCGAAGCCCAGTGTCTGGTTGACCATCGCATGCAGTTGCAGCAGGTCATCTCGCTCCAGCGACTGATGGAAACTCTGCACCAGCAGTTGCGGACCGTAGCGATCAATCGTCAGGCCGCCGGCACCTTCCTGGCTACCGTGGAACAGGCGATAGCAATCGGTGCCCTGGCTGTGCAGGGTCGCGAGCAGGTCCTGACGTTGATCGAGGGCGGCGCGCAGCGCCTGATTCAAGGAAGACATGCGGGCGCCTTGCTGAGGGGAATTGGGGCGCGGGAGTTTAACAGTTTGCCGGGCGATGGCGTGATGGCCTTCGCGAGCAGGCTCGCTCCCACAGTGCAATCCATTCACCTGTGGGAGCGAGCCTGCTCGCGAAGCTTTTCAAGCTATTGATTCAAACGCTTGTCGACCAGCTCCTGCACCACACTCGGATCAGCCAGCGTCGACGTGTCGCCCAGACTGTCCAGCTCATTGCAGGCGATCTTGCGCAGGATGCGTCGCATGATTTTGCCCGAACGGGTTTTCGGCAATGCCGGTGCCCACTGGATCAGGTCCGGTTTGGCAAAGCTGCCGATTTCCTTGCTGACATGGGCCAGCAGGTCTTTTTTCAACGCGTCATTGGCTTCGGTGCCGTTCATCGGCGTGACGAACGCGTAGATGCCCTGGCCTTTGACGTCATGGGGATAACCGACCACGGCCGCCTCGGCGATGCTGTCGTGCAGCACCAGCGCGCTTTCCACTTCGGCAGTGCCGATGCGGTGGCCGGAGACGTTGATCACGTCGTCAATGCGCCCGGTGATCCAGTAATCGCCATCCTCGTCACGCCGCGCGCCGTCACCGGTGAAGTAATAGCCGGGGTAGGGTTTGAAGTAGGTGTCGACCATCCGTTGCGGGTCGCCATAGACGCTGCGGATCTGCGCCGGCCAGCTCGATTTGATCGCGAGTACGCCGCTGCCGGCGCCTTTGATTTCCTTGCCCACTTCATCCAGCAACACCGGTTGCACGCCGAACATCGGTTGCGTCGCGCAGCCCGGTTTGATCCGTTGTGCGCTGACCAGCGGGCTGAGCATGATGCCGCCGGTTTCGGTCTGCCACCAGGTGTCGACGATCGGGCAGCGCTGTTCGCCGACGACGTTGAAATACCATTCCCACGCTTCCGGGTTGATGGGCTCACCGACGCTGCCGAGCAATCTGAGGCTGGCGCGCGAAGTTTCCTTCAACGGCCCGGCACCTTCACGCATCAACGCGCGCAGGGCGGTGGGCGCGGTGTAGAAGATGTTGACCTTGTGCTTGTCGATCACCTGCCAGAAACGCGCGCTGCTTGGATAGCTCGGCACGCCTTCGAACATCAGCGTGGTTGCACCGTTGGCCAGCGGCCCGTAGACAATGTAACTGTGGCCGGTGACCCAGCCGACGTCGGCGGTGCACCAGAACACCTCGCCGTCGCGGTAATCGAGTACGTATTTGAAGGTCATCGCCGCCTGCAGCAAATAGCCGCCAGTGGTATGCAGCACGCCTTTGGGTTTGCCGGTGCTGCCGGAGGTGTAGAGGATGAACAGCGGGTCTTCGGCGTCCATCGGCTCGGGCGGGCAATCGTCGCCAACCTCGCGCACGGCCTGGTGATACCAGAGGTCGCGGCCCTCGACCCAGTCGACTTTGCCCCGGGTGCGCTCGACCACCACGACGCTGCTGACGTTCGGGCAACTTTGCAGGGCTTTATCGACGTTGCTCTTCAATGACACAACGCGGCCGCCGCGCACGCCTTCATCCGCGGTGATCACGGTGCGGCAATCGGCATCGAGGATACGGTCGCGCAGGGAGTCCGGGGAGAAGCCGCCGAACACCACTGAATGAATCGCACCGATCCGCGCGCAGGCGAGCATGGCGTAAGCGGCTTCGGCGATCATCGGCATGTAGATGCACACCCGGTCGCCTTTTTTCACGCCACGGCTTTTCAGCACGTTGGCCAGTCGGCAGACATGCTGGTGAAGTTTTCGGTAGGTGATTTGCGCCGATTCGGCCGGGTCGTCGCCTTCCCAGAGCAGGGCGGTCTGCTCGCCGCGTTGTTCCAGGTGGCGGTCGATGCAGTTATGACTGACGTTGAGCTTGCCACCGACAAACCAGGCCGCTTCACCGGTTTTCAGGTCATAGCGCTGAACGGTCTGCCATGGCGTACTCCAGTCGAGAAAACGCTTGGCCTGTTCGGCCCAGAAGGTGCTGGGGTGTTCAATCGATTCGCGGTACAGGCGCCGATACTCGTCCTGACTCAACTGCGCAGCCTGGCGCACGGCATCGGCTTTGGGGAACGTGCTGATATCGAACATGACGGTTCCTTATTCTTGTGGTGCGACAGGAATAAAGATGCGCCGATGGGCGGAAGGGTTCAAGCCGGAACAGAAATCCGATTGCGGATGTTGAATTCAGGTGTACACAAAACGACTGTGGGAGCGGGCTTGCTCGCGAATGCGGTGTCTCAGTCAACAAAGAGGCTGAATGATCCACCGCATTCGCGAGCAAGCCCGCTCCCACATTGGCAATGTGTCGCCCACAAGTTCGTGGGCAACCTATTTACATCACCCGCGATGACGCCCGCGGAAGTAGTTGATCAGGCCCTGGGTCGAGGCATCATCCGCCACGGTCTCATCGCTGCCGACCAGACGGTTGTAGACGCCTTTGCCCAGCTCCTTGCCCAATTCCACGCCCCACTGGTCGAAGGCGTTGATGCCCCAGACCACGCTTTGCACGAACACTTTGTGTTCATACATGGCAACCAGTGCGCCGAGGCGACGCGGGCTGATGCGCTCGACCACCAGGGTGTTGCTCGGACGGTTGCCCGGGATCACCTTATGCGGTGCAAGTTTGCTCACGTCTTCCTCGTCCATGCCCTTGTCGCGCAGTTCGGCTTCGGCTTCCGGCAAGGTCTTGCCGAGCATCAGCGCCTGGCTCTGCGACAGGCAGTTGGCGTACAACCACTGGTGGTGGTCAGAGACCGGGTTGAAGCTGACGATCGGCACGATGAAGTCGGCCGGGATCAGTTGGGTGCCCTGGTGCAGCAACTGGTGGTAGGCGTGCTGACCGTTGCAGCCGACGCCGCCCCAGATCACCGGACCGGTGTCGGTGGACACCGAGGTGCCGTCCTGACGCACGCTCTTGCCGTTGGATTCCATGTCCAGCTGTTGCAAGTGCTTGGTGATGTTACGCAGGTAGTGGTCGTACGGCAGGATCGCGTGGCTTTGCGCGCCCCAGAAGTTGCCGTACCACACGCCGAGCAGGGCCAGCAGCACCGGCATGTTCTGTTCGAACGGCGCGGTCTGGAAGTGCTGGTCCATGGTGTAGGCACCGGACAGCAGTTCCTTGAAGTTGGACATGCCGATCGCCAGGGCAATCGGCAGACCGATCGCCGACCACAGCGAATAACGACCGCCGACCCAGTCCCACATCGGGAAAATGTTTTCTTCGCGAATGCCGAAGGCCACGGCTGCCGCGTTGTTGCTCGATACGGCGATGAAGTGACGATACAGCTCGGCTTCCGAACCACCCTGGGCCAGGTACCAGGCGCGTGCCGCCTGAGCGTTCTTCAGGGTTTCGAGGGTGTTGAAGGATTTCGACGAAACGATGAACAGCGTGGTTTCGGCGCGCAGTTTCTGCGTCAGCTCGTGGAACTCACTGCCATCGATGTTCGCCAGGTAATGACACCGCACGCCTTTCTGCGCATAGGACAGCAGCGCTTCGGAGACCAGCTCAGGGCCGAGGAACGAGCCGCCGATGCCGATGTTGACCACGTCAGTGATCGGCTTCTCGGTGTAACCGCGCCACAGGCCGTCGTGGATGCGGCCGACCAGATCGGTGATCTGGTTCAGCACCTTGTGCACTTCCGGCATCACGTTGACACCGTTGACCGACAACTTGTCGCCTACCGGGCGGCGCAGGGCAGTGTGCAGGGCCGGGCGACCTTCGGAAGCGTTGACGATTTCACCGTCGAACAGCGCTTTGATCGCGCCCTTGAGATCGACTTGATTGGCCAGACCCACGAGCAGGTTGCGGGTCTCGGCGTTGATCAGATTCTTCGAATAGTCGAGAAACAGTCCGCAGCTGCTGAGGGTGAACTGATTGAAACGCTGCGGATCGGCGTTGAAGGCTTCGCGCATGCTGAAATCCTGCATGGCTTGGCGGTGATCTTTCAACGCTTGCCAGGCAGGCAGAGCGGTAACGTCATGAGGAGTGCGGTAGTACGCCATCGCTGCGGTTTTCCTTTTTACTTGAACGGCCTTTTGAACACGGAACAGATCCACCACGCCGCGCTCGGCGTGGGATCAACTGTGTCGACACGATTTCTGGACACAGGGCGAATACAGTAAACCTCGCGCTGCGTTCTGTCTTGACTTTGTCTGACCAGATCCCTGTACTTTTTTAACATTCGAACAGGGATTTGGCCGACAAACGGAGAGGGACGGCTGCTGCGGTGGCTCAGGCGAGCTGAACCGGGATGGCGTTGCTGGTATGGCTCAGTTCATTGCCCGGCGCCATGTACAGCATGCGCGGTTTGAAGTTGAGCAGTTCGGCTTCGCTGTAGTGAGCGTAGGCACAGATGATCACGCGGTCGCCGACCCTGGCCTTGTGCGCGGCGGCGCCATTGACCGAAATCATCCGCGAACCTTCTTCGCCGCGAATCGCATAGGTGGTGAAGCGCTCGCCGTTGTCGACGTTATAAATCTGGATCTGCTCGTACTCGCGAATGCCGGACAGGTCCAGCCACTCGCCATCGATGGCGCACGAACCTTCGTAATCGAGCACCGCATGGGTGACTTCGGCGCGGTGCAGTTTGGCCTTGAGCATGATCGCGTGCATGAGGGGTTTTCCCGGGTTGGAATCGAACGGCGGGCAGTGTGCCTGAAGGCTTGGGGGGCGGCAATATGGCTGAAACGAGTTCTCCAGAACGCCGCAAACCTTGTAGGAGTGAGCCTGCTCGCGATAGCGGTGAGTCAGTCGATGGAGCTGTGACTGACGGACCGCTATCGCGAGCAGGCTCACTCCTACAGGGGGGATTTGTGTGTGTTCAGGTCGTGCTATCGAGGTTCAGGTGCAGGTTATCGATCAGCCGAGTGGTGCCGAGAAACGCCGCTACCAGAATCACCAGGTCGCGATCCTCCGCGGTCGCCGGACGCAACGTCAGGCCATGGCGAATTTCCAGGTAATCCGGACGCAGGCCTGCCGATTCCAGCAGTTGCAACTGCACGCTGATCAGCGTCGGGTAGTCGCGATCACCTTGTTTGATCGCTTCGGCAATATTGTTCAGCGTGCGATAGACCACCGGTGCGACCGCGCGCTGGTCCTCGCTTAGGAAACCGTTACGCGATGACAGCGCCAGACCGTCGCCCGCCCGCACGGTGGGCTCGCCGATGATCTGGATTGGCATGTTGAGGTCGTGCACCAGCGCACGGATCACCGCCAGTTGCTGATAATCCTTCTGGCCGAAGATCGCCAGGTCCGGCTGGACCATGTTGAACAGTTTGCTGACCACCGTCGCGACCCCTTCGAAGTGCCCCGGACGGCTGGCGCCGCACAAGCCTTCGGACAGTTTTGGCACGCTGACCCGGGTTTGTCCGGCCATGCCGTCCGGGTACATCTCTTCAACGGTCGGGGCAAACAGCAGGTCGCAACCGGCTTCGAGAAGTTTTTCCTGGTCAGCCGCCAGGGTGCGCGGGTATTTGTCGAGGTCTTCGCCGGCACCGAATTGCAGCGGGTTGACGAAAATGCTCGCGACCACGAAATCGACCCGTTGCGTGGCCTTGGTGACCAGTGCGACATGGCCGCTGTGCAGGTTGCCCATGGTCGGCACAAAGCCGATGCGTTTTCCTTCGCTGCGGGCGCGGGCTACAGCGGCGCGCAGTTCGCGTACGGTTTTGACGGTGTTCATGCGGAGAATCCGTGTTCGATGCCAGGGAACGTGGTGGCTTTGACTTCGTTGACGTAGGCCTTCAGCGCGGACTGGATACTGTCCTGACCGTGCATGAAGTTCTTGACGAATTTGGGTACGCGGCCGGTGATCGACAGGCCCAGCATGTCGTGCAGCACCAGTACCTGGCCGTCGGTCGCATTACCCGCGCCGATACCGATCACCGGAATCTTCACGGCCTGGCTGATTTCTGCCGCCAGTTCACTGGGCACGCATTCGAGCAACAGCATCGCCGCGCCGGCCTGTTCCAGCGAGATCGCGTCGGCACGCATCTGCCGCGCCTGATTCTCGTTGCGGCCCTGCACCTTATAGCCACCCAGAATGTTCACCGCTTGCGGTGTCAGGCCCATGTGCGCGCAGACCGGCACGCCGCGTTCGGCCAGCAGGCGGATCGACTCGGCCAGCCACAACGCACCTTCGACCTTGACCATGTGCGCGCCGGCCTGCATCAGCATGGCGCTGTTGCTCAAGGTTTGCTCGAGGGTCGCGTTGGCCATGAACGGCAGGTCGGCCAGGATCAGGGCGTCGGTGTTGCCGCGTTTGACGCAGGCGGTGTGGTAGGCCATTTCTGCGGTGGTCACCGGCAGGGTGCTGTCGTGACCTTGCAGGACCATGCCGAGGGAGTCGCCCACCAGCAGCACTTCGACTCCGGCCTCGTTGCAGGCGTGGGCGAAAGTCGCGTCATAGCAGGTCAGCATGGTGATCTTTTCACCTTTCTGCTTGAGGCTCTGGAGCGTGGTCAGGGTGATGGCTGGCATGTAAAAAATCCTCGTTCAGGCGCTCTGGAAACTACAGCGAGTAACGCGCGTGATTCGTCATCTACTCAGGCGCACGGTCTTGTGTCGTGCTTATAAGGCCTGGATTGCGCCCGTATGTGCCGGGTTGGCGGCAGCGGGACGCCTATAGTCGTGATGAGCCAACAGGAAGTCAATTGCGTGTGTTACCGCATTGTTACGTGCCGGGTGTTACCGGCGTTACTGATGCGATTCAGCGTGGCGGCGGGGTTGTAGGAGTGAGCCTGCTCGCGATCGCGGTGGGTCAGTTATTGAAGCTGTGACTGACTCACCGCGATCGCGAGCAGGCTCACTCCTACAATTTGAATTTGTGTCAGGGCTGGGGGAGGCGTTCCAGGCCGACGAACGGACAGGCTGCCAGCAGGTTGGGCAGGGCGCGGCCGTCAGGCAAGCGCAAATTCTGTGGGGCGAGTTCGGCGAGGGGATAGAGCACGAACGCGCGCTCATGCATCTGGTAATGCGGGACTTTCAACCGTGGCTCGTCGATCAGGCGATCGCCGAACAGCAGAATGTCCAGATCCAGGGTCCGCGGCCCCCAGCGCTCCAGACGCTCGCGGCCCTGATCGTTTTCGATCGCCTGCAAGGCATCGAGCAGTTCAATCGGTGCAAGCGAGCTGTCGAGCGCGGCCACGGCGTTGGTATAACGCGGCTGACCGGGCAGCAGGGAATCGCTTTGATAAAAAGCGGAAACGCCGGCAAGGGTGGTTTGCGGCAATTGCCCCAGCGCCGCTATGGCGCTGCGCAATTGTTCGGCGGGGGCAGCGAGGTTGCTGCCCATGCCGATGTAGATACGCTCCATGGCTTACTCGCCCGTCGCGCTCGGCGCACCGGCGCGTTTGCGCTTGGAACCGCTGCTGCGCCGACGTTTGCGTGGCGCGCCACTGGCATCGTCACCCTTGCCGCTGAGGTCGCGGATCATGTCGCGACGCTCGCTGTCGTTGGCGTCCTGATAGTCCGTCCACCATTCGCCGAGGCCATCGGTTTCCTCGCCCGCGCTCTCGCGCAGCAGCAGGAAGTCGTAACCGGCCCGGAAACGCGGATTGTCCAGCAGCAGGTCGGCGCGTTTGCCGCTGCGGCGTGGCAGGCGCTCCTGCATGTCCCAGATCTCGCGGATCGGCATGGTGAAGCGTTTTGGAATCGCGATGCGCTGGCACTGTTCGGCGATCAGTTCGTGAGCGCCTTCCTGCATCGCCGGGATGGGCGGCATGCCACGTTCCTGCAAGCGCAACACGCGGGCCGGCAGCGCAGGCCAGAGCAGGGCGGCAAACAGGAACGCCGGGGTCACCGGTTTGTTCTGCTTGATGCGCAAGTCAGTGTTGGTCAGCGCTTCGCTGATCAGCGTGTGGGTGTACTCCGGGTTGTATTCCAGCGCCTCGGCACTGGCCGGGAACAGCGGGGCGAACAGTTGCAGGTCGACCAGCATTTCAAAGGTGATCGCGCCGTGGCCGGAGAGGAACAGCTTCAGCACTTCTTCGAACAAGCGCGCCGACGGAATCTCGCGCAGCATCGGTGCCAGCTCGCGGATCGGCTGCACGGTGTGCTTTTCGATACCGAAATTGAGTTTGGCGGCAAACCGCACGGCCCGCAGCATGCGCACCGGGTCTTCCTGGTAACGCTGTTTGGGGTCGCCGATCAGACGGATCAGGTGATTGCGGATGTCGTGCACGCCGTTGGCGTAGTCGAGAATGCGCTCGCTGACCGGATCGTAATACAGGGCGTTGATGGTGAAGTCGCGGCGTTGCGCGTCTTCTTCCAGGGTGCCGTAAACGTTGTCGCGCAGGATTCGCCCGCTTTCGTTACGCGAAGACTGGTTGCTGTCTTCGTCGTCTTCGTTGACCGGGTGATTGGCGCGGAAGGTCGCGACTTCAATGATTTCGCGACCGAAATGGATATGCACCAGCTTGAAGCGGCGGCCAATGATCCGCGCGTTGCGGAATTCGGCACGGACCTGCTCGGGGGTGGCGCTGGTGGCGACGTCGAAATCCTTGGGCGTGATGCCCAGCAGCATGTCACGCACGCAACCGCCGACCAGATAAGCCTGGTAACCGGCACCTTGCAGGCGTTCGACGATGTTCACCGCATAGCGGCTGAACTGCGTTTTCTGCAGCGAATGTTGGCCGCTGTTGAGCACTTCAGGGGTGCTGCGGATGTGTTGCGTACGACGCACTGGAGTTCGGAATGACTGGAACAGCTTCTTCAGCATGGGATGCACTGTTTGAAGGAATGTTCGGCCATACCAAAAGAATGACCGCATGATGGGCGCAGATTCTAGCATTTAGTCGGGGGATGGTGTAGGAGACAGCAGATTCGAGCTGTAAGCCGCGTGCTACAAGGGTCGAGCGAGGCAAAAAGGGGGATTTCACAGACGGGAGAAACTACAAGGGGAGCCGAAGCTCCCCAAGAAGTAGTTGCGTGCTCTTTTTATTATTGATTCGGGCTTCTTGTTTTTGTTGAGTGCCCTCGCCACGAAGTGTTTCCTTCGTGACCCTCCCAATCGGGAGCCAAGAGCAAACGGATTGCTTTGGTCGCTGAATTGCAGTGATCTGTCGATCCAACCAGTACAGGCTCTGTCTTAGGACAGTTTTTGTTGTTCTCGGCCTGGTCGTGGGGCAAGCCCCAAATACAACGCCTCTCCAAAAGAATCAGTTAGCTGCGCCTCTCGCCGTCTTGTTTTTATTGTGCGTGAGTCGATTCGTCTTATTTTTATTGTCTTGTTCATTGCTTGTTATTGTTCTTGTACCAAACATATTGCAGGGTGCGTGCCAACTTTTGCCAAGCCCAGTAAAACAAGGGGTTAGGTCGATATAACCGTTTTGCAGGGGCGAAAAAAAGCCGGGGTTTCGTTACCGATAACCCCGGCTTCTGTTACGTGAATCGACTGCGGTAACAGTTTCTTCACAAGGTCATGCGTTACCCGCCCGCGTGTTGGGTAACGCTCAGCTCTCGCTGGCGACCCCGGTCTTGCGGCGTGGAATGCCCAGACGTTGACGACGCTCCCACAGGCATTTGCGGCTGACGCCGAGTTTGCGCGCCAGTTCGGTCTCGGTCATGTGGTCCTGATGCTCGAGGACGAAGTGCTGGAAATAGTCTTCCAGCGACAAGTCCTCGGTCGGCTCATGGCTGCTGTTGCTGGCGTTACCGCCGGTCTGCGGCGGCAGGCCGATGAACTCGTCGTCTTCCAGATCGCTCAGCTCGATGTCGATGCCCAGCAGGTCGGCGGAAATTTCCGGACTCTCGCTGAGAATCACCGCGCGCTCGACCGCGTTCTCCAGTTCACGCACGTTACCCGGCCAGGAATAGTGCCGGATCGCCTGTTCGGCATCGGCGGCAAATTTCAGATCGGTGCGGTTGATGCGCGCGCTTTGGCGAGCGAGGAAGGCATTGGCGATCTCGTTGACGTCGGCACCGCGCTCGCGCAGCGGCGGCAGTTTCAAGGCAATCACGTGCAGGCGGTAATAAAGGTCTTCACGGAACTGGCCGATTTTCGCCAGGCTTTTCAGATCGCGGTGGGTCGCGGCGATCAGACGTACATCGACTTTCTGCGATTGCACCGAGCCGACCCGGCGAATTTCGCCTTCCTGCAAGACCCGCAGCAAGCGAGCCTGGGCTTCCAGTGGCAGTTCGCCGATTTCATCGAGGAACAACGTGCCGCCGTCCGCGGCTTCGACCAGACCGGCGCGCCCGGCGCTGGCGCCAGTGAACGCGCCTTTTTCGTGGCCGAACAGCTCGGACTCGATCAGGCTTTCCGGGATGGCCGCGCAGTTGACCGAGATCATCGGCGCCTTGGCGCGTTTCGACAGATTGTGCAGGGCACGGGCCACCAGTTCCTTGCCGGTGCCGGATTCGCCCTGGATCAGCACATTGGAATCGGTCGGCGCGACTTTGCGGATCTTGCTGTAGAGGTCCTGCATGGGCGGGCACGAGCCGATGATGCCGATCTCGCCGTTGCTGTTGTCGCTGGCGGCCTTGCTGCTGCCGTTGGTCGGTTTGCTGGCAACGGCTTCGCCGCCAGCCGGGGCCGATTGCCGATCGCGCAGGATCCGCGCGACGGCCTGGAGCATTTCATCGTGGTCGAAAGGCTTGGCGATGTAATCCACCGCGCCCATCTTCATCGAGTCGACCGCCGAGCGCAGGCTGGCGTAGCTGGTCATGATCAGCACCGGTGTGCCCTGGCCAAGCTTGATCAGCTCGGTGCCCGGCGCACCCGGCAGGCGCAAGTCGCTGACGATCAGATCGAACGTGGGAATGGTGAAGCGTTCTTGTGCTTCCTGCACTGAACCGGCTTCGCTGACCTGGTACTGGTTACGTTCCAGCAGGCGGCGCAAGGCGGAGCGGATAATTGTTTCGTCTTCGACGATCAAAATGTGCGGCATTGATTCGATACTCTCGACGGTCTCAGTTCACAGCGGACGTCGCTTCGACATGACGCGGCAAGGTCACCCGGATACGGGTGCCGCGTTGGCTTTGTACATCAGCCGGGCTGTCGATGGTGATTTGTCCATAATGCTCTTCAACGATGGAATAGACCAGTGCAAGGCCCAGACCGGTGCCTTCGCCAGGATCCTTGGTGGTGAAGAAGGGTTCGAACAATCGGTCCATGATGCTCGACGGAATACCGCTGCCTTCGTCCTCGACGATCAGATCGACCGTGTGTTCGCCGGCTTCGCTCTTGACCCGTACCGCGCTGCCGGGCGGCGAGGCGTCACGGGCATTCGAGAGCAGATTGATCAGTACCTGGGCGAGCCGTTGCGGATCGCCTTCGACCCAGTGATCGGGGTCGCACAGGTTGTAGAACTGTACTTCGAAGTTGCGTCGGTTCAGGGCCAGCAGGCCGATGGCATCCTGCGCAACCTGCGCCAGACAAACGGGCTCGTCACTGTGCTGATGGCTGCCGGCGTGGGCAAAACTCATCAGCGACTGGACGATGCGCGACACGCGTTTGGTCTGCTCGAGAATCTGCCCGCTGATTTCCGTCAGCTCACTGTCGTCTTCACGTTCTTCGCGCAGATTCTGCGCCAGGCAGGCGATCCCGGTAATCGGGTTGCCGATTTCATGGGCCACACCCGCCGCCAGGCGACCGATGCTGGCCAGACGTTCGGAGTGCACCAGTTTATCTTCGAGCATCTGCGTTTCAGTCAAATCCTCGACCAGCAGCACCAGGCCGCTGTTGCCCGGCGCCAGCGGCTCATCGATTGCCGCTTTGTGCAGGTTCAGCCAGCGCGTCTGGCCGTCGAGGGCCAAGTGTTGTTTGTGCAGGTGTTCGTCGGGCAGGTCGATGAAACCCTGCAGCAGCTCCTTCCACGGATTGGCAATGGTGCTCAGGCGCGAGCCGACCACCCGTTGCGCGGCAATCCCGGTCAACTCTTCCATGGCCTTGTTCCACATCAGGATCTCCTGATCCTTGGCCAGTGAGCAGACGCCCATCGGCAGCTCCTGCAGAGTCTGGCGGTGGTAGCGGCGCAGCGCATCGAGTTCGGCGGCCAGACCGGTGAGGCGCGAGTGATAATCCTCGAGGCGGCTTTCGATGAAATGAATGTCTTCAGTGACGTAGTTTTCGCCGCCGGCCTTGTATGGCAGAAAGGTTTCGACCATGTCCTGCGCCACGCTCGGGCCCATCAGGCCGGAGAGGTTGGCTTCAATGCGATCACGCAGTCGGCGCAGGGCGTACGGCCGGCGCTCGTCGAACGGCAGGTAAAGGTCACGCAGGGCCTGTTCGACTTCTTTCTGTGCGGCTTTGGCGCCGAGCGGTTTGGCCAGTTGTGTGGCGAATTCCTGTGGCGAGGCCGCGTGCAGCTCACGACGTTGCGGGCGGCGCACGTTATCCACTGCGCAGGCTTCGGCGGCACTCGCCTCTTCCGCGCTGGCGTTGGTGAACAGCGAGATCAGGGTGAACATCAAGACGTTGGCCGCCAGCGAGGCGATGGCCGCCATGTGCCAACTGGTGTCGTCGAGCACATAAATCATGTTCAGCAGCGGAATGTAGAAACCCTGCAGATTGCCGACCAGCGGCAGCAGCATGGTCACGACCCAGACCAGAATCCCCGCCAGCAAGCCTGCGATAAAGCCGCGACGGTTGGCGGTCGGCCAGTACAGCACCGACAGCACCCCCGGCAGAAATTGCAGGGTGGCGACGAACGCGACGATGCCGAGGTTGGCCAGATCCTGTTCGGCGCCGAGCATCAGGTAGAAACCGAAACCGGCCATGATGATCGCGACGATCAGCGCCCGGCGCGTCCACTTCAGCCAGCGGTAGATATTGCCTTCGGCCGGCGGCTGGTAAAGCGGCAGCACCAGATGGTTGAGGGCCATGCCCGACAGCGCCAGGGTGGTGACGATGATCAGACCACTTGCCGCCGACAGACCGCCCACATAAGCGAGCAGCGCCAGCGGCTTGCTGTTGGCGGCAATGCCGATGCCCAAGGTGAAATATTCCGGATTGGTCGTGGCGCCAAGCTTCAGGCCGGCCCAGAGAATCAGCGGCACCGCCAGGCTCATCAACAACAGGAACAGTGGCAAGCCCCAGCTCGCGCTGACCAGCGAGCGCGGGTTGAGGTTTTCGGTGAAGGTCATGTGATACATGTGCGGCATGACGATTGCCGAGGCGAAGAACACCAGCAGCAGCGTGCGCCATGGCCCTTCCTGTAACGGCGTATGCAGCGCGGCGAGGGCGGTCTGGTTCTGCAACAGCCACAGTTCCAGATGTTGCGGGCCGTCGAATACCCCATAGAGCGCATACAGGCCGACGCCGCCGAGGGCGATCAGTTTGATCACCGACTCAAAGGCGATGGCGAACACCAGCCCTTCGTGTTTCTCGCGGGTGGCGATATGGCGCGAGCCGAAGAAGATCGTGAACAGAATGATCAGTGCACAGAACGCCAGCGCCACGCGGCTCTGAATCGGCTCGCCGGTCAGGATGCCGATGGAGTCGGCCACTGCCTGAATCTGCAAGGCCAGCAGGGGCAGGACGCCGATCAGCATGAAAATCGTGGTCAGCGCGCCGGCCCAGGTGCTGCGAAAACGGAAGGCGAACAGATCCGCCAGCGACGACAACTGGTAAGTGCGGGTGATCTTCAGGATCGGATAGAGCAGCACCGGGGCCAGCAGGAATGCACCGGACACGCCGAGATAGCTGGAAAGGAAACCGTAGCCGTACTGGTACGCCAGACCCACCGTGCCGTAGAACGCCCACGCGCTGGCGTAAACCCCCAGCGACAAGGTGTAAGTCAGCGGGTGGCGAATGATCGCTCGCGGGATCATGCCCCGTTCACTGACCCAGGCCACGCCGAACAGCGCCGCCAGGTACGCGGCGCTGATCAGAAGCATCTGGGTCAGGCTAAAGCTCATCGGCATCTTTTTGGCTCTGCAGGATGAAGGTCACGACAATCAGGATCAGCCAGAGCAGATAAGGGCGATACCAGGCGCCCGTCGCGTCGATCCACCAATCCATGATGGCGGGGGAGAACAGATAGATCCCGACGACCAAAAGCAGGACCAAGCGATAGATGTACATCCCGGCCTCTCTTTTTATGCGCGTGCCCGAAAACGTGCGGCGATGGTAACGGATGGGCGCGCGACTGCAAGTGTCGTCATTGCAGTTGCGCTTCAGGCAGCGTCAGTGTGCGTGGAATCTTGTCCGCATCCCAATGAGCGCTGCCCCAGGCGAGCAGTTCGTGCGGCGAAGCGCAGGCCAGTTCGCTGCCGGGTTTTTGCCCCAGTGCGCGCAGGGCACGCAGCAGCAACGGCGTGGCTTGATCGGCTTCGAGCGGCGGCGAACGGTAGGACTTGCCGAGCTTGTTGCCGTCGGGCTGGGTGATCAGCGGCAGGTGCAGGTAGCGCGGTTGTTTCAGGCCCAGCAGCTCTTGCAGATACAACTGGCGGGGCGTCGAGTCGAGCAGGTCGGCGCCGCGCACGATGTCGGTGATGCCTTGCCAGGCATCGTCGAGCACCACGGCGAGTTGATAAGCGTAGAGGCCGTCGCGGCGGCGGATCACGAAGTCGCCAACGTCACGGCCCAGATGCTGGCGGAATTCGCCCTGCACGCGGTCGATGAAGTGGTATTCCAGTTCCGGCACGCGCAGACGGATCGCCGCATCTTGCTGCTCATGGCCGGCGTTGCGGCAAAAGCCGGGATAAATCCCGTGATACGGCTCAAGTTGTTTGCGCGAACAGGTGCAGGCGTAAGCCAGACCGTGATTGAACAAGCTGTCGAGCACTTCGGCATAGGCCGCGTGCCGCTCGCTCTGGCGAACCATTTCGCCGTCCCATTCGAAGCCGTAACTTTCCAGGGCCTTGAGAATCGCCGCTTGCGCACCGGGCTCTTCGCGCGGCGGATCAAGGTCTTCCATGCGCACCAGCCATTGGCCGCCGACCGATCGGGCATCGAGGTAGGAGGCCAGCGCCGCGACCAGCGAACCGAAGTGCAGGTGGCCACTGGGGGTGGGGGCGAAACGGCCGATGTAGGCGGGGGAGGTTTTGGCGATCATGAGAGAAAATACAATTTTTCGGGATTCGGCACATTACCTCTGTGGGAGGGGGCTTGCTCCCGAAGGCGGCTATTCAGACAACTTTGATGTCGAATGACACGCCGCCTTCGGGAGCAAGCCCCCTCCCACAAAAGGCAGTCAAGAGGCGGGGCGGCAGGCAAACCGCACAAACAAAAACGGAGCGTTCGCACGCTCCGTTTGCTGTTCAGGTCGAAATTACTTGCCGACCTGCTTTTCCTTGATTTCCGCCAGGGTCTTGCAGTCGATGCACAGATCCGCTGTTGGACGGGCTTCGAGGCGTTTGACGCCGATCTCGATGCCGCAGGACTCGCACCAGCCGTACTCTTCGTCTTCGATCAGTTGCAGCGTCTTGTCGATTTTCTTGATCAGCTTGCGCTCGCGGTCGCGGGCGCGCAGTTCGAGGGCGAATTCTTCTTCCTGGCTGGCACGGTCGGCCGGGTCAGGGAAGTTGGCCGCTTCGTCTTTCATGTGATCAACCGTACGGTCGACTTCCTGCATCAAGTCCAAGTCCAGTTTCCACTTGTTCAGGATCTTGGTGAAATGCGCGCGCATCGGAGCGCCCATGTACTCTTCACCCGCCTTCGGAACGTAAGGTTCGAAGCCGCTGATCGTCGCTTGCTGCTGTTGCTTTGCTTGGGTGGACATGAAATAGACCGCCTCTACTCTTGTAATCCATTGCGCAGGAAGCTCCATCACCGACACCTGCCGGCCCTGCGGCTGCAAGCGGGCGAACTTACCAGATCAATTCAGCCGGCGCTACTCCCGGATGTCGAGGCCCCGGCGGGTGGCGCTTGCAGATGTTTGGCAAGTCGTGTCTGGTGGGATGCAGACCTGTTCAATCAGTGATTTTAGTCAATCCTGGAGCGAACGCTCATCTCGTTACAGTCCAGTGTTCTTGAGGCTGTGACCGCTGCGGGTTCTCGCTCGTTCCGGTAGATGGGTAGAATCGACTCTTTTTTCCGTCGAAGGCAATCCAATGGCCCCCTACAGTGCGCGCAGTCGTGCGATCGAACCGTTCCATGTGATGGCGCTGCTGGCGCGGGCCAACGAACTGCAGGCCGACGGTCACGATGTGATTCACTTGGAAATCGGCGAGCCGGACTTCACCACTGCCGAGCCGATCATTCGCGCCGGGCAAGCCGCGCTGACGGCGGGCAAGACCCGTTACACCGCGGCGCGGGGCATTCCTGAGCTGCGTGAGGCGATTTCCGGGTTTTACCAGTCGCGCTATGGCTTGAATATCGATCCGCGCCGGATCCTGATCACGCCCGGTGGTTCTGGCGCGCTGCTGCTCGCGAGCGCGTTATTGGTCGATCCCGGCAAGCACTGGCTGCTGGCGGATCCGGGCTATCCGTGTAACCGGCACTTTTTGCGTCTGGTTGAAGGTGCGGCGCAGTTGGTGCCGGTCGGGCCGGACGTGCGCTATCAATTGACCCCGGACCTCGTCGAGCGGCATTGGGACCACGACAGTGTCGGCGCGCTGGTCGCCTCGCCGGCCAACCCGACCGGGACGATTCTGACCCGTGCCGAGCTGGCCGGGTTATCCACAGCCATCAAGGCGCGGCACGGCCATTTGGTGGTGGATGAGATCTACCACGGTCTGACGTACGGCACCGATGCCGCCAGCGTGCTCGAAGTCGATGACAGTGCGTTTGTCCTGAACAGTTTTTCCAAGTACTTCGGTATGACCGGCTGGCGTCTCGGCTGGCTGGTGGCACCGGACGCGGCGGTCGGCGAACTGGAAAAACTTGCGCAAAACCTCTACATCAGCGCGCCGAGCATGGCGCAACACGCGGCTCTGGCCTGTTTTGAGCCCGATACGCTGACGATTCTCGAGGAGCGCCGCGCTGAATTCGGCCGCCGACGGGATTTCCTCCTGCCGGCGTTGCGCGAGCTGGGCTTCAACATTGCCGTCGAGCCTGAAGGCGCTTTCTATCTTTATGCCGATATCAGCCAGTTTGGCGGCGATGCCTTCGCGTTCTGCCAACATTTCCTCGAAACAGAACATGTGGCCTTCACCCCGGGCCTGGATTTTGGCCGCTATCAGGCCAGTCATCATGTGCGGTTCGCCTACACGCAAAACCTCGCGCGCTTGCAGGAAGCGGTGGAGCGCATCGCCCGTGGTTTGAAGAGCTGGCAAGGCTGATGCGTTTTTATCCACCGCTGGAGCAGGCGCGGCTGATCCGTCGTTACAAGCGCTTTCTCGCTGACATTGAAACCGTCAGCGGCGAATTGCTGACCATCCACTGCCCGAACACCGGTTCGATGCTCAATTGCCAGGTCGAGGGCGGGCAAGTCTGGTTCAGTCGCTCCAACGACCCGAAACGCAAATTGCCCGGCACTTGGGAAATCGGCGAAACCCCGCAGGGCCGCTTGTTTTGCGTGAACACCGGGCGCGCCAACGGACTGGTCGAGGAAGCGTTACAGGCCGGCGTCATTACCGAGTTGGCCGGGTTTACTGCTTTGAAGCGGGAAGTGGCTTACGGGCAGGAAAAGAGCCGCATCGATTTCCGCCTCGAATACCCCAGTGGCCCGGCTTATATCGAAGTGAAAAGCGTCACGCTGGGCTTCGACGGTACGGCCGTGGCCGCGTTTCCCGATGCGGTGACCCAGCGCGGCGCCAAGCATTTGCGTGAGCTGGCGCACCTGGCACGGGACGGGATCCGCGCGGTGCAGTTGTATTGCGTCAATCTCACCGGGATTGAGGCCGTGCGTCCGGCCAGGGAAATCGACTCGGCCTACGCCGATGCGCTTCTCGAAGCGGTCGCTTGTGGCGTCGAGGTGCTGGCGTATGGCGTGCGCCTGGATCATCAAGAGCTGGTCATTGATCGGCGTCTCGACGTATTGCTCAACGGTTAAACGTCTATCCACAGCCCTTGCGCATCTTCGCGGCAGGCAATCGCCGTCAACGCTTGCCCGGCGCAGGGGCCGGCGACGCATTCACCGTCCTCGATCAGAAACAGGGCGCCGTGGGTGGCGCACTGGATCAGACTGTTGCTCGGATCGAGAAACTGGTCGGGTTGCCATTCCAGCCTGACGCCTCGGTGCGGGCAGCGGTTGAGGTAGACATAGGCCTGCCCGCCACGTCGCACGGCAAACAGCTTTTTCCCGTCGATATCGAAACCGCGACTACCGGCCTCGACCAGATCGACCCCGGCGCAGAGAAACTTCATGGCTATCCTCGAGTGTCCGCTCGTGTCTGGATATGTCCGAGCTTGACGTTTAAATGCAAACAATTATCAAATGGCGGCCTTCTCCCACGGGGATCGGGCAGAGGCCGAGGATACTTGGCTTGTCGTCCGGATGCCTGGGAAACCTTATTCAAGGAAGCTGTGTATGCGCCTGAGTGCTCGCGTTGCTGTGCTGTGTGTCGGCCTGTTTGTCAGCCACCAGGCCGCAGCGGCGGATTTGCCGCAACGCTGGGTCAGTGCCGGCGGCGCGTTGTCGGAATGGGTCAGCGCGCTGGGCGGCGAATCGAAACTGGTGGGTGTCGACACCACCAGCCAGCATCCGCAATCGCTGAAGGCACTGCCGAGCATCGGTTATCAGCGCAGCCTGTCCGCCGAGGGCATCTTGAGCCTGCGCCCGGACATTCTGATCGGCACGGAGGAAATGGGCCCGCCGCCGGTGCTTGCACAGGTGAAAGCGGCCAAGGTGCAGGTGCAGTTGTTCTCGGCCGAGCCTGACCTGCCCACGCTGGAAAATACGCTGACGCAACTCGGGCAACTGCTCGGTGCGGAACAACAGGCGGCGCGGTTGCTGCAAACGTATCAACAGCAACTCGCTGCGCAAAAGGCGCGAGTCGCTCAAGCGCAAACTCGACAGAAAGCCCCGGGCGTTCTGCTGTTGCTCGGGCATGCCGGCGGCAAGCCATTGATCGCCGGCAAGGACACCGCGGCCGATTGGCTGCTGCAACAGGCGGGCGGGCATAACCTGGCGACGCACACCGGCTACAAGGCGTTTTCGGTAGAGGCACTCGCCGGTCTCGATCCGCAAGTGCTGGTTTTTGCTGATCGGGCACTCACCGGTGAGGCGGCAAAAGCTGCGTTGTTCAAGGAAAACCCGATCCTTGCCGGCAGTCGTGCGGCCAAGGCCGGGCGCGTGCTGGAGCTGGATCCGACGTTGCTGGTCGGCGGGCTTGGACCACGTCTGCCGGCAGCGTTGAAAACCTTGTCGGACAGTTTCTATCCGGCCAAGAGCGATCAATGACCAGATTGGTCAAACCTCGCGCGCTGTTCATCGGCCTGGCGCTCCTGTGTTTGCTGGCGATCTGGCTGTCACTGGCGCTGGGACCGGTCAGCCTGCCGCTGTTCGATACGCTGCGCGCGGCACTGCGCATGCTCGGCGTGCCGTTGGCGCCGGAAGGTCTGGAGCAGGCTGAGTTGATCGTCGGGCAGATTCGTCTGCCGCGTACGTTGCTCGGGCTGGCGGTTGGCGGGGTGCTGGCGTTGTCCGGCGTGGCGATGCAGGGACTGTTTCGCAATCCGCTGGCGGACCCGGGGCTGGTCGGGGTGTCCAGTGGTGCGGCGCTGGGTGCTGCGGTGGCGATTGTCGGCGGCTCTTTTTTTGGCGGTTTGCCGGAGGCGTTCGGCCCCTATTTATTGTCGGTGTGCGCATTTCTCGGCGGGCTTGGTGTAACGGCGCTGGTTTATCGGCTCGGCCGGCGTAATGGTCAGACCCATGTGGCGACCATGCTCCTGGCGGGCATCGCGCTGACGGCTCTGGCCGGTTCGGCGGTCGGGCTGTTCACGTATCTGGCCGACGATGCGACGTTGCGCACGCTGACGTTCTGGAACCTTGGCAGCCTTAATGGCGCCAGTTACGCGCGGCTGTGGCCGTTGCTGATCATCAGCGCTGCGGTGGCAGCGTGGCTGCCGCGCCGGGCCAAGGCACTCAATGCCTTGCTGCTGGGTGAATCCGAGGCCGGGCATCTGGGCATTGATGTCGAGCGGCTCAAGCGCGAATTGGTGTTCTGCACCGCGCTGGGGGTTGGCGCGGCGGTGGCGGCGGCGGGGATGATCGGTTTTGTCGGCCTGGTGGTGCCGCATCTGGTGCGCTTGTTGTCCGGTCCCGATCATCGCGTGTTGCTCCCGGCCTCGGTACTGGCCGGCGCGAGCCTGCTGTTGCTGGCCGATCTGGTGGCGCGTCTGGCGCTGGCGCCGGCGGAGTTGCCGATCGGTATCGTCACCGCGTTTATCGGTGCGCCGTTCTTTCTTTACCTGTTGCTGCGAGGGCGAGCCTGATGTTGCGCGCCGACCATTTGCACGTTCAGCGTGGCCGCAAGGTTGTGCTCAGTGACGTCACGCTCCAGCTCGAACCGGGCAAAGTGCTTGGCGTACTCGGGCCGAACGGTGCCGGTAAAAGTACCTTGCTCGCAGCCTTGTGCGGTGAGTTGGCGCCCAGCTCCGGCGCGGTTTGCCTCGATGGGCACGGGTTGAACCATTGGAGCGGCACACAGCGGGCGCAGCGTCTGGCGGTGCTGCCGCAGGCATCGACGCTGGATTTCGCCTTTCGTGTCGAAGAAGTGGTCGGCATGGGCCGGTTGCCTTATCAGTGCGGTCGGGTGCGCGATGACGAGATTATCGCCGCCGCGCTGGCCGCGGCAGATGCCGGGCACCTGAGCGGCCGCAGTTATCTGGCGTTGTCGGGTGGCGAGCGCCAGCGCGTGCATCTGGCGCGGGTGCTGGCCCAGCTCTGGCCGGGGCAGGCGGGGCAAACGCTACTGCTGGATGAGCCGACGTCGATGCTCGACCCGCTGCATCAGCACACGACCTTGCACGCGGTGCGCGAGTTTGCCGGCCGTGGCGCGGCGGTGCTGGTCATCCTGCATGATTTGAATCTGGCGGCGCGTTATTGTGACCGGGTCTTGCTGCTTGAAGCTGGGCGCCCGGTAGCGCTGGACACGCCTGAGCGAGTGTTGCGCCCGGATTCGCTCAAGGCCGTGTTCGGGCTGGACGTGTTGGTGCAACCGCACCCGGAGCGCGGGCATCCGCTGATCATCGCCCGCTGACTGGAATGTCGAGGAGATTGCATGCGCCGGATGTGGCTGTTGGCGGTGGTGTGGCTTACCGGGTGCCAGCATGTTGTTGCGCCGCCGCCCGTCGACGGCGAGATTCGCGATTTGCGCAGCGGCCAGGTGCTGACGGCGCAAGCGCTGATTCAGCGCCTGGCCAGCGCCGAGCGAGTGATTGTCGGCGAGCAGCATGACAATGCCGAGCACCACGCGGTGCAGTTATGGCTGTTGCAGGCGCTGGGTGAGCAGCGCGCGCAAGGCAGTGTGTTGCTGGAAATGCTTACGCCCGATCAACAGCCCAGGATCGCCAGGTTGCGCCAGTCCGCCGCGCTCCCTGCCGATCTTCCTGCTGCCTTGGCCTGGCAGGAAGGCTGGGACTGGACGCTTTACGGGCCGATTGTGCGGTTCGCGCTCGCACAACCGTATCCGCTGCTGGCGGCAAACCTTGATAACGCCGAGGTCCGTAGCGTCTATCGCAATCCACCCGCTTTGAGCGGCCCGCTCAGCAATGCTGAGGCGGTGAAGGCGACGTTGCTGGAGCAAGTCAGCGATTCCCACTGTGGTCTGCTGCCCGAGTCGCAAATGCCGGCGATGCTTGCTGTTCAGCAACAGCGCGACCGGCGCATGGCCGAACAGCTGATGGCGGCGCCGCATCCTTCGGTTCTGTTGGCCGGTGCATGGCACGCCCGCAAGGATGTCGGCGTGCCGCTGCACATGCTCGGCCTGGGCGCCGCGCAGGCCCCGAGCGTGCTGATGCTGGCCGAGCGGGGCGCCGAAGTCACGCAGGCGATGGCCGATTACGTCTGGTACACCGCTGCCATGCCAGCGCAGGATTATTGTGCACAGATGCGTCAACAGCTGGCCCGATGACTTTTCCACAGGCAAAAAAAGACCCGGTAAAAAACCGGGTCAAATAACCGTGATTAGCCTGATGAGGAGATAATCTGAGAGTCCGAACCAAGGGCTTTTCAGAATATCGACTGATCTCGCGACCAGTTGTGATAATCATAGCGATTCTCATTACCGAGTCAACAACTGATTCCGTATTTATTTGTTTCGGGCGTTGAAGTGGCCCGTCATCCCGCGAAAACCAAGGGATCGGCATCACCGATCGAGCGGTGCCGTTTGCGTGAGTTGTCGGTTCAATTGGCCGATGCGTCGCGCCATGCTCTCGATCAGGCTGTGGGCAATCTTCGGGTTGGTGCGGGTCATGCTCAAAAAATGATCGCCGGGAATCAGCATGACGGTACTCGGCTCGCGAGCGACGACCGTGGCATTGCGTGGCTCGCCCGTGAACAGCGCCATGGCGCCGAAGATCTCGTCCTTAAGCACTTCACCGACCTTGTGCCCGTCCACAAACGCCTCGGCGTGCCCGTCGATGATCACAAATACATGATCGGCGGCGTCCCCCTGATGGATCAGGGTTTCCCCGGCTTCTACCCGTTTGAAACCGTGGGTACTGCGAAATTCGCGGGGCTTGAGGTCGGCGACGGCATGGGCCAGAAGTGCCATCTGTCCCAGCAAATATTGCAAAAACTGCTCGCAACGGCCGCTGTCGGCAAACAAGTGCAGGAACACCTCGCTGCGTCTGTAGGGCAGCAAGCGCAATGGTCCCTCTGCGCACAAGCGGCAGTCGGCCCACGCCTCACCTTGCTGGAGACCAATCAGATCGCCTTCCTGCCAATAAAACAGTACCCGCGCGCCGATACCGCCGTTGATCACGCCGTCCTCCAGCAGAAACAACTGGTCGGCGGGCAACTGCGCCATCAGGTCTTCCGTTGCCTGCAGTTCGAGCAATGGCCCGCACTGTGTCAGGCCCAGCAGCCATTGCGCGGGCAGGTTCTGCAAACGATTGATCAAGGCATCGGCGTGCGCCGATTGTTCCCCCAGTACATACATGACGGCAGTGCCCGCTCAATTCTTGTGGCGTGAAGAGATGGCGTCGAGCTGCTTGTTCAGGGCGTCCTTGCGTTCGGCGGGGATGTCGTTCCAGTGCACATCCATCAGCGCGCCTTCGATCGCATACAACAACACCTTCGATGCACGAAACCCACGGGTACGCACGGCCCGGTAGGCGTCCACCGCGCCCAGGCGCCGCAAGTCCGAGGCGCTGTGGATGCCCACGGCATGCAGCCATTGCGCCGACGTCTTGCCAAGATTTTTCAGGTGTTGCAGTTCATCATTCATCAAGCCTCCTTGCGACGGCCGAATGGAGCGTGGGCGAGCTTCTCAGGAGTGTAGCCATCAGTAGGAAAAGCGTGGTTGTTTGGTCGGATTCGACGCAAATGCTTCTAAGAGGGGGAGGAAAGATCTGGCGAACGCAGAAGGGCGTGGCGTAACACATATAACTGTAGGAGTGAGCCTGCTCGCGATGACGGACTGACAGACAGCACATTTGCTGAATGTTAAACCGCTATCGCGAGCAGGCTCACTCCTACATGGGGGGGAGTGTCAGGTGCTGAACATGAATCTCAGCGCGTGCGATACCGCAACCGCGTGCCGAAATTCATCGACATGAGAATCTCGTCTGCGCTCAGCTCCGGCGGGAAGTACGCACCGGAAATCTGTGCGTGGGCCAGGCTGGCGCCTTCGAGCGAAGCCTTGCGGAAATCGATGCCACGCAGATCGGCGGAGCGAAAGTAGGCGTCCCGGAAATCCACGCCATCGGCGTTCAGTTCACGCAGGTCGAGGCCACGGAAATCACCGCCGACCATGTCAATCGGGCCGTCCTGTGGACGCTCCTTGTTGAAACCGGCGATGTCATCTTTGTGCAGCAAGGCATACAGCGGGGTGTCGAGAAGTTTCGGCTGGCTCATGTCAGATCACCTGTTGGTTTTATGGCGCCAGTATAGTGCCACTATTTAGCAGCCGTGAAGCGAGCGAGGGCTTCACGGCCGAAATAGTTTCTTACAGACCTGGCAGGCGCTGACGGATCTGCGCGACCACGGTGTCCAGCGTGCCGGATTCATTGGTCTGCACGCGTTTGCTACGGAGGATTTCTTCCGGCGTCAGCGCTTCGCGGTTGGCCTGCTGCGCTGCGATCACTGCCAGGGTGGCGTCGGACGGATCCTTTTGATCGGCCTGACGCAGCGCCAGCCAGCTCTCGATAACCGCTTGTGGGGCGTTGCAGTCGAGAATCAGGAACGGCGTGCCGGTGGCCTCGGCGATTTTTGCAGCGCTGTCACGTTGCTCTCGCTTGAGGTAGGTGGCATCAATCACTACCGGGAAACCGGCGTGCAGGATCACTTCGGCGATTTCATGCAGACGCGCGTAGGTCGCGGCGCTGGCCTCGGCGCTATAAATGCCGGCCTGCACGTCGTTGGCAACGGTCTGTTCACCGAACAGGCGCTTGCGCTCGACGTCGGAACGCAGACGAATCGCGCCCAGCGCTTCGACCAGGCGCATCGCCACGTGGCTCTTGCCGACCGCGGAGACGCCGTGGGTGATCGCCATGAAGCGCGAAGGAATGGTGCTGTAGCTCTCGGCGAGGTTGGCATAGTTGCGGTACTGGCGCAGGGTAGTGGCGCGCTGCACCGCCGTGGCGTCCGTCGGCATGCTGAACAAGGCCACCTTCGCGCGCACCAGCGCGCGGTAGGCTTTATAGAAGTTCAACACTTCCAGGCCTTGGTAGTCGCCGGTCAGTTCCAGATACTGGCTGATGAAACGCCGGGCCAGGGATTTCAGTCCGCGGTCTTCCAGGTCCATCGCCAGGAACGCAGTGTCGGCGTAGACGTCGGTGAAGCGGAAGGGTTCGTTGAATTCGATGCAGTCGAAAATCACCACCTTGTCATCGATCACGGTGGCGTTGCCCAAATGAATGTCGCCGTGGCATTCACGGGTGAAACCGTCAGCCTTGCGCTGGGCGAGCAGTGGCTTGAGGCGCTCGAAGCTGCTTTCGGCCCAGGCTTGCAAGGCTTCAAGTTGCAGCAGGTCGTTCTTGTCGCTGAGGAACGGCAGGATCTGTTCGAAATTCTGCCGCACCGGCGCCATCACGCTGTCCGGGGTGCCGGCGTCGTGTTCGGCCGGGACTTTTGGTGCGTTGAGGTGGAAGTGCGCAATCTGCTCGGCCATCGCATCGATGTGCTGAGTGGTCAGCTCGCCGTTGGCCTGAAGGGTGCTGAGCAAACCGGTCTGCGGGAACTGGCGCATCTTCAGCACGTATTCGATGGCCGGGCCGTCGCCGCCCAATTGCGGTGCTTCGACGCTGCCGGTGACTGGCAACACCTCCAGATACAAATCATCGGTCAGACGCTGATTCAGGCGCAGCTCTTCAGCGCAGAAATGTGCGCGGGCGTCCAGGCCGGTAAAGTCGAGGAAGCCGAAATTCACCGGCTTCTTCACTTTATAGGCAAAGGGCCCGGTGAGAATGACCCACGAAATATGGGTTTCGATGACCTGAAACCCTTCGACGGGATGCGGGTAGAGGGCCGGGTTTTGCAGGGCAGCGATCAGGGACTGGCTCACAGGCGATCCTTCAGAGACGGGGGAGATTCGAGGCGGCCATTATGGCTGCTTGCCCGCCTGACGCAAACCTCGGAGCGTGCCTGTTGAGGATCAATAAAGTGCGTATAATCCGCCGCCATGACTCGATCCCGATCCCCCCGTACCAAGAAAAAACCACCAGCCAAGGGCATGAACCCGTGGCTGAGCTGGGCCATTAAACTCAGTCTGGTCGGCCTTGTAGTGCTGGCCGGCTTCGCCGTCTACCTTGATGCCGTGGTGCAGGAGAAGTTCTCCGGCAAGCGCTGGACCATTCCGGCCAAGGTCTACGCGCGCCCGCTTGAGCTGTTCGTCGGACAGAAGCTCAGCAAGGACGATTTCCTCACCGAACTCGACGCCCTCGGCTATCGCCGCGAAGCCGTGAGCAACGGTCCCGGCGCCGCCGCCGTCAGCGGCAATACGGTTGATCTGAATACCCGTGGCTTCCAGTTCTACGAAGGCCTGGAAAAAGCCCAGCCGGTGCGGGTGCGTTTCTCCGGCGATTACGTGGCGGAGCTGTCGGCGACCAACGGCTCGAAATTGTCGGTGGTGCGTCTGGAGCCGCTGCTGATCGGTGGCATTTACCCGAAAAATCTTGAAGACCGCATCCTGATCAAGCTCGATCAGGTGCCGCCGTATCTGCTCGAAACCCTGGTCGCCGTCGAAGACCGCGACTTCTATAGCCATTGGGGTGTGTCGCCGAAGTCGATTGCCCGTGCGGTGTGGATCAACACCTCCGGCGGCAAGATGACCCAGGGCGGCAGTACGCTGACCCAGCAGTTGGTGAAAAACTTCTACCTGACCAGCGAACGCAGCCTGAGCCGCAAGCTTACCGAAGCAATGATGGCGATGTTGCTGGAGCTGCATTACGACAAGAAGGAAATTCTTGAGGCGTACCTCAACGAAGTCTTCGTCGGTCAGGACGGGCAGCGTGCGGTGCACGGTTTCGGTCTGGCCAGCCAGTTCTTCTTCGGCCAGCCCTTGTCCGAATTGAAGCTGCATCAGGTTGCGTTGCTGGTCGGCATGGTCAAAGGTCCGTCCTACTACAACCCGCGACGCAATCCGGAACGTGCACTTGAACGGCGTAATCTGGTACTCGACGTGCTTGAGCAGCAAGGCGTGGCCACTGCGGAGCAAGTCGAAGCGGCGAAAAAAATGCCGCTGGGCGTGACGACCCGCGGCAAGCTCGCCGACAGCTCTTTCCCCGGCTTTATCGATCTGGTCAAACGTCAATTGCGTGAAGACTATCGTGACGAAGACTTGACCGAAGAAGGCCTGCGCATCTTCACCAGTTTCGATCCGATTCTGCAGATGAAGGCCGAGGCCTCGGTCAACGACACCTTCAAGCGTCTGGCCGGGCGCAAGGGTTCCGATGACGTGGAAGCGGCAATGGTCGTGACCAACCCGGAAACCGGTGAAGTCCAGGCAATGATCGGCAGCCGTCAGGCCAGCTACGCCGGTTTCAACCGTGCGCTGGATGCCGTGCGGCCGATTGGCTCGTTGATCAAACCGGCGGTGTATCTGACCGCGCTGGAAAAACCGAGCCAGTACACGCTGACCAGTTGGCTGTCGGACGACCCACTGTCGGTCAAGGGCGCGAACGGGCAGGTGTGGAAGCCGCAGAACTACGATCGTCGCTCCCATGGCACGGTGTTCCTCTACCAGGGCCTGGCGCATTCCTACAACCTGTCGACCTCGCGGCTGGGCCTGGAAGTCGGCGTGCCGAACGTGCTCAAGACCCTCGCTCGACTGGGCGTGACGCGTGAGTTTCCGGCGTTTCCGTCGATGCTGCTGGGTGCGGGCGGCATGACCCCGATCGAAGTGGCGACGATGTACCAGACCTTGGCCAATGGCGGTTTCAACACGCCGATGCGCGGGATTCGCAGCGTACTGACGGCCGATGGCGAGCCGCTCAAGCGTTATCCGTTCCAGATCGAACAGCGTTTCGATCCGGCCTCCATTTACCTGATCCAGAACGCCATGCAGCGGGTGATGCGTGAAGGTACCGGCAGTTCGGTTTATAACGTGCTGCCCAAGACCCTGACGCTGGCGGGCAAGACCGGTACCAGTAACGACTCGCGCGACAGCTGGTTCGCCGGGTTCAGTCAGGATCTGCTGGCGGTGGTCTGGCTCGGGCGTGATGACAACGGCAAGACGCCGTTCACCGGGGCGACCGGTGCGTTGCAGGTCTGGAGCAGTTTCATGCGCAAGGCCGACCCGCTGCCGCTCGACATGCCGCAGCCGGACAACGTCGTCCAGGCCTGGGTCGATTCACGTACCGGTCAAGGCTCTGACGCCAACTGCCCGGGCGCCGTACAGATGCCGTATATTCGCGGCAGCGAACCGCCTCCCGGCGCCGCGTGTGCGAGCGAAACGCCCGCTTCCGGCGAGTCGGTGATGGATTGGGTCAAGGGCTGGATGAATTAAGCAAAGAGGGCTTCAAGTGAACAAGTGGTTGATTCCAGCGGTGACCGCCGTGGCTTTGCTCAGCGGCTGCTCTACCGTACAGCGTGGTTCGATTCCGGTGGTCGACTCCGGTACCGCCGTGTCCAACAGCGAACGCATTTCGGCCAACGGCGGTTTCCGTCAAACGACGGTGAAGCGTCCGGTACAGGGCCAGACTCAGGCGATTCCTCAGGGCGATACCGGTGTCGTGGTCATGGTGCCCGGCGGTGGCGCGACCACTTCGGCGCCGATCAGCAGTTCGCCAATCGTGCCCGGCCCCGCATCCGGCGGCATCACGCCTGGTCCGTATAACCCTTCGGCGGTGGACTCTGCGCCGGTCAATTCGGGCAGCTACAGCATGCCGTCGTCGCCTAGTGGCATCCCTTCGGCCAGCAGTGGCGGCGGTCTGTCGGCTGACGAACAACTGGACGGCCCGGTGCTCGCCCTGTTGACCACCGCGCAACAGCAGCAGGCCGGTGGCGACCTCAACGGTGCGTCGTCCAGTCTGGAACGTGCCCAGCGTGTCGCCCCGCGCGAGCCGCAAGTGCTTTATCGCTTGGCGCAAGTACGTATGGCCCAGGGCGATGCGCCGCAGGCCGAGCAATTCGCCCGTCGTGCACTGACCATGGCCAACGGCCGCCCAGATCTGCAGGCCAGCCTGTGGGACATCATCGCTCAGGCCCGTGAGAAGCAAGGCGATTCCGCCGGCGCCGCACTGGCCCGTCAGAAGGCCAAGGTTTCCCTGTGATGGATGCGCGTTTCCCGAAAATCGCCGATCAGCTGTTGCTGATCGAGCGTGAACTGCGTACCCAGGGCTGGTGGGATGAGGTCCCGCCGTCGGCTGAAGCACTCAGCAGTGTCGAGCCGTTTTCGGTCGACACGCTGGACTTCGAGCAATGGCTGCAATGGATCTTCCTGCCACGCATGAAGATGATCCTCGAACAGGATCTGCCGTTGCCGAACGCCTCGGGGATTCAGGAAATGGCTGAAATGGTATTTGCCCAGCGCAATCTTGGCGGCAAGGATCGTCAGTTGCAGGTGCTGCTTAAAGAGTTTGACCTGCTGATCACTGCTTCACGCTGAACGCGACTGTAGGAGCTGACGAGTGCAACGAGGCTGCGATCTTTTGATCTTGCTCTTCAAACAAGTCAAAGAAGATCGCAGCCTTCGGCAGCTCCTACATAGCCCTACACAGCTTCTTCGCAGCGATTACGAGCAATTCTCGGCAATCTGCTTCTTCGCTTCGACAATGCGCTCCTGACGTTGCGCGTCGTCAAGGCGCCGCAAATCACCCTCGACCTCCTCACGCAATCGCGGATTGTTCTGCAGTTGCGCCAGATTCGTGCGTGCCTGTTCGCAAAATGCCTTGAGCTGCGCCTGCTGTTCGGCGACCTGTTTCTTGACCTTGTCATCGATGGTTTTCTGATCACCGATTACCCCGCCGCCCGACATCGGCGCTGGTTTCGGCGCGGGCGAGGAGGGCGTTTGCACGGTGGTGGACGGTTGCCCCTGAGGCGGCTGCGCATCGAAATGCGTGACACCCTGGGCGTCGACCCATTTGTAGATTTGAGCGGCCGAGCACCAGGGGCTGAGGCCGACTAACAGAGTCAGGAGGAGCGTTCGCATGCTGATTCCTTGCTGAAAATGCGCAATTGACGCTAACAGAGTAGCGCTTTTCAGGTTTTTTCTTGCGTTCTCATGTGCTTACCCACAATTAACCACACAGACGACTTGACTTGCAGAGGGCGAAACAGAAGAATCCAAAGTCCGCTGTAGAGGGACTGCCAGAAGCAGACCCACTCGGTAGATCATGAGGCGCACATCCGCGCCGACCTGTTACACCCGCAACGCGTTACCTCGCGCTGGGTGGGAAAGGCCCGCAACACTTGGGACGATCCCAATACTTGCTCAGTCAGTGCTGACGTAGTCGGCGACCACCGTCGCTCATGCTCTGCCGAGAAGTAAACCTATTAAGACCCGCCCCTTTTTGTGGACGGTATTCTGGCGTTTTAGAGGTGAACAACGTGGAGCTTTTATCTGGCGGTGAGATGCTCGTCCGCTTTTTGCGTGACGAAGGCGTCAAATACATCTACGGGTACCCGGGTGGTGCTCTCCTGCATGTTTACGATGCCCTGTTCAAAGAACCGGAAGTGACTCACATCCTGGTTCGTCACGAACAAGCGGCAACCCATATGGCTGACGGCTACGCCCGTGCCACCGGTAAAGCCGGCGTGGTATTGGTGACTTCCGGTCCTGGCGCCACAAACGCCATCACCGGTATCGCCACCGCCTATATGGACTCGATTCCAATGGTTATCATTTCCGGTCAGGTGCCCAGCACCATGGTCGGCACCGACGCGTTCCAGGAAACCGACATGATCGGTATCTCCCGGCCGATCGTGAAGCACAGCTTCATGATCAAGCACGCTTCGGAAATCCCGGAAGTCATGAAGAAGGCATTCTACCTGGCGCAATCCGGTCGTCCGGGCCCGGTCGTGGTCGATATCCCGAAAGACATGACCAACCCGGCCGAGAAGTTCGAATACATCTTCCCGAAAAAAGCCAAGCTGCGTTCCTACAGCCCGGCCGTTCGCGGTCACTCCGGGCAAATCCGCAAGGCGGCCGAAATGTTGCTGGCGGCCAAGCGCCCAGTGCTCTATTCGGGTGGTGGCGTGATCCTCGGCAACGGTTCCGCACCGCTGACCGAACTGGCCAAAATGCTTAATCTGCCGGTGACCAACACCTTGATGGGCCTGGGCGGTTTCCCTGGCACTGACCGTCAGTTCATCGGCATGCTCGGCATGCACGGCAGCTACACCGCCAACCTGGCGATGCACCATGCCGATGTGATCCTGGCCGTCGGCGCGCGCTTCGACGATCGCGTGATCAACGGCCCGGCGAAGTTCTGCCCGAACGCCAAGATCATCCACATCGACATCGACCCGGCGTCGATCTCCAAGACCATCAAGGCCGATGTGCCTATCGTTGGCCCGGTGGAGAGCGTCCTGACCGAAATGGTCGCGATCCTCAAGGAAATCGGCGAGACCCCGAACAAGGAGTCCGTGGCCAGTTGGTGGAAGCAGGTTGATGAATGGCGTGGCGATCGTGGCCTGTTCCCTTATGAAAAGGGCGACGGCAGCAAGATCAAGCCGCAGACCGTGATCGAGACCCTCTGCGAAGTGACCAAGGGCGACGCTTTTGTGACCTCTGACGTCGGTCAGCACCAGATGTTCGCGGCGCAGTACTACACGTTCAACAAGCCTAATCGCTGGATCAACTCCGGTGGCCTGGGCACGATGGGCTTTGGTCTGCCAGCCGCAATGGGCATCAAGCTGAGCTTCCCCGACGACGACGTTGCCTGCGTCACCGGTGAAGGCAGTATCCAGATGAACATCCAGGAGCTGTCGACCTGCTTGCAGTATGGCTTGCCGGTGAAAATCGTCATCCTCAACAACGGTGTGCTGGGCATGGTTCGCCAGTGGCAGGACATGAGCTACGGCAGCCGTCACTCGCACTCCTACATGGAATCGCTGCCTGACTTCATCAAGCTGGCTGAAGCTTACGGCCACGTTGGCGTACGCATCACCGAATCGAAAGATTTGAAGGCGAAGATGGCCGAAGCGTTCGCCATGAAGGATCGTCTGGTGATCATCGATGTTTCGGTCGACACCAGCGAGCACGTCTACCCGATGCAGATCAAAGACGGCTCCATGCGCGATATGTGGCTGAGCAAGACGGAGCGTACCTAATCATGCGGCACATTATTTCCTTGCTTCTGGAAAACGAACCCGGCGCTCTGTCTCGCGTGGTCGGCCTGTTCTCGCAGCGCAACTACAACATCGAAAGCCTGACCGTGGCCCCGACCGAAGACCCGACCCTGTCGCGTCTGACGCTGACCACCGTGGGTCACGATGAGGTCATCGAGCAGATCACCAAAAACCTGAACAAGCTGATCGAAGTGGTCAAGCTGGTGGACCTGTCGGAAAGCGCTCACATCGAACGCGAACTGATGCTGGTCAAGGTCAAGGCCACTGGCGCCCAGCGCGCCGAGATCAAACGCACCACCGATATCTACCGTGGACAGATCGTCGATGTCAGCGCCAGCGTGTATACCGTTCAATTGACCGGTACCAGCGACAAGCTCGACAGCTTCATTCAGTCCATCGGCACCGCTTCGATTCTGGAAACCGTCCGTAGCGGCGTGACCGGCATTGCCCGCGGCGACAAAGTACTCAGCATCTAAACCAAATTAGCGCATGGCCTGAACGGCCGGATATAAGGGGAAATTCATGAAAGTTTTCTACGATAAAGACTGCGACCTGTCGATCATCCAGGGCAAGAAAGTTGCCATCATCGGTTACGGCTCCCAGGGTCACGCTCAAGCGTGCAACCTGAAAGACTCCGGTGTCGACGTTACCGTCGGTCTGCGTAAAGGTTCGGCCACCGTTGCCAAAGCCGAAGCTCACGGCCTGAAAGTGACTGACGTTGCTTCTGCTGTGGCGGCTGCCGACCTGGTCATGATTTTGACCCCGGACGAATTCCAGTCCTCGCTGTACAAGAACGAAATCGAGCCGAACATCAAGAAAGGCGCCACCCTGGCCTTCTCCCACGGCTTCGCGATCCACTACAACCAGGTTGTTCCGCGTGCCGACCTCGACGTGATCATGATCGCGCCGAAAGCCCCGGGCCACACCGTGCGTTCCGAGTTCGTCAAGGGCGGCGGTATCCCTGACCTGATCGCGATCTACCAGGACGCCTCGGGCAACGCGAAAAACGTTGCACTGTCCTACGCCGCTGGCGTTGGTGGCGGCCGTACCGGCATCATCGAAACCACTTTCAAGGACGAGACTGAAACCGACCTGTTCGGCGAACAAGCCGTTCTGTGCGGCGGCACCGTTGAGCTGGTCAAAGCCGGTTTCGAAACCCTGGTTGAAGCTGGCTACGCGCCGGAAATGGCCTACTTCGAATGCCTGCACGAACTGAAGCTGATCGTTGACCTCATGTATGAAGGCGGTATCGCCAACATGAACTACTCGATCTCCAACAACGCCGAGTACGGCGAGTACGTGACCGGTCCGGAAGTCATCAACGCCGAGTCCCGTCAGGCCATGCGCAACGCCCTGAAACGTATTCAGGACGGCGAATACGCCAAAATGTTCATCAGCGAAGGCGCAACCGGCTACCCTTCGATGACCGCCAAGCGTCGTAACAACGCCGCTCACGGTATCGAAATCATCGGCGAGCAACTTCGCTCCATGATGCCGTGGATCGGTGCCAACAAGATCGTCGACAAAGCCAAAAACTGAGTCAGCGTCCCTTGTATGAAAAAAACGCGGCCCTGGCCGCGTTTTTTCGTTTGAGACGGCGGTTCTGGTATAAAGCTGCATCGTTTGTGGCCGAACTGTCGTCCTCAAGCTTCTGTCGAATTTTTTCCACACCGTTGCAAGGTAATGTCCATGAGCGAACGTCCCGAAGAGCCGAACAAGGCTTCCGACGCCGAAAGCCTCCTGCCCATCGATGAGCACATCGAAGAAGGGCACGACGCAGAAGGTCGTAAAGTCCGGCATCGTGGTATCTATCTGCTGCCGAACCTGTTCACCACCGCCAACCTGTTCGCAGGGTTCTATTCCATCATCAACTCGATGAGCGCCCAGGCGGCCTTGAGTGCCGGCGACTCGGCGAATGCGAGCAAATACTTCGCGTTCGCCGCGATCGCGATTTTCGTTGCCATGGTGCTCGACGGCCTCGACGGTCGGGTTGCACGCATGACCAACACGCAGAGCGCGTTCGGCGCCGAATATGACTCCCTGTCAGACATGGTTGCTTTCGGCGTCGCGCCTGCGTTGCTGGCTTTCGGCTGGGCATTGGGTGACATGGGCAAGGTCGGCTGGATGGTCGCCTTCATCTATGTAGCTGGCGCGGCGTTGCGTCTGGCGCGTTTCAACACTCAAGTGGGTACGGCAGACAAGCGCTACTTTATCGGTCTGGCCAGTCCGGCAGCCGCGGGTGTGGTGGCGGGTATCGTCTGGGCATTCAGCGATTACGGCATTCAGGGTTCGAAGATGTCGTTCCTGGTTGCGTTGATGGTGGCGGCGGCCGGCATGTTGATGGTCAGCAACATCAAGTACAACAGCTTCAAGGAGCTGGACTTGAAAGGGCGTGTGCCGTTCGTGGCGATCCTCGCCGTGGTGCTGGTGTTCGCGGTCGTGTTCAGCGATCCGCCGCGCATTCTGCTGCTGGTGTTCCTCGCCTACGCTGCTTCCGGCCCGGTGCAATACCTGTTGCGCCTTCGTCGTCACAAAAACGCCGAGTGATGTAATTTCCCGCATACTCCGCAGTCTATGGGTGCACCTGTCCTCCAAAGCTGCGGAGTTGTCATGTTGATCAAGATCCCCAAAGCATCTGACTGCCATGAGTCGGATGTCACGCCCGAATCCATCTATCTTTCCCGTCGCCAACTGCTCGGTGCTACCGCCGCCGGTATTGCTGTCAGCAGCCTGCCGCGTTGGGCCAGTGCCGCGGATCCTTCTCGTTACTCCGATGTTGAACCGGGCAAAGCGCCGGCCTGGTTCGCCGAAAAGCTTCCTTCTACCCAGTGGGGCGCGGTCAGCGTCAAGGATGAGGCGATCACGCCTTATAAGGACGCTACTCACTACAACAACTTTTATGAGTTCGGTACCGACAAGGGCGATCCGGCGGCGAACGCCGGATCGCTGAAAACCGAACCGTGGAGCGTGGTGATAGACGGAGAGGTGGGTAAGCCGGGACGCTATGCGCTTGAAGATTTCATGAAACCTTATCAACTGGAGGAACGTATCTATCGCCTGCGCTGTGTCGAGGCGTGGTCGATGGTCATTCCCTGGATCGGTTTCCCCATCTCGGCGTTGCTCAAGCAAGTCGAGCCGACCTCAAAGGCCAAATACATCCGCTTCGAAACCTTGCAGGATCCCAAGAGCATGCCCGGGCAGCGCTCCGGGTTCGCCTTGATTGACTGGCCCTATGTCGAAGGCTTGCGTCTGGACGAGGCAATGAACCCGCTGGCAATCCTCGCTGTGGGCATGTATGGCCGGGAACTGCCGAATCAGAACGGCGCACCGCTGCGGTTAGTGGTGCCGTGGAAATATGGCTTTAAAAGCGTGAAGTCCATCGTGCGGATCAGCCTGGTCAGTGAGCAGCCGAAGACAACCTGGCAAAGCATCGCCGCGGATGAGTACGGCTTCTATGCCAATGTGAATCCGACGGTTGATCACCCGCGCTGGACCCAGGCACGGGAGCGGCGATTGCCGAACAGTCTGTTCAAACCGAATGTGCGTGACACGCAAATGTTTAACGGCTACTCGGAAGAAGTCGCTTCTTTATATACAGGGCTCGATCTGCGGAAGAACTACTGATGCGTTACCCGTTCTGGCGAGTGGGCGTTTTCATCGCGGCGGCGATCTGGCCTTTGCTCTGGTTCTATCAGGCTTTTGCGGATTTGCTCGGGCCTGATCCGGGTAAGGTGCTGGTAGATCGGTTGGGGCTGGGGACGCTGGTATTGTTGTTGATCACGCTGAGCATGACCCCTTTGCAGAAACTGACCGGGTGGGCGGGGTGGATTGCCGTTCGCCGGCAGCTGGGGCTTTGGTGTTTTGCGTATGTGGCTTTGCACCTGTTCAGCTATATGGCGTTTATCCTCGGGTTCGACTGGTCGCAGTTGGGCGTCGAGTTGAGCAAGCGGCCGTACATTATTGTCGGTGCGCTGGGTTTCCTTGGACTGCTGATATTGGCGGTGACGTCGAATCGCTATAGCCAACGTCGCTTGGGTACTCGCTGGAAGAAGCTGCACCGCCTGGTGTACGCCATTTTGGGACTGGGTTTGCTGCATATGTTATGGATTGTGCGGGCTGATCTGGAGGAGTGGGCGATTTATGCCTTTATAGGCGCCTTGCTTTTGGTGCTTCGTGTGCCACCAGTGCTGAGGCGAATCCCGCGTTTATTGGCTAGAAAGCAAAATGTTCAAGAAAAGCGAAATTAACGGTTGACGGCAGATTCTGGAGGTCTATAATTCGCCCCACTTCCGGCGCAGTCGAAACGGAAAACTCCTTGAGATTCAAAGAGTTACGCAGTTTTCGACAGCGGCTTGCTTCAGATCATCGAAGCCTGGAAGGAGTTGAAAGGGCAGTAATGTTTGGCTCTTTTAACGGTTCGATCTTCTCGGTCGAAAGCGGAGAAAAAGAGGTGTTGACAACAGCGAGTAACGCTGTAGAATTCGCCTCCCGCTAACGAGAGATCGGAAGCGCAAGTGGTT